>JAGKWZ010000037.1 GCA_021151605.1 Verrucomicrobiaceae bacterium
GCCACGGTCACGCTGGAGCGACCCGGCTTCATGCAGGCCGGCGGTGGCGTGCTCACGGCGGAAATCTGGCCGATCAAGAAATGGAAGAAGCTCAAGCTCACCGAACGCGGCGAGCCCGTGGAGACCTTTGGCCGCGTGCTGCATGCGCATCTGCCTGGCGAGATCGCCAAACGCGAAATCGCGACCGCCTCCAAGATCCTCGAATGGCCCGAAAACCACATCGACCTCCGCTACGCGAACGACAGCACCGGTCCCGGCAATGCCATCCTGCTCGGTGCCCGCTTTGCGAACGTGTGCGAGATCAGCACCGGCATCGCCCAGCTCGGAAAATCCGCTGAAGCCGTCGCCACGGCTGCGGCAAAAGGTCTGCGCGGCTATTTGGCCTCCACAGCTCCCGTCGGAGTCCATCTGGCAGATCAATTGCTGCTGCCGATGGCCCTCGCGGGCGGCGGTGTGTTTCACACACTCTCCATCACCGACCACACACGGACGAACATGGCGCTTATCGAGCAGTTTCTGCCGGTGAAGTTCAGCGTGCAGGAAATCGGGCCGGGCGTAAAGGCGGTGTCAGTGGTGCAAGTCAGATGAGGGCTTGGCAAAGAAGGGCTGACCTGTGTAGGGTGGAGGCATGTACCGAATGCTTTGGCTTTTTTTGTGGGTAAGTTCTCTGGCGGCACAAACGGCTTTGGATCCTAACGGCCTGAAGGCGCTGGATGCGGTGGTGGAAACGGCGGTGACGAATAAGAATCCTGCCGGGGCGGTGGTGTGGCTGGAGCATCGGGGGCAGACGCACACGCTGGTGAAAGGTGCGCGCGAGCTGGTGCCGGTGCGGGAGGAGATGACGGCGGACACGATCTTTGATGCGGCGTCGCTCACGAAGGTGATCGCCACGACGCCTTCGATCATGCTCCTCGCAGATCAGGGGAAGGTGGACATCGAGGCTCCGGTGAGCCGTTATCTGCCGGAGTTTGTCGGTGAAGGGCGTGAGCTGATCAAGGTGCGGCATCTGCTGACGCACACGTCATGCTTGAAAGCTGGCATTCCGAGGGAACCGACATGGACAGGTTATGCCGAAGGCATCCGCCGGGCGACGAGCAGCATTCCTGATGCACCACCGGAGAGCTTTTTCAGATACAGCGACATCAACTTCATCCTGCTCGGCGAGATCGTGCAACGCGTGAGCAAACAGAAGCTGGATCTCTTTGCCGCAGATCATGTTTTTAAGCCGCTCAAGATGACCTCGACGCGCTATGTGCCACCAGCGGACTGGCGCTCACGCATCGCACCGACAGAGCGCGATGAACTCGGGCAGATGCTCAATGGCGTGGTGCATGATCCGACCTCACGACGCATGGGCGGCATCACGGGCCATGCGGGGCTCTTCACCACAGCGGCGGATCTGGCTCGCTTTGCACGGATGATTCTCGGAGGTGGTCAGCTCGATGGCGTGCGTGTTTTGAAAGCGGAGACCATCGCGCAAATGCAAGGCGTGCAGACGGCAGCGACGGTCTATGAAAGGCGCGGACTCGGGTGGGACATCGACTCGCTTTATAGCAGGCCTCGCGGCGAGGTGTTTCCCATCGGCTCGTTCGGCCACACGGGGTTCACGGGCACGAGTTTGTGGATCGAGCCCGCCTCGCAGAGCTTCGTGATCTTTCTCAGCTCACGCTTGCATCCTGAGGGCGGTGGCAGCGTGCGGGATCTCTATGAATTGGTCGGAACAGCGGCGGCGAAGTGCATCCCTGGATTTGATTTCAAAAGCGTGAAGGATGCGCTGCCGAAGCGTGGCGAAAAAGAGGTGCCGACCGTGCTGAATGGCATCGACGTGCTCCAGCTCGATGGCTTCTCCGCGATGAAAGGTCTGCGCATCGGGCTCATCACGAATCACACCGGCATAAATGCCAAGCGCGAGAGCACAATCGACCTGCTGCATGAAGCGAAGGACGTGAAGCTGCGTGCCCTTTTCAGCCCGGAGCATGGGATTCGCGGTGAACTGGATCAGGAGAAGATCACCGACTCGAAGGACAAAAAGACGGGGCTACCTGTCTTCAGCCTTTATGGCGAAAATCGTGCTCCGAAGCCCGAGCAGCTCGCGGAACTCGACGCGCTGGTTTTTGACATCCAGGACATCGGCTGCCGCTTCTACACCTACATTTCGACGCTGCGCCTGAGCCTGGAAGCTGCAGCGAAGGCGGGAAAGAAATTCATTGTGCTGGATCGCGTGAATCCCATCGGCGGCATCAAGGTGGAAGGTCCGGCGATGGTCGATGAAGAGAAATTCACCGCAACCCACACCATCCCGATCCGCCATGGCATGACAGTGGGCGAGCTGGCGCAGATGATGAATGTGGAGCGGAAGATTGGAGCCGATTTGCAGGTCATCTGTGTCGAGGGCTGGAGGCGAGAGCTGACCTTCGATGAAACTGGCCTGCCCTGGCAGAGCCCCTCGCCGAACATGCGCTCGCTGGAGGCGGCGCTGCTATATCCGGGCGTCGGACTTCTCGAGTTCAGCATCAGCGTGGGACGCGGCACGGACACACCATTCCAGGTGCTCGGTGCCCCGTATGTCGATGACCTGGGACTCGCCCATGAGCTGAACAAACTCGGCCTGCCCGGTCTGCGTTTCGTGCCCGTTCGGTTCAAGCCGACAGCCAGTGTTTTCAAAGACGAATCCTGCGGCGGCGTGCGGCTTATCATCACGGATCGTGATGCCTTGAAGCCCGTGTCAGCGGGAATCGGCATCGCGGTGGCTTTGCAAAAGCTGTATCCGAAGGAGTTCGCGCTCAGCAAAGTGAACACTCTGCTGAATCAGACGAAGCTGCTGGAGCAGATCCGCGCAGGCAAAGATTGGCGGACCATCGCCGAAAGCTGGGAGACTGAAGCAGCGGCCTTCGCCACGCGGCGTGATGCTGTGCTGATGTATTGAAAGTGGTCTCAAGGTTGACGGCTTTCCGTCAAGCCGTGATGGTACTCGACTGCACATGATTCGATCCCGCTCTGACTACCTAGCTTACCTGGAGGCTGACCGCCTCGCGCTGGGTCGTGCCGGGATGCCACCGCTGCTGCTGCTGCAGGACCCGATTTGGTATTTTCAGCGGCTGCTGAGGAAGCTGGAGTATTACACGAACTGCCGCTCAGGTCCGCTTTGGTGGCCGATGCGGATGTGGCTGAAGCTCCAGATGAAGCGTGCCCGCCTGCTGCTGGGTTTTAACATCCCGCTAAACGCCATCGGCCCAGGGCTGATGCTCATCCATGAAGGCGACATTTTGATTCACCAAAACGCCCGCATCGGAAGCCACGCGCGGATGAATATCGGCGTCGTGATCGGCATTGGGCTCACGGAAGAGGCCGTGCCAGTGATCGGAGATCATGTGTTGATCGAGCCGGGGGCGAAGATCTTCGGTGCGGTGACGATTGCAGACTGGACGCACATCGGTGCCAATGCCGTGGTGAACCGCTCGGTCACGGAGCCCGGCATGGTGGTGGCCGGAGTGCCCGCGAAGGTCGTGAAAGCGAATCCGTCCTACCCTGGAGCAAAAAAAAGCCCGGCATGATCGGGTGATCACGCCGGGCGAATTGATAAACGATCAGGCGAAGAGCTTCGTCACTGGCTTGGCCTTCACCAGCTCGCGTGGCTGGTTGAGGTGGTTGTAAACGATGGTCTCGGGGTCGATGCCGACGGCGTGGTAGATGGTGGCGAGAAGTTCCATCGGATGCACGGCGTCCTCGGCAGGCGCGGAGCCTGTTTTGTCGGATTTACCGTGGATGTAGCCGCGCTTGATGCCAGCACCGCCGATGACGGCAGTGTAGCAGTATGGCCAGTGGTCACGACCATCGGCACTGTTGCCATTGCCGGAGGTGGACACGCCTTTTTCAGGGCTGCGACCAAACTCACCGAGAGCGACGACGAGCGTTTCATCCAGCAGGCCGGAGGCGTCGAGGTCTTCAAAAAGGGCGCTGAGACCTTGATCAAGCATCGGGCCGCTCTGGTTCTTCATGCGCTGGGTGAGGCCGACGTGGTGATCCCAGCTGTGATTGTCGGAGTTAGCGACTTTGGGCCAGATGAGTTCGACCACACGGGTGCCAGCTTCGATGAGGCGGCGAGCCAACATGCAGCTCTGGCCAAAGGTGTTGCGGCCATAGCGGTCGCGGAGTTTTGGCGATTCGCGGTCGAGTGCGAAGGCATCACGAGCACGGCCGCTGGCGATGAGGTTCAAAGCTTGGTTGTAGTAGCTGTCGAGGCTCATGTCCTTCACCGCAGCTTCGATGGTGGGCATCTGGTCGTTGATGGCATCACGCAGCTTGGCACGGCGCTGGAGGCGGACGCTGAAGAGGTCGGGGCGGAGCTGGAGGTCTTCGATCTTGATGCGGTCCATTTTGCCCATGTCTAGGTCATCGCCATCGGGATAGAGCGTGTAGGGATCGTAGGCCTTGCCGAGGAAGCCTGCCGTGCCGCCTTTGCCGACGACGTTGGATTCCTGGAGGGGACGCGGAAGCATCACGAAGGGCAGCATCGGCTCATCCATCGGCTTCAGGCGGATGATGTTGCTACCGAAGTTCGGGAAGTCTTTCGGGCTTGGCGGCTCGAGCTGGCCGGACGGGCTGACTTTGTCCGTCGTGTAGCCAGTCATGATCTGGTAGATGGCCGCCGTGTGGTTAAAGAGACCGTTCGGCGTGTAGCTCATCGAATTGATCATCGTGAACTTGTCGTTCACCTTCGCGAGCTGCGGCAGGATCTCGGTGAAGTGATGGCCAGGGACCTTGGTTGGGATCGTTTTGAAAGCGGAGCGCACTTTGTCCGGCACGTTCTCTTTTGGATCCCAGAGATCGAGATGGCTCGGACCACCCTGGAGGTAGATCATGAGCACGTGCTTGGCTTTGCCCCAGCCTGCACGGCCTGCGGCGGCGGAGTTGGCAGAGGCGGCCTGGGCGCGGAACATACCATTGAGCGTCAGGCCCATCATGGAGGCACCGCCCACACGCAGGATGTCGCGGCGGGTCATGCCGAGGTCTTTGTCACAGAGATCTTTGCCGAGGGAGCCGGGGACACGAAACATAGGAGTGGAGGGGTGAGGATGAGAGGCTACACAAAGTCGCATGCCTGACGCAAGCCGCGATTATTCTTTCCCCGGTTACGCGCAGCGCTAAGGTTTCTTGCTGGCCCACCCACATCAGCGGGAAAATCCATGACCAGACGGGGAAGCGCCATGACGGATTGTTCCACCCGCAGGAGAAAGGAGGCGAGCTGGCTTGTGGAGCTCTTGGATACCTTGATCGGTCACGCCGCCACAGGCGCATCAAACCACCGTCCGTGTTCTTTGATCAGATCGACGAGGCGCTCGACGGCTTCCTCTTCGGGGATGTTGAACTTCACGGCGGTCTTGCCGACGTAGAGATTGATCTTGCTCGGGGCTCCGCCAGCCTCAGAATCTATGGAAATGCGTTCCACATTCCTTTTCGCGGTCCTTCTCATTTTAGCTGAGGGAAAGAGTGCTAGCGCTGATACTCCCAGGTCGAATTCCGAACATAAAACCGCCTCCCCCGATGGCAGTCACCTCATTGTGATGACGCCAAATGCCTTCAGTGAAGATGCAGGCACGGGCATTGTTTACAAAAGTGGACAGGAAGGGGGACCTCCCTTGTGGACGGTGCCGTGGTTCGCTCAAAAAGTGATGCTATCAAACACTGGAGATGAGCTTGTGCGTTTCGGGCCATGGGCCAGTGATCTGGATCAGCACACGGATCTGGCAGTGTCTTTTTATTTCAAAGGAAGGCTCCTCAAGCAGTATCAGGTGAGGGAGTTGATAAAGGATCCTGAGCGATTGGAGTACTCAACCAGCCACTACACTTGGTTGGCATCCAAGAGTACTCAGCCGACAGGCTTTTCTCAGGATGGCCGGATGTTTCACCTCGTCCTTTGTCATCGCACGGCATACGACTTCGATGCCCGATCTGGGATGATCTCGAGGACTTCCATCGATCATGAAGCTAAGTCGAGACACGATTTGTGGCAGGAGGAGCGCGATGCGGAGAAACTGCTCGGGACGAGTATCTACGAGAAGAGTCCTCTAAAGGCACTCTACGAGCCGCACTTTGAGGTTCAGGGCATAAGCGCTGGGGCTGGCAAGAGCTGCTTTGACTTTAAAGAGAGCGAATGGACCTGCCGAATGAGACCCAAAAAGGCCTTGTCTATGGAGGTGGAGATCTGGGTGATCTACCCACGCCGAAAAGACAATTCGCTCGCCATGATCATGTCCCCTGAACCGATTCTCTCAGCCGTTAAGGCTGCACTGGCTCATCCGTATGTGATTCGCGCAGTCAAAGCAGATAAGAAGGCCTCATTACTGATGCACGTCAGTGCTGACCACTTATACCACGAGCGGAGGGATGTTGAAGAGATGATTACAGCTTTTCAGTTTGATGCACCTGATCTCAAAGATCCCGATGTCTGGGCTGAGTTCTTCCTGAGGACTTCGGATAGCGGAACCTTCTGGCTTAATTTGAAGAATCGCTGGGTGGTAAGGCAAGATTCAAGCAACAGCTCCTGGCCTTGGCCCCTGTATTTGATGAACGAACGTGGGGATGCCCTCAAAGACACGCACGATGGCAAAGCCAAACCTGACCCCGATAAAAGTGATCCCTTCGGAGTGAGTCCCAAATCTTCAAGATAGCCATCGTTTATCACTCCGGCAGGATAAGAACGAAGTAGGTCACGCCGCCACTGGCGCATCAAACCACCGGCCGTGTTCTTTGATCAGAGCGCGGCTTGTTCTGTCCTCCGCATCCGTGAGGTTCGGGCCTCCAGGGATTGCTCAAAGCTGATCAAGCGGCGGATGTGGGCGTTGTATTGGGAGTAGGCGTTGTTGCCGTGCTGCTCGCCGAGAAGGAAATAAAGCCGTAACTCGGCGTCAGTCTCATGGCGCGGAAAATCGGGCACTGGAACGCCTGCATTGCGGATGCGCGTAGCCCCGATTTGGAGAAGCAGGGACTCCAGGGTGGTAGTCTCACCTTGCTCCAGGTCTTGAAGTCCCTGACGCACAAACTCTTCGCCGGGGAGATGAGTGATGTCAGTCATGAGAGTGCAGTGTTGAGGTTCTGGAGGAACGATCCCGCATCCACGGCCGGGTAGCGCAGAAGCAGGGGCTCGATCTCAGCAAAAAGCTCTCGTAAACGCGGTGCATTCACCAAGCTGTCCTCAATCATTCGCGAGACATCATGGCGATCCCGGTCGTGGAAGCGCTCGATCTTGGCGAGCGCCTGACTGTAGAGGTCGTAGTGATAAAAATCGATGCCGCCGTGACGGGCGATGAAGCGTGAGCGATCACGCCAGCCGGGCAGTGGCGGGATGAAGTCGGAAGGGCAGGCGGGTTCGAGATTGATGTCGAGCTTCTCTTTGAGCGGAGCGAGAGCCTCATAAAAACCTCCCGGCTCCGGTTCCGCTTTGAAGTCAATATCAACGGTCATGTCACGCCAGCCCATGAGCACTGCCGTGACGCCGCCTGTGAAAAAGACGGTCCCCGAGCCCTGCACAGATTCTCCGAGCGACTTCATGAAGCGCTCGACTCGGTTTCTGTTGACGGGCTGGCGCATAGATCAGGCAGGAATGGGCGCATCAAACCACCGACCGTGTTCTTTGATCAGATCGACGAGGCGCTCGACGGCTTCTTCCTCGGGGATGTTGAACTTCACGGCGGTCTTGCCGACGTAGAGATTGATCTTGCTCGGGGCTCCGCCGACGTAGCCGAAGTCGGCATCGGCCATCTCGCCGGGGCCGTTCACGATGCAGCCCATGACGGCGATGCGGACGCCTTTTAGGTGGCCGGTGGCTTCGCGGATCTTTTGGGTGGTCTGCTGGAGGTTGAAGAGCGTGCGGCCACAGCTCGGGCAGGCGACGTAGTCGGTCTTGAAAATGCGGACGCCGGCGGCTTGCAGGATGTTGTAGCTGATGCGCAGGCTCTGGCCGGGAGAGGACTCGCCTTGGACGATGACGGCATCGCCAATGCCATCGCAGAGCAGGGAGCCGATGTTCGTGGCGGCGCGGAGCAGGTTGTTGAGGAAGTCTTCGTTGCCCGTCGAATCGAAGGTGTCTTTGAGCAGGATGGGATGCTTGGCATCCAGCTTCGCTGCGAGCAGTCGGTAGGCATGGATGGGATGCAGCGCGGTGCCGTCTGCGATGGTGACCAGCTTTACCTCGGCTTCGGCATTCACGGACTGCACGGCAGCATCATCGCGTGGGTCGAGCGCGATGATGGGTGTGTCTTCGATGACGATCTCGGGTTTGTAGTCGCCGAGCTTGTCCATCTTATGAGCGACGGCGTCCCACTTGGCCCGCGAGGTGAAAACAGGAACCGTGGCACCTTGCCCACAGTCAATGCCATTGACGTCAAGCCTGTCCGTGGCGCGGCGGCTGTAGCTGAAGGGATCATAGCTGATCGGCGGTGGCTGGCTGATCACTGATGGCTGAGCGCTCTCCATTTGTTTCTGCACGGAAGCCACGAGCGCTCTCGCTACAGGGATCTCGTGGATGGCGTCTTCGGTCAAAGAGACGCGGATTGTGTCGCCGATGCCATCTGCGAGCAGGGAACCGATGCCGATGGCGCTCTTGATGCGGCCATCTTCGCCGTCGCCAGCCTCGGTGACGCCGAGGTGGATGGGATAGTTCCAGTCGCTGCCGAGAGCATTCAGGTGGGCAACCAACAACCGGTAGGCTTCGATCATGACCTTTGGATTGCTGGCCTTCATCGAGAAGAGGAAGTTGTGGAAATCATGCGCGCGGGCGATGCGGGCAAACTCCAGCGCGCTCTCCACCATGCCGTGCGGCGTGTCGCCATGGCGATTCATAATGCGATCACTGAGCGAACCATGATTGGTGCCGATGCGCATGGCTCGGTTCAGCGCTTTGCACTGCTGCACCAGAGGCACGAACTGCTCCTCCATGTAGGCCACTTCTTCGGCGTATTCGGCGTCGGTGTATTCTTTGACGGCGAACTTCTTCTTGTCGGCATAGTTGCCGGGGTTCACGCGGACTTTTTCCACCCATTTCACGGCTTCCATGGCTGCGTCGGGCTTGAAATGGATGTCGGCGACGAGCGGGACATCACAGCCCGCCGCGCGGATGCCATCGCGGATGTGCTGGAGGTTCTCCGCAATGACGCGGGTCTGCGCCGTGACGCGAACGATCTCACAGCCGACGGCGGCGAGTTCGAGCGCTTCCTTCACACAGGCCTCGGCATCACGGGTGTCACTCGTGAGCATGGACTGCACGCGGATGGGATTGCTCCCGCCGATGCCGATATTGCCGACCATACAGACGCGGGTTTCGCGGCGCTGGTAATGATAGAGGTCGGGGCAGTAACGGAGAGCTTGGGTGGAGGTCATCGGAGGGGCGCTATGAAACCCGTGTGAGAGCTCCGCGCAATCGCGAAGCCGTTACTTCGTCGCTTCCAAACGCTTCTCCTTCGGCAGCCACTCAAACTCGCTGACACCGCCGCCCTTCTTGCTGCCGCCACCGAGGAAGATATCGCCGGTGTCTTTGAGGGTGACGAAGATCATGAAGCCGAAGAGGATGAGCACGCAGGCGGTCTGGAAGACTTCGAGGAAGCGGCCTTGAAGCGGGCGGCGGCGGATGGCCTCGCCGATGGCCATGACGATGTGGCCACCATCCAGCACAGGGAAGGGGAGCATGTTCATGATGGCGAGGTTCACATTCAGCACGACGCTGAACCAGAGGATCTGGAGCAGGGCGGCGGGGTCCTGGAGGAGATTGTAATAGACACGGCCTATGCCGACGGGGCCGCTCATGTGGGCAGGGCTGATGTCGGAGTTCGAATAGACGAGCTTCTGCACCATGCTGATGAGTGACTTCGCCGCGCCGGAGACCTGCTCCCAGACTTCAGGATACGCGAGCTTCCGCGCGCCGGTGGCGTGCCAGACGATGCCGACCATGGGCTGTGTCCAGTCGGCGGGATGTTTGTCCGGCAGGCGTGGGGTGAGGGTGACAGTGCTCTCCGCATTATCACGGCGGATGGTGAGCTGAATGGGTTTGCCCTCGCGAGTCTTGATGTAGTCGGAAAGCTGGAGGCGATGCGTGATCGGCAGGTTATCGGCCTTCAGAAGTTCGTCGTTCGGCTTGAGGCCGGCTTCTTCAGCAGGGCTGTGGGGCTGGAGTTCGCCGACCATGGGGGTTTCCTTGCCTGTGATACCGACTTCACGGAGCGGCGGGCGTTTAAAGACAGCGTCACGAGCCGAGCCGAGCAGCGATTGGGACTTGGCCTCTTCTTCCTCAGGCCATTCGGAGGCGACGGCGATGGTAGGGATGGCTTTGCCATCGCGCTCGACATCGAATTTGATGGTCTTGTCCTCGCTGGCGATGACGTTCCAACGGACGGTGTCCGTGGTCATGCCTTCGAAGCGGTTGATCTGCTGGCCGTCGATGCGGAGGATTTTGTCTCCAGGCTTGAGGCCCGCTTTGTCACCCGGGCTGTCTTTGGCGACATAGCCAATGGTGGTGGTGACAAAGGGCTCCGTCTGCGGTTTGCCTAGCCAGCTGACTAGCACGGCAAAGCCACAGGCGAGCAGGAAGCTGAAAAGAGGGCCTGCGAAGGCGACGATGATCTTATCCAGCGGCGAGATCGGAGGCAGGGGCTCGGTGCTGTTGCTTTCGCCTTCGATGGCGTCCATCGGGGCCATCTGGGGGAGCTTCACAAAGCCGCCCGCCGGGATGCTGCCGAGGCCGTATTCCACGCCGTTGATGGTTTTCTTCCAGAGTGGCTTCCCAAACCAGATGTAGAAGGCCTCCACACGGAGTCCACGCCAGCGAGCGGCGAGGAAATGGCCCCACTCGTGGACGAGGATCATGAGGTTGAAGACGAGCAGAACTTCGAAAACGAGGATGGCGATGCGGATTGCTTCGCCGATGGGACCGAGAGAGGAGAGCCAGGACATGAAAGGGTGGAAAGGGTCAGATGAGAAACGCGCGGCAGGCGCGGAGGGGCGCAAAGCTACCACCCGGCTCAAACTCGGCAATGGGGGAGATGCCCACTGACAATTTTCTCACGAGCTCGGCTGGGTCACCACCCGCACCACCTCGGCGGCGAGTGCGAAGCCGAAGGTGCCGGTGACAAACGTCGCCGCGCCGAAGCCGGCGGAGCAGTCGAGCCGGAGGCCGGGCTCGGTAGTTTCGGCGCGGTTGGCGGCGCAGGTGCCGTCGGGCTGGGGGTAGATGGCTTTTTCCGTGGAGAAGACGCAGGGCACGTCCCAGTGCATGGGGCGGCCTTCGGGACTTTTCGGGAAGCCGTGCGCCTCGCGGAGTCGGCGGCGGACCTGCTGGAGTAGTGGATCTGCCCCGGCTTGGCCGAGGTCGGCGACTTTGACCTGAGTCGGGTCACGCCTGCCTCCGGCGCTGCCGGAAACGATGACGGGGATGCCGAGGGCGCGGGCTTTGGCGATGATGAGGGCCTTGATGTTCGTGCTATCGACGGCATCGACGATGACATCGAAACCGGGCGCGAGGAGTCGGTCGGCGCTGCTTTCGAGGAAAAACTCGGGCTGGGCGGTGATGGCGCACTCCGGGGCGATCTGGCGGACGCGCTCGGCCAGGACCTCGACCTTGGTTTTGCCGAGGGTGCTGGCCAAAGCGGGGAGCTGGCGGTTGGTGTTCGTGATGCAGACATCGTCCATATCAATCAGCGTGAGCGTGCCGATGCCGCTGCGGGCGAGTGCCTCGACGACCCAGGAGCCGACTCCGCCGACGCCGATGATGGCCACACGGGCGGCGTGCAGCCGGGGCAGGGCGGCATTGCCATAGAGCCGGGCGATGCCGCCGAAGCGCTGGAGGTAGTCTTGAGTCATGGGATTCGGATAGCCGCAGTCAGCACCAAGGGCACAAAGTTTTTCCTGACAGAAAACTCTTTGTGCTCCCAGCGCTCTCTGGGGTTAATGGGGACCTCATGTCAGACTTCTCACTCACCTTTCTGGGCACCGGCACCTCGGTCGGGGTGCCGATGATCGGCTGCGACTGCGAGGTGTGCCGTAGCACGGACCCGCGAGACAAGCGCTTCCGCTCCAGCGTGTGGATTCGCACGCCGGAGATGGCCTGGGTGGTGGACACGGGGCCGGACTTTCGCTCGCAGTGCCTGCGGGCAGGCATCCGTCATCTGGATGCGGCGATCTTTACGCATCCGCACATGGATCATCTCACGGGGTTCGATGAACTCCGCCGTTTCACGATTCCAGCGGATGCTTTTATGCCAGTGTACGCGCTGCCTTCCTGCCTGGAGGTGCTGGAGCGGATGTTTAATTACGCCTTTAACGGGGAGAACCGTTATCGCGGCTACCTGAAGCCTTTTTCGAAGCCTATTCACGGGCCTTTTCACCTCGGGGAGACGCTGGTGACGCCGCTCCCTGTCACTCATGGGAAGGTGGAGTGCATCGGCTATCTCTTCACGCGCCACGGGCGCAAACTGTGCGCCTATATCCCAGATGCGAAGGTGCTCTGGCCCGAGTCTCTGGCGCTGCTCGAAGGTGTGGACACGCTGATCATTGATGCGCTCCGCCATACAGAACACATGACGCACATGAACTTCCAGGAAGCACTCGCCGTGCAAGAGCAGGTGAAACCGGGGCGCACTTTCTTCACGCACATCCAGTGTGAGATCATGCACTCACGGGAGGAGCCAAAGCTGCCACCAGGGGTGCGCATCGCCTATGATGGTATGGAACTGACCTGGGAGGTGACTCCATGATTCGCAGACTGCTTGCTTTCGGGCTCATTCTTTCCGCAAAAGCATGGGCTCAGGAGCCCCAGGCATCGCTTGATCTGCCGGGCGAGACCGTCGTCGTCTTCAATCCCGACTACGCTGAGTCGCGGGAGTTGGCGGAATACTACGCTGAGAAGCGCCACATCCCCAAAGATCGCCTCATCGGCCTGCCACTGCCGATCGAGGACAGCATCTCGCGGGAGCAGTATGACAAACTGATCCGCAAACCCTTGTTCGAGACCTTTGTCCGCCGCGGCTGGTGGAAGCTGGCGCAGGCGGAGGTGACTGACCCAGAAACATCCAAGCAGAAGCAGGCCATGCTCGTGGGTGAGTCCGGAGTTCGCGTCGTGTGTCTCATGCGCGGCGTGCCATTTCAGATCCGCCGTGAGCAGGAAAAGCCGATCACCTCAAAGGAGGATGAGGCCAGCGTGGACAGCGAGCTTTGCACACTGGGGATGCCCCGTGCAGCACTGGCGGGAGCGATGAGGAACCCCTATTTCGATCAGGCGGTGCGGTTTCAGATTTATCAGGGGGCACCGGGGATGCTGCTCGTGGGCAGGCTGGACGCGCCTGATGCCACGACCGTGAGGCGGATGATCGACGATGCGCTCCAGGCAGAGAAGGAGGGCCTACGCGGACGTGCCGTGATCGATCTGGCGCTGAAAACGGGCGCTTATCAGGAAGGGGAAGACTGGCTCACCCGCAGCGCCATCCTTTTCAGGGAGCACGGCGTGCCTGTCTATATCGACAAAGAAGAGCCGCTGATCGCCGATCACTGGCCGCTGCCGGACACCGCCTTCTATTACGGCTGGTATACGGCCACAGTGAGTGGGGCCGTGGGTAGTCCTTCGTTCAAGTTCATGCCTGGCGCCATCGCCTGCCATCTGCACAGCTTTAGCGCAGCGGCCATCCGTTCGCCAGATCGTCACTGGGTCGGGCCGCTGCTGAAACAAGGTGCCGCCGTAGCCCTCGGCAATGTTTTCGAGCCCTATCTCAGCCTCACGGTTCACTTCGATGTGCTGAATCGCCGTCTGCTGGAAGGGTACACCGTGGGGGAGGCGGCGTGGAATGCCACTCCTGTGCTGTCTTGGATGAATGTCGTGTGCGGGGACCCGCTTTACCGTCCCTATGCCCGTGGTCCTGGCACCAGCCTGGGGGAGGACGGCAGGGGGCGGGATTATGCGCTGTATCAGGGCATCGCCATGAAGCATCAGGATCAGGGCAGTCTGGCGCTCAAACGGGCACTCACAGATCTGGCCGAGTCACGGGAGAAACCACATATTCTGGAGCTGACGGCGCTGCTCTCTGCCAGTGAGGGGAAACTGACAGAGGCCATCGATCTGCTGGAGCATGCAGAGTCCCTCTACAAGGTGAATACAGACCAAGCTCGGGCCATGCTTTATGTGGCTGAGCTTTACCGGAAAGAGGGTCAGCCTGAGAGAGCCAAGAAACTCCTCCAGCGCCTCATGGATGACAACGCCTTCGCCAATGTGCCAGGCATCCTGGCGGCGAAGGCGTTGCTGGAGAAGTGACCTCTAGAGCAGTCTGGCAGCTGCCTCAGCCAGCGGGCTGCGCTCGCCTTTGCTGAGCGGCACATGGGCGGCGAAGGGCTGGCCACGCATCCGCTGGCGGGTGTAAACGAGGCCGTTGCTCCGGCTGTCCACATACGGATTGTCGATCTGGGCGGGATCGCCGACGAGCACGAGCTTGGAGCCGCGAGACATGCGGGTAACGACGGTCTTCGCCTCCAGCGGGGTGAGCTGCTGGGCTTCATCCAGGATGAAGAAACGATCCGGGATGCTGCGACCACGGATGTAGCAGAGCGCCTCGATCTCGATCACGCCCTGCTGGATGAGTGGATCATAGGGCGCGGCGATCTCCTGCGTCGCGGGTTTGTCCGGCAGGAAGCGGTTCTTCTTCCGCTGCGGGCCCTGCTGATTCTCCACCGGACGCATGAGCAGATCGAGCGCGTCATAGACGGGCTGGAGCCAGGGGCGCATCTTTTCCTGAAGAGATCCGGGCAGGAAGCCCACGGTCTGGCCCATCGCCACGATGGGTCGGCTGACGGTGAGGCCATTGTAGGTTCGGCCAAAGACCTGGGAGAGTCCTGCTGCCACGGCGAGCAGCGTCTTGCCCGTGCCCGCCTGACCGTAGCAGGTCACGAGGCTGATCTCGGGATCGAGCAGCGCATCCAGGAAGCAGGTTTGGCCGAGGTTCATCGGCTTCACAGCACGGCCCTGGCCCACCTTGATGGACTCCGGCGTGTGCAGCAGGCGGACGAGTTCTCCCTGCGCATTCATTTTGGCAGGCATGGACGCCTTGTCGCCCGCGGTGAGCAGGACATAATCATTCGCCATGAGGTCGCCGAGGCGGTTGGCTGACAGAGTGAGCCGTCCGCTGCTGGCGTAGCGCTGCAACTCGTGCGCACTGACGTTGATGCGAGAGATCTCGAAGTTCGAGACTTCACGCGGCTCGACCTTGTCATTGAGGTAATCCTCACACTCTAGCCCCACAGCGCGGGCCTTGAGCTGCATGTTGATGTCTTTGCTGACGAGGATGACCGGCGGCTGCACGACCTCACGCTGATGCAGCGCGCAGGCGATGATCCGGTGGTCGGTCTTTTCACTGCCGGGGAAGATGCGCTCAAACTCACGCACGCTGGCGTTTTCGCGTGCCGTATCAGGGTCGTAGGCCACGAGGCGCAGTTTGCCGCCGCCGGGTGTTTTGACACCATCCATCACAGAGGCGTCGGGCGCGGAAAAGATCTTCATCAGCGTGCGATGCACCTCACGGGCATTCGCGCCGCGCTCGGTCATCTCGTTTTTGAAGCGGTCTAGCTCGCTCAGGACATCCACTGGGATGCAGACGTTATGCTCGGCGAACTTGTTGATGCAGCCTGGGTCGTGGAGCAGGACGTTCGTATCTAAAATAAAGGACTTGGTGCCAACGGGTGTGGGAGAGTGTCGATGACTGGACACAGACTTTCGCTTTCGGGGGGCTGAGGCGGCGCGGATGACAGGGGAGGGACCAATTTCTAGAGGGCTGAAAAGCGTGGTGGCTGTGGCGGAGGTGTGGTCGTCTCGGTCCATGGTTGGGTTGGGTGTGTTGATGCTGAGGCCGTGGTTGGGCTCTGGATCCGTGAGTGGAGGAGGCCTTCCCTCGCTTGGCGCTGATGGCGTGCCAAGTTTGCCGTTCCACGTTCTGATTTTTGTGATGGGCTCACGGATTTAATGAAGGCTGTCAAAAACATGAGCAGCCGACAAGCCATTTATTCACAATCTTTAAGGGTTATGAACAAAACCACCGTGACGATGCTGACACCAGCCACCTCACTGCCCTGCCCAGATCTGGCGCATCACCTGGGAATTGACCTCTTCGTCAAAGATCGCCCGCACAGGGATCGAAAATCCCGGCACCACATCACTGCTCAGTAGCCCATCCGCCTGAACTTCCACAGGCGGGTATTCATCGCCGGACAGACGATACAACTCCACCGTCTCAGCCACGGGATCGATGATCCAGTACTCCGCCACGCCATGCTGGGCATAATCCTGAAACTTGACGCCCCGGTCCCGCTTCTCTGTCGAAGGGGACAGCACCTCAACGATGAGATCGGGAATGGGGAACTTCAGCGTGTCAGGGTCGATCATCGCTGCCTTGGCCGGGCCGAAAAAGATGACATCAGGTTCATAGTCGTTGCGGGGAAAGCAGGTCATCGCTTTCTCCACGCGCACTGCTCCGGCTTGCTTCACCCTCACAAAAGCATCCAACAGGCTGAAAAAGTGCTGCGTTGCGAGCAGATGCCGGTTCTGCGCAGGCGAATGCATGATGACCTCCCCCTGGATGAACTCCCATTTATGTTCCGGCGTGATGTCCGCATAAAACTTCCGCCGCAGCTTCTGTTCACGCGCGAAAGCACGCTGAGCCTGCTCAATGAGTTCTGGCAGCATGGGAGATTGCAGCATGGATTCAAGAATGGCGTCGCTCATAATCGCAAATCATGACTCAAATGCTGCCACGTGTAAAGCTGGTCGAAATCAGGCGGCAATTTCCCAATTATTCGACTGGAGCGTGCGGTGGCTGTGAAACAATGCGTCTGCTCAAACGGATCGCGCTGCCGCCTCCTGCGTGTGGCGGGCCTGACGTTGGTTGGCGCGCTTTTCGATCGTTTTGGCAGCCATGTGATGTCCGCGCAGGTTCAAAGCCTCGCGACTTGGAGTGCGGTGCCAGTCGGCTTCGAGTGTGGTGGCTACAAGGTCACGATCCAGTGCCGATTCATTGACCAGGAAGTCAAAAAGAGCCTGAGCGGTGACGTGCAGGGCGATTTGATGCGTGCGGCCGAGTTTGGCGTGTAGCCAATCACTGAAGCGCAAAAACTCGGCGAAGGGCGATTCGGCGCTTTGCCACAAAAGCTTCAGCGTGGCGGTGAAATGGCCGCTATTGGCGACGATGTCCCAATACCGCGCGAAGCGGCGCATGCGCTGCATTTGCTCAAAGGGTATGTCCCGCGTAGAAAGGATCTCGTAGGGCGGATGCGGCGCGTAGATCATGCGATACTCGTCGTCATGCCGAACGATGGGCGTGCCGCGCAGGCGCTTGAGGATTCCGATTTGGATTTCCTGCGGCCCGAGACGGACCAGGCGATCAAAGCCACGCCCGAAACTTTCGATGCCTTCGCCGGGCAGGCCGACGATGAGATCGGCGTGGATGTGGACACCCGTTTCTTCGCGGAGGAAGCGGAAGTTGTCCGCGAGGCGGTCGAGGTTCTGCCGGCGGCTGATGTTTTTCGAGGTGGCATCATCAAAGGTCTGAATGCCAACCTCAAACTGCACGGCACCGGCTGGAAACTGCCGAATGAGGCCACGCAACTGCTCCGGCAGACGATCTGGCACCATCTCGAAGTGCAAAAACAGCCCCTCACGCCAGCGATCTAGGAAGAACTGCAAAATCGCTGTGCTCGTGGGTAGGTGCAGATTGAAGGTGCGATCCACAAACTTGAATTGCGTGGCCCCGCGATCCAGCAGCCGCTGCATGGAGGCCAAAAAGGCGTCCGTGGCAAAGGCGCGGACAGGGATGTCGAGCGAGGAGAGGCAGAACTCGCAGGTGAAAGGGCAACCGCGCGAGGCCTCGACGTAGATGACGCGGTTTTTGAGGTCTTCATCCGTGTAGAGCTCGTAGGGCGAGGCGAGCTGGTTCAGAGCGGGAAGCTCGGCGGCGATAATGTGAGGCAGACACTCCTCTCTGCCCTCTGAAACACCACAGGCAGGAGTGCCTGTGTCACTCAGAAGTTCCCGGCACACTTCCGCGAACTTCACATCCGCCTCGCCCGTAATGACATGATCGGCGAGGGCCACGATCTCTTGGCCCTCCGTCTCATAAGACACCTCCGGGCCGCCGAGGATGACGATCAGCTCCGGGCGGATCCGTTTGAGCAAGGCGACGACTTCGGTGGTTTGCTCGACGTTCCAAATATAGACACCGAAGCCAACGATACGCGGCTCTTTGGCAAGAATGGCCTCCACGATCTCCAGCGGCTGCTGATTGATCACGAACTCCGCCATGCAAGCGCGATCCCGCAGCTCGCCGAGGTTCGCCATGAGGTAGCGAAGGCCGAAGGAGGCGTGGATGTATTTGGCGTTGAGCGTGGCGAGGACGATGTCCGGCATGGGCGGGGATAGTGGCGGGTTCTGTCGATCACGCCAGCAGGCTTTGCCTGAACACCTTCGGCCAAGCGGCAGGTCAGGCCGACCGCGACCCTTTTTGCCTTGTGCACGAGGGTTTTGGCTTGCTCGCAAGGTTCCCAGGCTTGCGCACGACCCTTTTTGCCTTGTGCGCAAAGGTTTTTGCCTTGCCCGCAAGGCTCCGAGGCTTGCGCGCGACCCTTTTTGCCTTGTGCACGACGGTTTTGGCTTGCTCGCAAGGCTCCGAGGCTTGCGCGCGACCCTTTTTGCCTTGTGCGCAAAGGTTTTTGCCTTGCCCCCAAAGCTCCGAGGCTTGCGCGCGAGGCGCGGAGCGTTGCACGCCGCCGTCGGAGCCTTGCGGCACGAAAAGTCATTACGGAGTGGCGCGGAGCTAGGTCCCCTGCCCCACCTCCACCTGCTTCAAAGCGCCGACGAGCGCTCGTGCCGCAGCGGACGAACTGCCCTTCTGCCAAAGCACGATGAAATCCCATTGCGCCTTCGGATCACCGATCTGCACAAAGGCGACGCCGGGGTGCGATGACTTGGCAAAATACGCGGGCACGAGCGTCACGGCGGATTCGGACACGACGTGCGACAGCACATTCGTCAGACCGTCCACGATGGCGATGAACCTTGGCTTGAAGCCAGCCGGTTTGCAAAGCGCGGTCATCCAGCGATTGCGTCCAGGCATTTCGGCTTCGTCGATGCCGATGAAATCGCGGCCCTTCAGGTCTCTGAGCGCGATGCTATTCTTCGTGGCAAGCGGATCACTGTCAGCCAAAGCGGCGCACACGCCGAGAGAGCAAAGCTTCGCGCTGTGGAACTCCTTGGCCGCGGCCAATCCTTCCTGACCGATGAGCGCCACATCGAGTTCACCACTACGCAGGGCGGCGATCTGCTCTCGCGGCGAGAGATCGTGCAGCTTGAGACGTGCGGCGGGGTGCGATTTGCGCAACGTTGCGAGCGCAGGCGTGAGAAAACTCTGCGCAGCGGAGCCGAGGTAGCCCACGCGCAGCTCGGAGCGTTCACCGCGTGCCTGACGACGCAGATCCGCCATCGTGTTGTCGTAGCTTTCGACCAGCGGCTGCATCGCCTTCACTAGCGCATGGCCCAGTCCCGTTGGCTTCACCCCGCTGGTCTCGCGCTCGAGCAACTTGCCGCCGATCTCGTTTTCAAGCGCCTGAATCTGCCTACTCAGCGCTGGTTGCGTGATGCGAAGGCGCACCGCAGCGCGGTTCACACTGCCTTCTTCGATCACGGTGAGTAGAGCGCGGATGCGGTCGATCATGACGGGCAGGCTATGTGCAAACGGCATACCTGCAACGTCGAAGCGGCATTACCCGCGATTGCATGGAGGTCACATCATCAGCGCATCGGCAAACACGCCGATTCAAACCCAGACATCAAACGCACCACTCCATGAAAACCGCCATCATCATCATCGCAGACGCCAACGCCAACACGGACGACACCAACGGTCGCGCCTTCAATGCCCTGAGCCTCGCTCTCGAAAGCAAGCAACAGGGAGACGACACGGCCATCGTCTTCATCGGTGCCGGCACTCGCTGGCCAGCCGCGTTGAGCAACCCAATTCACCCCTTCTTTGGACTCTACAACGAAGTGCGTGACGTCGTGCGCGGTGCCTCGTGCGGCTGCGCAGCAGTCTTTGGTGCCACTGAGGGCGTCGAAGCCTGCGATCTGCCTCAGCTTAAGGACAACGCGATCCCTAGCACACCCGGCCTCGCCAGCGTGCGTCAGTTCCTCGCCGACGGCTACCAGACGCTCGTCTTCTGACACTCACCTCCCCGAGTCCGGCGATCACTTGGATCGTCGGACTCGTCGAACAACATCCACTTTCGCCAAATCAATGATCACGCTCCCCACAGTCCGCCATCGCACGCTTAATGTGAACGGTCTCGACATCTTCTACCGCGAAGCCGGTTCACCTGACAAACCCACCCTGGTGCTGCTGCACGGCTTCCCGACGTCCTCACACATGTTCAGAAATCTCATGCTCATGCTCGCTGATGAGTTCCACATCATCGCACCAGACTACCCAGGCTACGGCCAAAGTTCCGCACCATCTGCAAACGAGTTTGACTACACTTTTGATCGCCTTGCAGGAGTCATCGAGACCTTCCTCATCAAGCTGAACCTCACGCGTTTCGCCCTGTATATTCAGGACTTCGGAGCGCCTGTCGGCTTGCGCATCGCCGCACGTCATCCTGACTGGATCAGTGCGCTCATCGTGCAGAATGGCAATGCCTACATCGAAGGCATCAGCGCTGCCTTCGAGACCTTCAAGCCATTCTGGCAAGACCGCACCGCTAAAACTGAGGTTCCGCTTCGGGGCTTTCTAACGCTCGGCACGACCAAGTTCCAATACACCCATGGAGCACGAAACATCGAAGCCATCAGTCCGGACACGTGGACACATGATCAGGCGCTACTGGATCGCCCGGGCAATGACTTGATCCAACTCTCGCTGATGCACGACTACCAGAACAACCCGCCACAGTATGCGGTCTGGCAGGAATACTTCCGCAAGCATCAGCCGCCCACGCTCATCACCTGGGGCAAGAACGATCCCTTCTTCACTGAAGACGGAGCGCGTGCTTACCTCAAAGATCTGCCGAACGCAGAGCTGCACCTGCTTGATAGTGGACACTTCGCTCTGGAGGAGGATGCCAACACCATCGGCGCACTCATCTCTCGGTTTATGAACCAACACGTCGAATAGACCACTGTATGCGCCCCAATGAAACAGTACCGTGCTACATCTTCACCTTCTTAGCTGCCTGACGAACATAGTCGCAAAAATTTTCACCCGCTGGGGTCACATCCCCTTTCAATGCCCGACAAAGGCCCACTTCCTGAAACAAGTCTGTATCCTGGATCGCCCGAAACGCCAGCCGTGTGCCAATCACCCGTTCAGCGATTCGCGATACCAAAGCAATGCCGCGCCCTCCCGCTACTTCTGTGACGAGACTGCTCATGCTGTCGCACTCGACGGCAATGCGTGGGGCCGAGTGCCCCCTGAAGAACGCATCGAGCATGTGATGATAGTCCGAGTAATCATCCCGGCGAAACACGACCAGCGGATGGTCCAGAAGCTGTTGAATCTTCACACGCCGCAGCTTCGCGAGCGGGTGATCGGGAGCGCAAGCCACTGCGAGGGGAATCCGAAGTAGGGGCTCGAAAATCAAGCCCTCGGCGTTCGCTTTCAGAGGACGCACCATCAAGCCCATTTCGAGGTCACCCCGACGAAGTCCGGCGGCGATTTCATCACCAGCCAGATCGTGAAGGTTCACCGTCACCCGCGGCACGGCTTTGCGAAATGCAGCCAGAGCAGGGGGAAGCATATCCACCGTGGGCGACGGTGCGTAGCCGACCTGCAAGGTGCCGTATTCTCCACGGGCCAGTGCCTTCACATTTTCCACAGCCGCCTCGGCATGGGCCAGGATCAGCTTTGCTTCTGAAGCGAATAGTTTGCCCTCGGCAGTGAGCGTCACACCGCGTGGTCCTCGCAGCAGCAAGCCCACGCCAATCTCGTCTTCAAGGTCCTGCACCTGTCTACTGAGTGCGGGCTGAGCGACACGCAGCGCTGCTGCCGCCTTGGTGAAGTTCAAATCCTCCGCCACTCGGACAAAGTATCTCAGGTGTCGCAATTCCATGCGCGTAGAGCCATGCCTGAAAAGCATCGCTGCGCAAGGATCAAGGTATTGGGCACCTCCGGCCGCGTCCGCGATGATCGCCTCGTCACGAACAAGCGTCCGCTGACGAATCAAACAACAAACAACAATCGCATCACAGACCTCATGAAAAACACCTTCCAAAACAAAGTCGTCATCATCACCGGAGCCACCAGCGGCATCGGAGCCACCGTCGCTCATGAACTCGCCACGCTACGCGCCAAAGTCGTCGTCGCAGGCCGCCGTCAGCAAGAGGGCGAGGCCGTCGTCGCTTCCATTGTCGCTGCTGGCGGCACCGCAGCCTTTGTCAAAACCGACACGACCAACGAGGCCGAGGTGAAGGCGATGGTGGACTTCGCCGTGAAGACTTACGGCGGACTCCACTTCGCCTTCAACAACGCAGGGGTCGAAGGCACCCCCGGCCTCACCGTTGATCAGCAGACCGTCGAGAACTATCGTCAGACGATGGACATCAATGTGCTCGGCGTGCTCCTAAGCATGAAGCATGAACTGCCCGCGATCCTGGCCTCCGGCGGTGGAGCCATCGTGAACACCTCCTCCGTGGTGGGTCAAATCGGGATGGCTGGCATGGCGCTCTATGTTGCCTCCAAGCATGCCGTTGAAGGCCTCACCAAGACTGCGGCGCTGGAGTTCGCCAAGCAGGGGGTGCGCGTCAATGCCGTGGCACCCGGCGCGATCCAGACGCCCATGGTGAATCGCTTCGTCGGCGAAAGCACGGAGAACAATCCGCAGCGTGACTGGCTTGCCAGCCAGCATCCCGTGGGCCGCGTCGGCACCTCGGAGGAAGTCTCCCAGGCTGTGATTGCCTTGCTCGGCAACTCCTTCATCACAGGTGCGACCCTCACGGTCGATGGTGGCTGGACTGCCCAATGATTGATGCACCGGCTAAAGACCCGCACCGCCATCGTGGTGCGGGTTTTTGGGCTCTGCCGCTATGCAAATCCGGCATAGCCGCAACGTCGAACCGGCATTACCCGCACAACAGTTCCTCGACGACAAATGCTTCGGCATGAACGCACCCAACCTCACTCAACGTCCGCCCCGCAGTCCTCGAGTCCGCCTCGGCGGCTATACCATTCTTCCACGCCTGCTCGACAAAGCACGCGCCACACTCGCTGGCACGAACGGCGACTACATCTACAACAACCCGAACGACGGCCACTTCTTCCGCTTCACCGGGCTTACGCCCGAGGCCTTGCTCGCTCAGGTGAAAACGGGCGCTGGTGACTGGGACATGCTGCTGTGGGTCAACGAACACGCACCACTCAAGCGCACCACGCTGGAGATCAGCCAGTGGTCCGACTGGACCGAGACGGTGTCCTTCAACGACATCGAGATGCGCGAGTGGTTCACCGATCAAATCAAGCGCCTCAACCCCGCACGCGAAGACCTCCGCGGCACCTTCGATTACCTCGATCTCGACGACTACGTGAGCTTCGGCGGCGTCGCTTAAATCCAAACTTCACTCCACCTCGCCATGGCTGATCGTTTCATGCACACCGTCCTCACGCCTGCGGTCTTTGCCGCCGAGCGGCACTACTATGGCCGCACTTACCCAGCGTTCGATGTGACGCCGGAGCCGGATGCTTTCACCGCTGGTGAGATGGAGTTCATCTCCCAACGCGACTCGTTTTACATGGCCACCGTCACCGAGAACGGCTGGCCTTACCTCCAGCATCGTGGCGGCACGAGAGGCTTCCTCAAGGTCACTGGGGCAAACCAACTCATGTTTGCCGATCACGGTGGCAACCGACAGATGATCAGCGTCGGCAGCCTCGCGACAAATGACCGCGTGAACCTCTTCCTCATGGATTACCCTGCACGCGAGCGGCTGAAGATCCTCGGGCACGCAAAGGTGCTCGATGCTCGCGAGCATCCCGAGCTCGTCGCTAAGATCGCACCACCCGGCGGTCACGCGGCCAAGGTGGAGCGCATCTTTGTGATCGACGTTTTGTCCTACGACTGGAATTGTCCGAAGTTCATCACCCCACGCTTCACCGCTGACGAGATCCAAATAGCCGTCGCTCCGCTCAAAGCGCGGATCGCCGAACTCGAATCCCAGCTTCAGGCCAAAAGTTGAATCACCATGACTTACGTGAATGTAAAGATCACCAAAAAGTAGTCTCGAGTACCCGAATGTGACGGACAGAACAAGCCGCAGGCCGAAATCGTTCGTGCATCGGCGTGTCTCCTGCTTCATGGAGAAGTCTGAATGTCTCTCGATCCAGCCAGTTTTGCTACCACGCCGGGCACTCACCTCACGCCAGGAGGTGTGCACTTCACCGTATTCTCACGACATGCGACAGCGCTGGACCTCTGCCTTTACGACCCCGCCCAGCCGTCTCAAGAAACCGCCCGTGCGCGCATGGCTCGTGGCGAACGTGACCTCTGGCATGTCTTTGTCCCCGGCCTCAAAAAAGGTGCACTCTACGGCTACCGCGCCCACGGCCCGTGGATGCCGAAAAGCGCCCTGCGTTTCAATCCAAACAAGCTCCTGCTCGATCCCTATGCACGCGCCATTGTCGGCAAAGCAGAAGGCCGCGCCTCCATGCTCGGCCCGCAAGGTCCATGCTTCTTTCCTGGAGCGCATGATAACGGCCCCGAAGCGCTGAAATCTGCCGTCATTGATGGCAGTTACGACTGGGGCGACGACCGACCTCCGCATACCTCCTGGCGTGACACGGTGCTCTACGAACTGCACGTCAAAGGCTTCACCCAAACCCACCCCGAGGTTCCAGCCGAGCTGCGTGGCACCTACGCCGGGCTAGCGCATCCAGCCGTGATCTCCTACATCAAAGATCTCGGCATCACCGCGCTGCAATTGCTGCCCGTCCACCAGCATCTCGATGATCAATTCCTCCTCGAACGCGGCCTGACCAACTACTGGGGTTACAACACAATCGGATTCTTCGCCCCACACAGCGAATACGCCGCCACCAGCGATCCTGAGGCACAGGTGCGTGAGTTCAAAGACATGGTCAAAGCACTGCACGCCGCAGGCTTGGAAGTCATCATGGATGTCGTGTACAACCACACAGGCGAAGGTGATGAACGCGGCGCCACGATCTCCTTCCGAGGTCTGGATGACCGCCTCTACTACCGTCACGATTTCAACGAACACGGCTCACACTACATCAACGTGACCGGCTGTGGCAATGCCGTGGACTCGGCCAGTCCTCCAGCGCTACGCCTCATCCTAGACAGCCTTCGTTACTGGGTCACCGAAATGCATGTCGATGGCTTCCGCTTCGATCTGGCGGTGACAGTCGCCCGGGATGACAAGGACAACTTTAATGCACACTGCCAGTTCCTCTCCGCCGTGTCTCAGGACCCAGTCCTGTCACAGGTCAAACTCATCGCCGAGCCCTGGGACATCATGCGATTCGACAGTTATCAGGTTGGTGGATTCCCAGAACCTTGGCGAGAACTGAATGGCAAGTATCGAGATACCATCCGCCGCTTCTGGTCAGGCGAAGAAGGCAGCACCGCCGAGTTCGCCAAGCGCTTCTGCGGCAGCCAGGACATCTACGGTGGAGCCCAGCGCCCAGCTTTGAGCAGCGTCAATTTCATCACCAGCCACGATGGCTTCACGCTGCTGGACCTCGTCAGCTACGCCAGCAAACACAACGAAGCCAACGCCGAAGACAACCGCGATGGTGACAACCACAATCACAGCATCAGTTGCGGTGTCGAAGGCCCAACCAGTGATGCCCGGGTAAACAAACTCCGCGCCCGACTCCGCCGCAGCCTCATCGGGACACTCGTCACCTCTATCGGCGTCCCTTTCATCACCGCCGGTGACGAACGAGGCCGCACTCAAAAAGGCAACAACAATGCCTACTGCCAGGACAACGAACTCAGTTGGATCGACTGGAGCACCTGCGACACCGAGATGCTGAACTTCACGCGGAGCATCCTCGCCCTGCGCCGCGAGCATCCTGAGTTCCGCCGCACCGAGTTCTTTGATGGTCAATGGAGCCCTGTCACTGGACTGCCGGATGTCGCCTGGCTGGAGGGCAATGGCAGCCTGCTCTGCCACCACGAATGGCACGACTCATCCCGCACCACCTTCGGTGCCTTGATTTCAGGCAAGCCGCCCATGGTTCTCCTGTTCAACCGGGGCACACTCGCCACCGACTTCATCCTGCCCGGCACGAAAGCCTGCACTTGGAGTCTCGTCTTCGATACCTCAACCATTCCCTCTTTCGCCTCCGACATTATCCCCATCCATGGCGGCGAAGTCTTCCCAGTGAATGGCCATAGCCTCGTCTGCCTGCGGTTGAATTCCGGCATCCTGGGACTGTCCGCTGCTTGCTGAGCCAGTCCGCAACCCCGCCCCAGCCAGCAAACTTCGCCTGCCAGGAGAGTATCCTGGCGAGGCATAGTCATGGGGCCTTCCTTGCGGGCTGAAGCCTGCAAGGCTCTCACGGCGTCCACACCACGCGATAAAACGCCCTTTGGCCATTCACACGCGCAGGCAGGTTGTCGGTGTAGGTGGCGTTGGTGTTCGTGTTGGTGAAGGTGAGGGTGTCGATGGTGGTCCAGGTGATCAAATCGGTGCTCCACTGGATTTGATACGGTTTGTTGGGGATGGCGTTCCAGCGGAGGCCGACTTGGCCGGGGGCGACGTTGGCGACTTCGATGGGGGGGCTGATCTTGGGCGCGAGGACGAAGCTGTGGGAGATGCTGCGGTTGATGCGGTTGGGGGCATCCGCTGGCGCGCGCCGCTCTGGGTGGCGCAGGTGGACCCGAAAACGCTCCGCCTCATCCGCGCCACCGAGCTCGTCGTGCTCCCGCTCCTCGACGATGGCGTGAACGCCGCTGACCTCGTCGCCTTCAACGGCAACTTCGGCATCTGCAACGCCAGCCCCGCCGAATCCTGGATTACCGACGGCTCCTGGTGCCCCAAAACCAACACCGGCGAACTCAACCTCTCCAGCTAGAAGTGGCGGAAAGCGAATACGTTGGTCAAGGCGTGAGGAGTTATTTCGCAAATTCACTCACGTTGGGGAATCTATTTGGAAGCGCCTTGATGAGGTTCCCACAGATTCAGCTCACCACAGATCGTTGAAATCGCCAAACTCGGTGGTGCGCTGAATCTGTGCGAGATCCAATGCTGAGATCTACTCACTCATCTCTTCGTTCGGAATGGTGTCACGCCAGCCCGAGTCGTTGGTTGCTTTGCTCGCAGCGACAAACAAACCGATGTCTCTCATGACCTCGCTATAAATCACGGCAGGCACCAAACGTAAGGGCACAATGCTGTTGGCCCGGTAGAACTTGATGGCAGCAATCTTGAGCCAGATGATGGGTCTGCCCTGAGTGTCTGGCTCTTCGCTGACAGTCATAACCGCACGCAGGTTTAACCGTGGGTAGTGAATGCAGGGGCTAAACTGCTCGGGACTTCCGTGGAAGCTATAAAGCCACCCTCTCTCACGGCACAGAGCCGCGAAAGCCCCTTGGTGAAGAAGTTCATTGTGGTAGCGACGGTCGTCTGTCTCAGACGGAGAGTCTTCAGGACGATGAACCTCTCGCAGCACCTGCTGGAAGGGCTGTATGAGGCGATTTTTAAGCGCCCACCTTTGCCATTGTTCATGCTCATCGTTATTGAGTTCCGCTGGATGCCATAGGCGGATACTCATTCCACTAGAGCCAACGATAGAGCGCCCATCGAGCGTCAGGGTGACTCTACTATCTAAAGTCTGCCCCAGCCAAACCAGATCAGTGCCAAACCTCCAAAGGAGGCGACGAGTCAATGCGCCCACGATGGGATGATCACAGTAGTGTTCCAGCCACATCTCATATGGCAGATCGCGACCTTCACACATCAGCTTCTCAAGGCGTAAGACTTGGGATCGGTGAGTCTTCTTGACGTTACGGAGGAGGAGTTTGGTTTCCTTGAGCTTATCAGAGTGGTTCTTTTGAACTTCGATTGGAACGGACCTCTGGGGTTCAGCCCCATCTTGATGCCACAAGAGTTCAGGTGTGCCAGAATGCGACCATGCGAGCTTAGCGGTCAACGATCCGATTCGATGACCTTGTGTGAAGCCGTGATCGGGCACATGCGTTTCTTCAAGTTCGCTCCATTCGGTGCCTGCCCTGGCGGCGACAGCAGTCATTGCCTTGGTCAGCGCTTTTCGCGTAGATTTGTGTTTCACGGCACCCTGGAGATTTGAGAGCGATGGTGTTGCCGCTTCCACCCCTTGGCGACTCAGTGTGTCAGCACAAGCTGCTGCAATTTTGGCACACAGGGGGCCGATATTTTTGATCTTGGTGAAACAACGTGCGGAAGCATCACGAAGCGAATCGGTCAGATCAGGATAGGGAGCACAAAGCCAAATCAGAGGCCTCAAAAGGTCCGTGTAGTCTTCATCCAGCAGATTCTTCATCGACGACGGGTAACCTCGCCAGGTGACACCGACGGGGCCATCTCGTCCCAACGCTTCCAGAATGTCGCGCATGATCATGCTGAACTGGGGTAAAGCGGTCGCCAAGTCTCCTGCGCTCTTGAGAAAGGATTGGGATGGGCTGGAGGATTTTTGAGCACTGGCGAGCTTCAGCAAAGACTCCCATGTCTGCTTGTTCTCGTCGGGAAGTGAGTCACGCCATGCGAGAGCTTTCGCAGTCCATGCGTCTTTGGGGCCAGGAATGACATCGCCACTGATCAAGCCAAGAGCCACAGCCATTCGATGCATGAGGCTACGGTGATTCTTGTCCGTAGCTCGTTTGGATATCTTGGGATGATGCGTTCTCAGGCAGGTGAGCAGTCGGATCGATAATGGGTTGGATGATTGCCGGTGCTCAATCCATGTAACCAGCCCCTCTAACGGAAGCGCTATGAACGAATGGAAATCGGCATGTCGCTGCAGCCACGATACCAGTAAATCGTCATCGACGGGCACACCTGCGCCAAACAAGACTCCTGCAAGGCTGCTTTGAGAATGCATTCGTTCTGTTGCGACCTTTTCAGGAAGCACCATCGCCGCTTCGAGAATCTGCCGCTGCTGCTCCAATGTTAAGGACAAAGCAGGGTGAACCGATTTAGGCTTCTTGTAGGGATTCCAAGCCTTGATGTGCTGGGAGAGATGGCATTCAAAATCTTCTTTGGAAAGCATATAACCTAGATGGAATGCCTCATTTGGTCGAAAGGGGATTCCACACCTTCTTGAACCCAAACCCGTCGAAGTCCTTCACGTTCGCTGTGGCGAACTCGGTGACGCCGAAGGCGCGGAGGCAAAGGGCGGTGCGGGTGTCGTAGATGCGGCGCCGGGCGATGCCGGGCGTGGCGGCTTGCTGCCAGAGATCGGTGTGGATCTCACGGCTGGTGGGCGGAAAGCCGAGGGTCTTCCAGATGGGGTGCTGGCGATAGCTTTGAATGACCTGCACGGCGTCCTGGGCTGATAATGGCTTCTTCAGCACGACAGGATTGCGAAGCAGCAAGTAGAACTCGGTGAGCACAAACTCGCTGAGAGCCACAATCTTGTTTCTCGACTGGGCGGCGATGAATGCGAGAGCACGATCATGCTCGGGCGCGGCCTCGCTGTAGGCGTAGAGGAGGATGTTGGCGTCGATGGAGAGCATGAAAGCGGGGTGGACGGATCAGGCGAGGCGAGGATCGGAATCGGCAAAGGCAGCATCGCGAAGCTGAGCCGCGCTCAAGCCTTTCCAGCCGATCTTGCTGGAGGTGGGCGGCGTCCATTCTGCCTTGTCGGCTGGTGGCGGCTCCGGATAGACCTGAAGCAAAAGCTCAGCCCCTCGGCGGAAGGTTTCCGCCAAGGACCACTCACGCTGCTTTGCGAAGTGGCGGAGTTCGCGAAATAGTTCCTCGGGGACTTGGATTTGGGTCTTTGTCATGCCGGAGATTGTCCGGCTCCATCAAATCGATGTCAAGGTGCTTCCTGGACAGTTAAACCTCGACCGTCCAGATCGAAAGGCCTCTTCACGGATTCCACATGACCCGATAAAACGCCCTTAGCCCATTCACACGCGCAGGGAGGTTGTCGGTGTAGGTCGCGTTGGTGTTCGTGTTGGTGAAGGTGAGCGTGTCGATGGTGGTCCAGGTGATCAAATCGGTGCTCCATTGGATTTGATACGGTTTGTTCGGGATGGCGTTCCAGCGGAGGCCGACCTGGCCGGGGGCGACGTTGGCGACTTCGATGGGGGGACTGACCTTCGGCGCGAGGACGAAGCTGTGGGAGATGCTGCGGTTGATGCGGGTGGGCGTTTCGTCGTTGAAGACGCTGGTGGCATCGGGGGGCATCGGATCGGTGGCGGTGCGGTAGCTGCGGACGTAGTCGGCCACGGCTTGATCG
>JAGKWZ010000288.1 GCA_021151605.1 Verrucomicrobiaceae bacterium
GGCGATAAGACGAGGATCGTCTTCCTTCGAGGGCTCGTCATACACGTAGCTGCCGACTTGCACGCTGCCCGTTTTGACAAAACACACGTCTCCGAGCTTGATGGACTCATCCATGCCGATGCCGACATACATGCCCTCGAGACCCAAGAAGGCCTCCACACCGGCTCCGGAGTAGATTTTGCGATACGCCGTCACGCAACCGGCGTCACAAACGGAGCCGCGTGACCATCCGAGCTTTTCAGCACGGCTGCGGAAGGTCATCGCATTCACATCGGAGCCCTCGACTTGCTTGCCAAACTTGATGCTGGCCTCCTCCGGCTTGCAGCGGATGACCGGACGGTCGAGCTGGGCAAAGGGCGGCAAAACATCGTAGTCCACGAGATGCTGAATCCATGCTGCGCGGGCTTCATCACTCAAATCCAGCGGATGCACGAGGCTCACGCTTCCTTCGTCGGGCAGAGTGACAGCATTGTCCTCGACATCGCTGAGGCTAGCGTCATCGAGAGCACGGAAGGTGATGCGCAGCTCGCCTGCGGCATCACGCCAGCCCCAGACGAGGCGCTGGGTGAAGGGACGCAGCAAGGGATGCGTGAGGTAAAGCTGCTGCCAGCGATTCACCGGCCAGCGGAACTGGCGCACGAGCAACGTCTCAATGCGGAGCATCTGGGCTTTGACGGCTTCCTTGAGCGTGGCGGCGAGCGTCTTGAACTCTGCCTGCACCTCGGCGGAGGCACCGGCGGGGAGCTTGGACATCGCTTTGCCTGTTTTCACATCGCGGAAGGCGAGCTTGAGTTCTGCATCGATTCGCGCTTCGACCTGTCCCTTGGAGGTTTCGATGAGGCGCGGCTTCCCAGGCTCGAATCCGAGCCAGGGGACGACGAGATCGCCGAGTTCCTCGACAGTGACACCTCTCGCTTCAGCGGCAGAGGCAAAGGCATCCGCAGCGGCCTGGCCGATGTTCTTGTTCTTGCTGCGGAAACGCACACTGAGACTGTCCACCACCATCAGTGCGGCCTCCGTGCCGAGCAGCGCCAGGGCCTGGGCGGCGTATTCCGCCAGTTTGCCACGGCTCTTGTCCGCCCAGTCGAGGATGGCCTTTCGCAGCACGGGTACGAGTCGATCATCGCCGGTCAAAGCCGCCACCACCATCGTCCAGCGATCTGCGGCATCCTGCGGGCTGCCGAGGAACGCCTGGAGCAGCGCCAAAGCACTGTCCGCACAGGCTGCGCGGTCGAGCAAGGTGTAGAGCGGCTTCGCTTCCAAGTCGGCCCGCATCTCTTTGCAGCGTGACTGGCGAATGAGCAGGTAAAGCACCTCATCGGCAGAAAGTGCAGAGCCATCACGCCGCGCGAAGCTCAGCGCTTCGGCTTTGATCCAAGCCGCAGGTGCTGTCTTGGCCTTGGAAAGCGTTTTGGCGATCCGGGCCTGCTGCTCTTCGGGTGAGAGGGCGGCTCCGCTTCCAGCTCGCTCAAGAGCGAGCAGGATGTCGTCCCGCACATCGTCGTTCTCTTCGACATCCAGGCGCTGCTTGAGGTCCTTCATCGCCTCAGACGCCGCCGTCTGGCTCAGCAACATCACCGCCGCCTGCCGCACCTCCGCCTTCTTGTGCTCCAGCAGTTTCAGGGCCTTCTCCGAGGCATCCCCATAGCCCAATCCCGCCAGCGCACGCGCCGCCGCACCACGCACCGGACGGGATTTGTGCTGCATGAGCGGCCAAAGGTCATTTTGCGTTCGCGAAAGGTCAAACGCCCGCGCCTCGGAAACACCCGAAACAACAGCCGCTGGGTCTGTATGAGTCAAAAGCCTCTTCACAGCTTCGTGATAGGCATCTGAGGAGTCGCCGATGCCCTCTTCTCGCCACCACTTCAGACCGAGGAGGATCACGTTAGAGGGGCGGCAGCGTGCACAAGCCTGCGCCATCGACAGCACCATCTCCGGGTGGCTTTCCTTGGCGTTCTTCAGAATCATCTCGCGTTGAAACGGCGCGTTCCAAGGATTCGGCAGTTGGTAGCCTGCCATCCATTTGCAAATCAGCTCTAAGGCATCAGGCAACTTGTGCTTCAACATGAACTCGGCACAGACACGGCCTGTCACATCATCCTCGGCAAAGTCTCGAGCGTGGAATGCGCGAACCTCCTGGCAGGCGTAATCAATGTAGGCCGCGTGGTCGGCTTCAACGAGCTGAATGGCGAGGCCAATGCGATCTCCGGCCTTCTCCCGAGTCCGGCAGACCTCAAAGGCTTTCTTGGCGAAACGGGCTGGATTGGCTCGGGCGATAAAGCCATATGTCGTGGTTTCATACCTAAACTTCAGCCCTTGGGCCATCATCGCGTCGAGTCTGTCTGGCTGGGCATAAGCCAGGAGCGCCGGTAGTTCGTAGTCACCGCAGGAAGAGCGTTTCATCCCCTCTCGGATCTCGTCGTCGGTGGCATGAAGCACCAACTCACCGGCTGGCGTTGGCTTTCGCTGCTTCGCATCCCATGTGTGGCAGTCCATGAGCAGCTTTCGAATGTCCGAATCGGGGAGTCCCGCTTTGTGCAGAAGGTCCAAGGCTCTGCCCAAATTACCCCAATTGGCGCTGCTATATCTGGCAAACCCTGCAAGCCATGAATCGAGCAGCGAGGTGAGTCCTTTGGCATGAGAAAGCTGGAGGACTCGACCGGCCTCCGGAGTCCATTCATCGATGGTCGGCATGGCTCTGTTCAGCTCCCAAGCGCCCGCGTTTTGCATGGGTGGAATGCTTGATAGCAGAGCTTCATCACCCGTTTCGATGAATCTTTTGATGGCCGGGTTCTGCCAGTGCTTGAAATAGACGTTTTTCGCGAGCGAGTCGATGACTTCGAGGATCTTGGACATGATTTGGTATGGTTGGGTGATGTGATGGATGATTACATGAGTCCCTTCTTCTCCCACTCGGGATCATAGCCGCTGCCTTCGGCGGCGATCTGGCGGTAGTCGTTCCAGCACTCGGTGAGGAGCACGGAGGGGACTTCGCTGAGAGGGAGGTCGGGGCTGGATTGGGTACCGTTGTCGCGGCGGAAGGTGAGCTTGGTCAGCGCGGCTGGAATCTGCTCCTCCGGCAAACTGCTACCGGTGAACTCGATCACGGCCACGAGGCCGGTGGTGGGGAAGCGTTTGATGTATTCGTTGAACCAACCGCCATCGCCCGTGGGGCCACGGGTGTAGCCGAGCTTGGTGGCGCGGCCACGGATTTTGAAGGTGTCGCTCATCCAGCCTTCAAAGTCCTTCAACTCGCGCTGCTTCTTCGTCTCCGGTGTCATTTCCGGGGCGCTGCGGCCAAACTGGTCAAACAGCGGTGCGACCTCGTAATCGCTGAGGTGCTGGAGCCAGGCTTTCGCGGCATCACTCGGCAATGTGGTCTGATGCGCGAGAGAAACCACATCCGCAGCCTCCAGCGTGACCGGATTGTCCTCCACATCGGTGAAGCTACCGTCGGCGAGTGGCCTGAAGTGCAGCACCTGCTCAAGACGCTGTGCATTCCATACCAAGCGCTGGCAGAAATGACGAACAATGGGGTGGAGACACAAGAAGGGCTGCCAATCCTCGAACCGCCAGGTGCGCTGCACGCACATGGCCTCGTAGAAGTTGATGCGCTGCTGGTCGATCACCTGTTTCAGTTCCTTGCGTGTGGCGGCGAGTTGCTTCTTCGCAGCGGCGGCTTTCTCAGCGTCGTCATCCTTTCGCGGATCAGGCAGCGTCTTGATCGCTTTGCCCTCAGGATCGAGTAAAACAAGGTTCATCGCCGCATCCAGCCGCGCACTGAACTGGCGTGGACCGAAGTCGAGTGACAGCACGCCCTCGTCATCGAGCCCCGCGCTAGGAATGGTGCGATCCGCCAGCTCGGCAAGCGACCATCCTTTTCGCTCGGCGATGGCCTGAGCGAGTTTGGTGGCCTCCTCTTGCAGGCTCTTGGTGCGGAAGCGTGTGCCCACGGCCAGCAAGGTCTGCGTGGCCGACGGGTGATCCACGCATGCCAGCATCTGGAGCAGCGCCCGTGCCTGATGCACGCGGGTGCCATACCACTTCTTCAAGTAGCGGGCCACAGGCTGCGCCGCCCCCGCACCAACACAAGCTGCCGCAATGGCAAGGAGACCCTTCGAGTCATTCGCCGAGCCGCGTGGTGTTTCTAACGCAGACGGTAGCGTGCGCGCATAGATCTGCTCCACGGTCATGCCAACATGACTTTGGTAATACTGGGGGTATTGCTGCGCTTGCTGAAAAAGCGACTGAGCATAGGCCATGGCGTTTGCTTCGGCGACGGGTCGTGGATGCGGCATTACGTCCTCCGCCATCCAGGCATCCAGGATGAACTGCCCCAAGGTCTCGCGCTCCTCCGGCACAAAACTGGCCGCGTATCGACGCACCAGCGCATTCGGTTCTGCCAGCTTGAGTTTGCAGGCCTGAATGAGCCAGGCGTGAAGAATCTCCGGCTCCACCGCAGCGCCGTTGTCGCTCCAATGCACCACAGGCAGTTGCGCGAGCGGAAACCAGGCCATCGCCGCAGGTGGCGGCTTCGCGGTGATCTTGCGTGCGTCTTTTAGCAAGGACGCACGGTCCAAAAACTCATCGGGAGGCACGCCGAGACGCTCCAGAGCACCGATCATCGCCGCTTTGGGCGTATCATGCTTCTCTTTGGCAATCGCCATGCGAAGCGCCGGGATAATTGCCGTGAGTCCAAGACGACCAATCCAATCCGCCGCGATGCTGCGCTGCTCCTGCTGTCCGGAGGCCAACGCCGCCGCGAGGCGGCTCTCGCGATTCGGCGCATTCTTCAGCGCGGCCTGCGCCAAGGCTCGCTCATTCTTGGCCGATCCCAGAGCCACCTCCCACATGCGGTCGAGGAACGACGGCGGCGGCACCGGGAAGGTGGCGAGCGCACGCCAGGCGTTCGCTTTGAACGTGGACTCCATGTATTTGATCATGAAATCCTCGTCGGATGGCATCCAGCCAAGCGCCTTCTCCAAAAGACTCATTCGTTCCGCAAAGTAGGGCCACACATGATCGCCGGTTTGTTGCACGAACTCACTTCCGGCCCAGCCGCTCACGCCAAACCAAAGCCTCGCGATCCAGTCCGTCTGAAAGCGCAGCTTCTCGCAGATGGCCGCCAGATGCCGATAATCGATGGGACCATGCTTTTGCATCCAAGCCTCGAAACACTGGGTGCCTGCTCCGAACCACACGCGCCCCTTATTGAATAGATCACGGTTCAAAATGGCCGCCCAGCGGGCGACATGCACCAGCTTGAACTTCGGATGCGCGGCGAACTCGACCAAACAAGGGCGCGGGTAAAACCGTCCGCCTTGAACCGTGTGCTGCGGCTGAATGCCGGACTGGAGCGTCTGCAATAAACTGAACCATTCCTCCGCCGTGCCATCAGGCAACTGCGTGGGTGCTTTCGGTGCCCACTTCTGGCCCTGCTGCTTTTCCCACTCCCGCAGCCACTCAGCATTCGCTTTTGCCACCACTGCACGCAGACCTTCGAGGACAGACTCATCGAGCGCCTGCTCGGCAAACAAATCCGGCACCGGCGGAAGAGGCGGTAGTGCCGCCGCTTCGGGTGCTGCAGCCATATCTGCCTGAGCCTGAGGATTGAGACATCCTTCGATCAACTCCAGCACCTTCGCGGACTTCTCCGCTGGCAGACGATCCGCGAGAAAGGCGCGCCCGGTCTCTCCGCCATGTTTGTGAATCCATTTCACCGCCTGGAAGCGCTCCGTCGGTCCCGCATCGACAGCGATGCGCTTCATCTCAGGCAGCACCGCCGCTGGATCGAGCATGATCCAAGCCTCCGCCGAATCCCGCACGCCTTTAGCCGTGCTCACTGCCAGTTGCGCTGCTGCATCCGCGCAGTGATCGGGCGAAAACTTCGCCTTATGCAGCACCTCAATCGCATGGACCTTGGCACGGTGATCACTTTGATTCAGGCACTCGCGGACCATGCCCAGATGCCGCACGAGCGAGTCATGAAACCCCGTGACCGCAGGAATAATCCCGCTGCTGTTTGCCCCGTAACCCCATTTCGTCACATCAATCACCAAGGCACCCCGCACCAGCCAGGATGTTGGATTGCCATGGAGTTCCAGCATCTTTTCGATCTCAACCGCCGACAATCTCGATGGCAAAGGCTTCTTTGGATAGACATTGGCATCGACCCGAAGAGCCTCCCAGAGATAGGCGTCCAAAAACTCGGCTCCCCCCTTTAAACCGGGAGCGACGTCCACACGACCACGTCCACCTGCCACATAGAACTGCGTGGCAGCCTCATAAACAAGGGCAAGCCGCAGATGGAAGACGGGGTCAAGAATCGTCGTCTGCTCGAAGAAACGGTCACGATCCGGTATCGCCCTTCCTCCATCACTTCTGCATCGCAGAGCGATCCCACCGCTCGCCGCCCGCATTCCAGCCAAAGTTGCCAGCACCTCCTCCTCCGTTCCCGTAGCAATGAACTGCATGATCCGCTCGCACACACCTGCGGTAAGCGAGTCCAACGGCTTGAAGTCTTTCTCGAGCCATTCCAGCTCCCCGAGGGGATAGCCAGATTTTTTCCAATGAGCGGCAGTTGAACTGAGTTTTTTGAGCCAAGAAAGCATTCGCTGGAATTTAGGGCAGGCGGCAAACTTTTGGCAACCCCAGAGACTAAAATCCTACGATTTTGCCGCCCTGATGCCTTACGGCTTCACACTCTCCGGCACGAGCTTCTCTCCACTCGCAGGCATCGTCTTCGTTGGTTCGCCAGTGAGGAGGCCGTTTTTCACCAGGAAGCGGTCGGCGGCGATGAGGGTGACCGTTTGCCAAGGGCCGCTGTTGAAGAAGCTGTGCGACTGGCCGGGGGCGATCTGGAGGTCGATGGTTTGGGTGCCGAGGGACTTCCATTTCGCGTGGGCGGTGTCCCAGCCTTTTTTCCATGGGTCTTTGTCGCCGAAGAAAGCGATCGCGGGTGGGAGATCGGCCTTCAGATGGCGGAGGATGTCGATCTCGGGGTCTTTGTCGTCATCGGTGGCGAAGGCGGGATTGAACCAAAGGTAGGCGACAACGCTGGTGTCGATGTCCTTCGGGTCGGCGGGGTCGTTCAGACCGGGATTCATCGTGGCGAGGGCGCTGATGTGTCCGCCTGCGCTGCCGCCGCCGGTGATGATGCGCTGCGGGTCGATGCCAAACTCGTCTGCGTGCTGCTTGAACCAGCGGATGGCGCTTTTGGCGTCGGTGACGCACACGCGCTTGCGTGTTTCGCCTGCGGGTAGTTTTTTTGCATCGGCAGCGCTAAGCATCTGATATTCTGACGTGGCACAAACGAGCCCACGACTGGCGAAGTAAGCGCAGGCGATGCGGAACTGCCCCAACGAGCCACCGGTCCATGAT
>JAGKWZ010000289.1 GCA_021151605.1 Verrucomicrobiaceae bacterium
ATATGGCACCGTCCGTAGCGCGGCAGCAGATTGGTCCGTCTTCCCCGTGGGCACCATTTTCCAGATTGAAGGCTCTCCTTACATCTATCAGGTGGACGATTACGGCTCCGCGCTCGTTGGCACGAACACGATCGACATCTACCAGCCCACGAAGGCCCACATGAATGCCTGGGGTGTGCGGAACGTGAACATCCGCGTGCTCAAATGGGGCTCCTTCTCCAAAAGCGTGGCCATTCTCAAAGACCGTCAGGCCTACGGCCACGTCCGCCGCATGGTCAGCCGCATCTCCCGCAGCTAAGCCGTGACCAAGGCCGAGCGAGCAGACTACGTCCTCCGCCGTCTGGCCGAGCTGTATCCTGATCCGCCTGTTCCGCTGGATCATTCCGACTCCTTCACTCTCCTGATCGCCGTCCTGCTTTCGGCGCAATGCACCGACATCCGGGTGAACCAAATCACCCCCAAGCTCTTCGGCGAACTCGGCCACACCCCGCAGGCCTTGGCAAAGCAGCCCGTTCCCGCTATTGAGGCCATCGTGAAGCCCTGCGGTCTCGGCCCCCAGAAAGCCAAAGCCATCCAAGCGCTCTCCCAGATCCTCCTCGACGAGCACGATGGCCAAGTCCCAGCCGATCTCGAAGCCCTGGAGCGACTCCCCGGCGTCGGCCACAAGACCGCCCAGGTCGTCATGGCCCAGTCCTTCGGCGTTCCCAGCTTCCCCGTCGACACCCATATCCACCGCCTCGCCCAGCGCTGGAAGCTCACCGACGGCAAAAATGTCCTTCAGACCGAGCGTGACCTGAAACGCCTTTTCCCCGAGTCCGCCTGGAACAAGCTCCACCTCCAGATCATCTTCTACGGACGCGAGCACTGCACCGCCCGAGGCTGCGACGGCACCGTCTGCGAGATCTGCACCACGCTGTTTCCTGAGCGGAAGAGGGCGCTGAGGACAAAGAAGGCGTAGGCTTCGCGGTCAAGGAAGGTCAAGTTGGGCTGCGCCCGTCAAGAAGTCGAGCCGCCCCCTATTGACCTCTTTGACAAGTCTTGACCTATTGACCTCCTCGCCTCTTCCCCCTTGCCTTTCCCGCCCACCTGACCAACGAGAAACGTAACACTCCCAGAGTCTCCCGATCTCCCCCTCTCCTCGTCTTCCCCAACCATGCCCACCGAGTCCGACATCCGCGCCGCCCTTTCCACCGTCCGTTACCCCGGCTTCAGCCGTGACATCATCTCATTCGGCCTTGTCAAAGGCATCGCCGTCGAAGGTGGCAAGGTCACTGTTGAGATCAGCATCGCCACACGCGACCCGAACATCCCCCGCCTCATCCATGAGCAGGCCGTGGAAGCGTTGAATCAGGTGCCCGGCGTCACCGAGCCGAGGCTGAACTTCGACATCAAAGAGCCGCCGAATGCCGCCACCGGCAGTGCGGATAAGCTCCCCAAGTCCAGCATCCCCGGCGTGAAAAAGATCATCGCCGTCGCCTCTGGCAAAGGGGGGGTCGGCAAGAGCACCGTCGCCAGCAACCTCGCCATCGCTTTGAGCAAAACCGGAGCCAAAGTCGGCCTCTGCGACTGCGACCTCTACGGTCCCAGCATCGCCCACATGTTCGGCAGCAACGAGCGCCCCTACCAGAACGAAGAACAGCAGATCGTCCCCATCGAGCGCTACGGCCTCCAGCTCGTCAGCATGGGCTTCCTCTTAGAGGACGACAGCCCCGTCATCGTCCGCGGCCCCGTCGCCACCCGCTACACCCAGCAGTTCCTCCGTCAGGTCGCCTGGGACGACCTCGACTACCTCATCCTCGACCTCCCCCCCGGCACCGGCGACATCCAGCTCACCATCGTCCAGACGGTAGCTCTCGACGGCACCGTCATCGTCACCACCCCGCAGGAAGTCGCCCTCATCGACGCCCGCAAAGCCGTCTCCATGTTCCAAAAGGTCAATGTCCCCATCCTCGGCATCATCGAGAACATGAGCCACTTCCTCTGCCCCAGCGACGGCCAGGTGTATCACATCTTTGGCAAAGGCGGCGGCGAGCACGAAGCCAAGCGCCTCGGCGTCCCCCTCCTCGGCCAGATCCCCATCGAAATGAGCGTCAGAGAAGCCGGCGACGAAGGCCACCCCATCGCCCTGGAAGACACCGCCAAGTCCGTGTCATCCAAAGTCTTCCACGACATCGCCGCCAAGCTCCGCGCCGCCGTGCCGGTGGGTTGAGCTCCGGCACCCTCGCCCCGGCAGTGCATCTCGAAATCATCCATGATCTCCTTCCGGGGAGAGGGCTGGGGTGAGGGGCCTACGCCGCGCCGAATCGAGAAGGAAGTGCCCCTCACCTAGCCTCTCCTCAGCATCGGTCTTTTGAGCTTCAGTCTTCTATCTTGGCAGCTACTAGGTCGGCTCAATGGTCCAGGAGCGTATCCAAGTCAGGCACTTGATTCTCACTCCAAGCCAGCTCCATGCCGAGAGATTGAACATAGGACGCAATCTGAAAGCGATGTCCGGCATCCATTTCAACTATACGAATGCCTGCCTGATAAATAGCCTCAACTCTCTCTCTTGTATCGTGTGAACTATAAAGACGCTCAGTAGACTCCCAGACACTCGGCAGAACCACAATACCTTGTGAGCTACGGCCATGCTTAGCAAAGGTGGCATTAATAAAGTCTATCACCTCTTGAGCTGTGAATGGGGCAGGCTCACGAGTGGTGTGCAATGCCTCCATCATATATTCAGATTCGACATCGCTAGCTGCTAGAACCTGAAACGCGAGCTTTTCGACGCCATTAGCATCCATGAATCGATATGGGGGCCAGTAGAGACATGCTATAGCGAACCATCGCCGCTGACTATGTTGGCGAAAGTCTTCTTCACGTGTCATGTGGATGAAAATAAAAGTTGAGATGCATCATGGTTTTTCAATTCAGAGTATGAGCAAGGCGGCTGAGGCTAAACTCCAGTTATGAATTGATCCAAGTCGCATCAATGCTTTGTAATTGCTTCGAGATTGAGGATCGAACTGATGCCAGTCGTTTCAAGGGTGTCAGTCACTCGCCGGTTCATCTCAGATCTAATAGCTGCTTGCTGCTCAGTGGGCATTTCGTAAAATGCCATCCCATAGGCCTGCTGGATGGCACCCTCTATGACTGTGCCCTCGAGTGTATGCCAGAATCGGTCATCATCATGAAATTCAATGGCATCTTCCGCATCGGAGCCGTTGTCCAAGGCATTGCCAATCTGAACTCCATCCATTTCAGGGTAATACTCAGCGTACTCAGTTAGCCCACGCGCAATAGCTTCGTTTCCAAACCGCTCCCAAAGCTTATCGATCTCGGTATAAATGCGGCTATTCTCCAATGGAGGGAAAACAACCGTCACCCGAAGAGCAATATGGAGCGCCTCTAGTAGTGCCTTTAGTTCGTCGTTTGATAAGGAATCCATGATTGAAAGGCTAATTTGAAAAGCAGGCAATTCCACCAGCGGGAATGATCACAAACAAAAGTGGCTGGCAGAAGTGGAGGTTCAAGCAGGATCTTCTATCAGGTTGGGTGAGGTGTCTGAATTTTTCGGTGGGCACATCATTTTTTCTCGACCTGGGCGAACGAGTGATGATAAAAAACGAATTAATTCCTGCCACCAACCCGGCGGGAAGGGCAACGCGGATGAACCTCACGGAACTCTCGATGTCACGGGCAGGACGCAGCTCCACCCGCACAGAGAGGGCGTGCTTGGTGTCGATCCACCGAATCGCTTGTCGAGGTTTCCAGGGCAGGGGACATGCCCTGAACAATCGTTATCTGACGCTACCGGTGATGTCCGATGCTCCCAGCGGCCGTTTCTGGACGGTGCGCCTGATGTCCGATGCTCCCAGCGACCGTTTCTGGACGATGCGCCTGACGTCCGATGCTCTCAGCGACCGTTTCTGCACGGTGCGACTGACGTCCGATGCTCCCAGCGACCGTTTCTGCACGCTACGGCTGTCGTCCGATGCTCCCAGCGACCGTTTCTGCACGCTACGGCTGTCGTCCGATGCTCTCAGAAATCCTTTTTCCACCCCTGTCCTGAATGGTGATGCCCCACAGGACAGATTTTCTTGGCATCCTCTCAACACGAACCCCATGCTAAATGAAAATCGCATACTGGGACTCAGGAATACGATGGGATGATCCTAATCTTATATGGGGTGATCCATCTTATATCTTAGAAGCGGGTGATCCTGGATATGTGGGTCCATCTAGCCAAAAACCAAAGAAAGGCAAAGGCAACATGAGTAATAATCCAATACCCAAAAACAACAAGGTCATGATGGCCCTGGCCGAAGATTGTTTCGACGGCTGTGTGGCCAAAGAAGATGAGGTGGGCCTAAAGGCGGTCCGCCAGAGTGATCTGTCCGCCCAAATCGAAGCTCTGAAAGGTGATGCGCCGACAGCGCCGACACCTCCCGGTGCTCCACCACCGCCACCACCCCCGGCCTCATTTACCTCTATGATGCGGCCAAGGTGGCGACAGGTCTGGCGGAGGAGGCGGTGACGGAGAAGGATAAAGAGGTCCGTCAATTCCTGGTGGATGCCCACTCCATGCTGGAGACGCCACTGGGCAAGGCCTGGTCCCCCGAGTGGGTGCTGGCGGGCTACACGGAGCCTGGCAGCACGGCCGTGCCGGCCTCTCAGGACAAGCGCTTTGCCAGCATCGGCGCGCTCTCCGTCTATCTGGCGCAGCATCCGACGTATCAGATCCTCCCCGGTGGCCCGCTGCGTGAGGTGACGGCATCGCGTGCGCAGGCGCTGAACACGCAGCTCAGCCATGCCCGCACAGCGGCGAATGCGGCCCGTAACGCCCAAAAGGCGGCCAGGGACGCGCGGGACGCAGGCTACGCGGCGCTGCGGAAGCTACTCATCGCGCTGGTGGATGAACTGACGCTGCGTCTGGGGCCGGATGACCCACGCTGGGAGATCTTCGGCCTGAACATCCCCTCCAGTCCGCGTGCACCGGAGCCTGCCAAGGATCTCACTTTGAGCCTCGCAGGCGATGGCCAGATCCTGGCCGGATGGAAGCGCGGCATGCGCAGTGATGACAACCGCATCCTCATCCAGGTCGTCGGCGTGGACGCTGATTACCGCGAGTATGGCAAGAGCGGCAATGTGATGGAGTCGGTGATCAAGGACCTGCCGCCCGGTGCGGTGGTGAAGGTGAAGATCATCGCCCTCAATGGCAGCCTGGAGGCCACGTCAGGCCCTGAAGCACAGATTTCCATGCCGGTTTCACCGTGAGAACCGGCATGGATGGTTAGGTATCGCCAGGGTAGTCTCGCCGGTTGGTGGTCGGCGGTGTGGTTAGAGGTGGGCGGAGCGGCTTTTGGTTGGAGCCGCTCCGCCTTTTTGCAGGGCAGGGGACAAGGTTTTGTATTCGGGCTACCGCCGACGTTTCGGCAATATCGTCACAAAGCCAGCTAACTGGATCATGAGTGTCTGCAGAGGGGCTGCAACAGTTCGGGAATGAGGCACCAGGCCTTACCAATGCTCTCTCCCATCATTTCACTCTAGTGGCTACCGCTTCACGGCATCCCAGACCTTGGTGTATTTGGCGAGGTCGGGACCGAGGTCTTGGATGACTTCGCTTTTCGCACGCACGGCTTCGGGGATGATGACGGCGGGGTTGCTGAGGAACTCGGGGCTGACTTTCTTCAGCGCGGCGGTGTTTGGGCAGAGGTAACCGGTCCACTGCATGTTTTCGGCGGCGGTATCGGCATCGAGCAGGTGATTAATAAAGGCATGGGCCAGTGCTGCCTGCGGGGCGGACTTGGGGATCACCATTTCATCACATCCCATGACCAGACCCTCCTGCGGGATGATGAGGCTGATCTTTTCATTCTCCTGGGCGACCTGCCAGAGATCGCCGCTGTAACCCTGCACGAGAGTGAACTCCCCGGAGTCGAGCCCGGCTTTGTAGCCTTCGTTATCAAACTTGGCCGCCTGGGCTTTCCACTTAAGCAGGACAGCCTGCGCTGCGGCGAGCTGGGCATCATCGCGGGTATTGATGCTGTGGCCGAGTGATTTTAAAGCCGCGCCGATGGTCTCGCGCATGTCGTCGAGCAAAGTCATGCGCTGGGCGATGTCGGGACGCTGGAAGATCGCCCAGGAGGATTCGGGGTTCGGCACTTTGTCCTTCCGGCAGGCGAGGATGGTGTAGGCCAGCGTGTAGGGCACGCTGTGGCGCATGGTTTTGTCGGAGACCTTGTCGAGCACGGCGGGGTCGATGTTCGGCAGGTTCGGCAGTTTGGTGTGATCCAGCTCTCCGATGATGCCCTCGCTCACCATGAGTTGGATCATGTAGCTGGTGGGAAAGATGAGGTCGTAGCCCTTCGCGCCGGCTTTGAGTTTGGCATACATGGACTCGTTCGAGTCAAAGGTGTCGATGACGACGCGGCAGGAATGCTTTGCCTCAAATGTCTCGATAGCTGCCGGGCTGATGTAATCCGCCCAAGTGAAGATGTGCAGCGTGTCTGCGGCGAGCGCAGGCAGGGCGAGGAGGAAGCAGGTGAGGAGGTGTTTCATGCGCGGCGGGCGGTGAATCGTGTGCAGATACCTCCGCCTTCCACCACGGCGGGCAGTTGCTCGGCTTTGCGACCGCTGGCGATGATGCATTGCACGCCGCTATTCACGGCATCCTGCACGGCGCGCAGCTTCGAGATCATGCCGCCGGTGCCGAGGGCGGTTTTTTCCTCCTGGGCATGATGGATGACGGCGTCCACATCATCGACGACGGGGATGGGGCCTTCTTCGGGGTGCTTCATGTCTCGCAGCAAACCGGGGGCGCTGGTGAGTAGGATGAGAGTGTCGGCTTTCCAAAGGCAGGCGATGCGTGAGGAGAGCTTGTCGTTATCGCCGAAACGAAGTTCCTCGATGGCGACGCTGTCGTTTTCATTGATGACGGGCACGATCTGGGGGAACTCCAGCAGGCGCTCAAGGGTGGCCTTCACACGCTGGGCGCGCTCTTCCTGGGCGAGGTCCTCATGCGTGACGAGGAGCTGGGCCACATGCAGGCCGTGATCGCGCAGCAGATTTTCATACGCGTGCATGAGGTGGGTTTGCCCCACGGCGGCCAGCGCCTGGAGAGTGGTCATGTCACTGGGGCGGGTGGTCATTTCCATGGGCTTCAGGCCGGAGGCCACGGCACCACTGCTGACGACGACGACGCTGTGCCCGGCCTGCTTCATCAAAGCCACGGCTTCGACGAGCTTGCGCAGTTGCACCGGATCAGGCTCGGGCGTGTTGAGCTTGGTCAAAATGCCGGAACCGAATTTGAGGACGATGCGCTGTGGGGCTGCGTGAGACAT
>JAGKWZ010000038.1 GCA_021151605.1 Verrucomicrobiaceae bacterium
GAGTGAAGGGCGTGTCGGCGATGTGCGGGGCTTTGTCGGCATCGAGTTTGTCGCCGGGTTGGAGGTTGGAGAGGTCGGTGGGCTTTGGGGCGGCACTTGGCAAGTGCCGTTCCTTGGGTTTGTCGCTCGTGGGATAGAGCGTGACGGGATTTTCGACCTCGCCGGGCGGGCGGCGGGACTTGGGTGCGTCGCCGCCGATCTCGGTGGTCATCTTTTCGGCGAGCGCAGTGAGTTTCGCGACGATGTCGGGATGTTGAGCGGCGAGGTTGGTCTTTTCGCCGATGTCTTGATCGAGGTGGTAGAGACGCGGGTTCTTTTTCGCATCATCGGCGGCTTCTTGGCCCATGGTTTCTTTTTGCGTGGTGAGCGCGAGCTTCCACGGGCCTTGGCGCACGGCCTGGAGGTTGTAGCTGGAGAAGTAGTAGTGCGCTTCGCGTGGGGAGTCTTTGCTTTGACCAAAGAGCAGCGGGGAGAGATCGCGACCATCGATCACGGGCTGCGCGGGCACCTCGGCTCCGGCGATTTTCATACACGTGGGCAGCACGTCGATGGTGCCGGCGACGGCATCGCTCACGCTGCCGGGTGCGATCTTGCCGGGCCACCACGCGAGGGTGGGCACGCGCAGGCCGCCTTCCCAGGTGCTGCCTTTGCCGCCGCGCAGGGGACCGGCGCTGCCGCCATCGGCGCCTTTGATGAGCCAGGGGCCGTTGTCGCTGGTGAAGATGACGAGCGTGTTGGTATCGAGCTTCAGCTCGCGCAGCGTGTCGAAGACGCGACCAATGCTGGCATCGACCTCCTGCACCCAGTCGCCAAAGCGGCCGTTTTGCGAGCTGCCCTGGAAGGCTTTGCCGGGATGGATGGGCGTGTGAACGGCGGTGTGCGGGAGGTAGAGGAAGAACGGCTGCGCCGTGTTCTTGGTGCCTAGTTCTTGGTTCTTCGTTGATTGGGTGCCGCGGATGAACTTCACTGCCTCGTCGGTGTAGATTTCCTCGATGCGATCCTGGTCTGTCTCGTCGAGCAGACGCTCGACTTGATCATCGCGCACGAGCGGCACGACGCGGCGACCGTCCACGCTCGCCGTTTTGAGCATGTCATTGGAATACGGGATGCCGAGGTAGTGATCAAAGCCCTGCTTCGTGGGCAAAAACGCCGGTTGGTCGCCGAGGTGCCACTTGCCGATGCACTGCGTGGCATAGCCCAGCGGCCGCAAGCGATCCGCGATGGTGAGCTCCTGCGGATGCAGCCCGTTTTTGCTGCCGGGGGGATACACGCCGGGCACGGAAACGCGTGCGCCATAGCACCCGGTCATGATCTGCGCCCGCGACACGCTGCACACCGGCGCGGCGTAAAACGACGTGAGCTTCATGCCCTCCCGCGCCATGCGATCGAGGTGCGGCGTCTTCTGCTTCACCGCGCCGAAGGGTCCGATGTCGCCGTAGCCGAGGTCGTCGATGAAGTGGATGATGATGTTCGGAGCGCCTGCGGCGGCATGGAGCAGGGAGCCTGGGGCAAGGAGACAGAAGATGAGGGGGAAGAGGCGCATGATGTCGGTGAACGACGTGCGCGGCCTCAAACCTTCAGGACGCTTGTTTCGTTAGCTCGTTCCATCTTTTTTCCAGCAGAGTGCTGTAAAGGATCGGGGCCAAACCGTAGCAGCCAAGCGAATACGCCTCGTTGGTTTCAACAAGAAGAGTTCGACCATCACTCGTCACTCCAAAATCAATTCCGTAGGCTGCAGGTGAGTCGATGTATGATGCAACGGCCGATTCCACGACGGAAATGTCAGGGTAAGCGCGAAAATCTCCTTTGTAGTGCCTGAGGTCGAGAATCTCGCGATCCAGAACAAAAGCCCGATACTCCGAGATAAATTCAACCACATCAGAGCAAATGACCGGGTAATCGGCTGGAACGTGGGCAGTGGGTATGGTGTCTCGAAACGAACGAAGCACTGTGCCAACAAACAGCTTCCTGTCCTTCGGAACGGGCTTAACGAAAAGAGGTGAACCGCCTTCAATCGTGTTCCGAGCGAATTGCATCGTTGCTGCCCAAGTTTTTCTCCCCGCAAATCTCTCAAGAATAGAAGGAATCGAAGGTAACTCAGGAGCTGAAACACCGAGCTTTGCCAGCGCTGACAGCACAACGGGAATACCGCCGCTCACTGGTGAGTCTGTGGATATCTGAAGGCCATCGATTTCCTCCCACTCAAAACAACGCACTTCGTAACCCTTCTCACGAAAGCCAAGATAAGCGGTGAGTGTGTTGATGTTGGCAAACTCACCGTGGTGTTTTTGGACGAAGGCAATCATGGAGTCAACGGATTCACCCACGCCAAGCCCGGAAAGCGTCCAAAGTCCATGTCACAGCTCGCCATGGTCGCTCCATGCTCTTGCACGATGGCGGCGAGGTGAGCGTCGGTGATGAGGTTGGGACCGGCTTTGATTGCCTGACACGCGGTGGTGAAGTGAGAGAGGTGGTTAATGCCGGGTTCCAGTGCCGAGACGTTGGGCAGCGAGAGCCAATCACGCACCTGATCGAGCGCCTGATCCAGCGAGAGCGGCTGGCTGAGTACTTTGGGGTTGATGGACAGGCGGACAAAGCCCAGCAGCGCGACCCAGGGCATGCCGATGGGTGTTCCAGCATTGATCTCCTTCTCCAGCCATGCTTTCACGGTGGCGTGTTCCGCCGCATCCGCGTTTACCGCGTAGATGAGGAGATTGACATCGACGACGAACATGAGGCTTTAGAAATCCTCCGGCAGTTGTCCGAGCTTGTGGGGATCGAAACCGGGGCGGAAAGCTCCCATGTGGTGGGTTTTGATGCGGTAAGTGCCTGCGGTTGGCGGATGGCCGTTTTGTCCGCTATTGCCTGCTTGAAACCGCTGAATGAGCAGCCCCACGATCTTTTCGACCGTGTGGGCGGTGGCTGGATCAGCCTCGCGCAGGTAATGATCAAGCTGTTCGGCGGTGGCGTTCATGGCGATAGTTTAGCAAAATGGCTTGGCGGCGGCAAGGTGTGAAATGGGACTCACTTCTTCACTGGCACCACCGGACCCGTGCCCTGCGGGCGACTCGTGCGCGGTTTTTCGATCTTGGTGGCGGTGGTGGGGAGCGCAAACGGCACCAGCGAAGCCTCGGGCAGGACTTTGAGCTTCAGCTCTTTGATCTCGACTCGGTTGGGGTTGCCTTTGTGGAGCTGGATGGCGAGGAGGCCTTCCAGCGTGCGTTTGTCGGCGTGGTGGTCGATGAGTTCGGAGGTGGGCTGGCCGTTGATGAAGTGCTGGAGGCGGTTTCCCTGCGCGACGATGACGTATTCGTTCCACTGGCTCACATCGACCTTCACGGGCGCGTGCTCGCTGAGCTGCCAGAGGGCACCATCGGGGTCGAGGAGGACGTTTTTTCCGTTCAGGCCGAAGATGCCGCGACCGCGCTCCTCGTAGGTCATGCCGGTGTGCTCGATGGCGGGATGGATGTCGCACTGGTAGCCGGTGATGACCCATGGGGCGACGTCCTTCAGCTCGCGACTGCGATACTGGATGCCGCTGTTGTTATCCCCGATGACGCGAATGGTGGCGCGAAGCTCGAAGTCCTTCACCGTGCCGCCGCGCCAGATGAGGAAGCTGTTGTTCGCCATGGCCTCCGGCGTGGGATTGGTGCCGATGACGATGCCGTTTTCGACCTTCCAGAGCTGCGGGTCGCCGTCCCAGCCGGTGAGGTCTCGCCCGTTGAACAGAGCAGTGAAGCTGTCGTCAGCAGCGAAGGCGGTGGTGGCGAGGAGTGAGAATAGGAGTGCTTTCATGATGAGGAATAACGTTGGGGTGATCACTTCACCTTCATTACCCCGCGCATGATGACCCAGTGGCCGGGGAAGGTGCAGACGTAGGGGTAGTCTCCCGGTTTCGTCGGAGCGGTGAAGCGCAGGGTCTCGGTGGTGTTGGGGTTCAGCAGCTTCGTGTGGTGCAGGATCTTGTCGGTGACGGGAATGAAGTCCTTTTTGATGCCGTCGGGGTCCTTGGCCATTTCGTTGCCAGCGAGACCAATTTCCTCGACGCTGCCAGGCAGGCACACGGCGAGGTTGTGCGGTGTGGCATCCGGGTTGTTGAAGACGAGGTTCACGGGCTGCCCGGCCTTCACGCTGAACTCAGTTTTGTCGAAGAGCATGCGCTCACGCACGCAGTTGATGGTGATGCGGGCGACGCCGGGTTGCTTGTCGAAGGCGGTTTCCTGCACGGTCTTTTTCTTTTCGCCGAAGCCGGGTTTGTAGCTTTTGGCGAAGGTGTCGAAGAAAGCAGCGACCTTGGGATTGCCTTCGCTCTTCCAGTGACGTGACAACGCCTCGCTGCCGAGCGAGATGCGGATGGCGTAGCGCAAATGATCGCCCATGGGCTTGTCGAGTGCGACGAGGATGGCCTCGTAGGCATCCTTGCTGCCGATATAGCTCGCGGCGAGCACGGCTTCCATGCGAACAAGGGCGTTGTCGTCATTCGCACGCTCTTGGAGTTCAGAAATGGGCAGCGTGATGTGTCGGAGCTGTTGTGTGGCCGCTGCACGAGCGAGGTGATTGTCACAGCGCAGTACTTCTTTGAGCAAGGCGGTGTTTTCGCTGCTGATCGTGCGGTAGGTCCACAGTGCCTCGACTTGATGATGGCGATAGCGTTGGTCCTGCGGATCAAGTTTCGTCACCCAGGCATCGAGCGCTGTTTTGACCTCAGCGGTGTCGCGTTCGTGGAGTTCGCGTTTGGCTTGGTAGCGCCAGCGGTAGTGCGGGCTTTTCAAAAGATCGAGCAGCGCGGGAATCGGCGCTCCAGCAATCACGGGTGGCTCGGCAAGCTGGGCACCCTTCGGCACGATGCGCCAGATGCGGCCGCTGGTGCGCAGACGGCGAGGATCACGCAGGGAATATTGAGCATGGCCTTTGATGGGGTTGTACCAATCGCAAATGTAGAAGTCGCCGCGTGGGCCGACTTTCACATCGGTGGGTATGAAGCTCAGGTTGGTCGAGAAGATGAGGTCACCGATTTTCGTCTCTTCGAAATGATCATCTTTCTCGATCCACTGATGCATTTCGATGTTATTCGTCGGCTTGTAGCGCGCTTTGATGAAGCCACCCTGCAACTCCTGCGGGTAGAAGTCGAAATCGACAAACTCTTGGCCGCAAGTGCCAGAGTAGGCTGGCATCTTGCCTGCACCGGGATGTTGCTCAGGATATGGCGGATTCGTGGCGTGAAAGGCGCTGGCGAAAATCGGGTGACTGGCGACGTGGTGGCCCCAATCGTCAAAAGTAACGCCCCATGGGTTCGTGCTCGGATACGAGCCGAAAGCGCTAAGCCGCTGCGTGTCGGTGCGCAGCCGGAACCAGCCGGAGTTGTCCATGCGCACTGGGCCGTAAGCCGTTTCGACCTGCGAGTGGAGGAAAATGGAGTCGCGGAAGATCAAATCGCCATCCGGCGTCCAAACGAAGTCGTGCAGCGCATGGTGCGAGTCCTCCGTGCCGAAGCCGGTGAAGACCTGGCGGCGGAAGTCGGCTTTGCCATCGCCGTCCGTGTCTTTGAGGAAGGTCAAATGTGGCTCGTCGGAGACATACACACCGCCATCGCCGAACTCAAACGCGAGCGGGATGTGCAACTTGTCCGCCCAAACGCTGCATTTGTCGGCTTTGCCATCGTTGTCCGTGTCTTCAAGCACCAACAGGCGATCCGCAGGCTTCTGACCAGGATACAAATGCGGGTAAGCCTGCGAGGTGCTCACCCACATCCGCCCCTTCGTATCAAAGCGAATCTGAATCGGGTTCGCGATCTCGGGGAACTGCTCCTCGCTGGCGAACAGATTCACCTCAAAGCGTGGATCGACTTTGAAAGCGGCGAGTTCATTCGCGGGCGTCATCCATTCGTTGGCACCTTTGCTTTCTTTCGTCGCAGGCATCTCCGGCACGTTGGAGTCGTCCACTTTCATGTCTTTGCTATTCGCAAGGCTCCAGATGCGCTGATCGCGATTCGCCACCATCACGTCAAAGCTGCGCATCGCGGGCAGGAAGTCGAGGTAGCCGTAGTCCTTATTGCGATCACCCGTGTAGTAGAAGCCGTTCAGCGGCCTATAACGCTGGAAGAACTGCCGGTTCTTGTCCGCAATGGCTGCACGCAGTTCCGGCGTCGTTTCTGGTGCGCTCACGTCGAAAGTGGCCCGATACAGCTTCTCACCAAACGTTTGGTAACCCGCGTCGTCGAAGTGAACGCCATTGAAAGTGATGCTCGGCTTTGCTCCCGGCACTTCATCAAACACATCCGCAAAGCCGACCTTCTCCGCAGCGGCCACTTCGGCCATCGCTTTCGTGTAGGCAGCGATTCGGGCGTTGTTCATCGACGCCGCAGGCACGCCTTGGATGTCTTCATTCGCCGTCGGTGACACCAGCACGATGCGCGGTCCGGTTTTGCCATTGTAGGCATGTGTTTTTAGCTCCTGTAGCAGCGCTGTGAGCCTCTGCTTAAACTCCGGCAGCTTCTCCACGCCCCCGAAGGATTCATTGAAGCCAAACGCCGCGAAGATGACATCCGCTTTCTGTGCCGTGAGGTGCTGATTCAGCGTGCCAAAGTTCTCCGGTCTCGGCATCAGGTCCACTTCATCCGCCGCCCAAGCCAGGGTGCGAACGACGAGTCCGAGGTCGGCGTGACCCTTTTGCAGCATCGCCTCAAAGTGCGGAAACTGAGCCCCGCGATCAAACAGCGTGTTGCCGATGAAAACGACGTGGTCGCCCTTCTTCAGCGCCAGTGGCAGCTTCGTCTCCACCGCCGCCGTCACAGCGGGCAAAGGCAGCGTTTTTTCCGAGGCGTAGTATTTCGCCAGTTCGGGGTCCTCAGGTGGCAAAGGCTTGCCGCTGGGCGTGTTCTTGGCATCCAGCGGGTTCACCGTGCCGGCATAAGGTTTTGCCTTCTGAGCCAAGACGGAGGCGATGGGGAGAAACGCGAGGGTTAGAAGTAGGGAACGAAGCATGGCGAGATGAGGGAACGTTTGGCGGCGGCTGTTTATACCGTCGCCACAGCCTAAACCGGACAGGGATTCATGGGCTGACCGTCTCCAAAACATCGAAGGAAGGCCTCGTTTAGCGGGTGCCTGAGGCTCTGGCGGCGGCCTCCCGCAGCTTGTCCTTCTTGCTCTTGCGGCGGCCTTTGATTCCGCCGGTGCTGGGAGAGGGCGGTGGTGCTAGTTCTATGGGCTCGAAGCCTGGAATCTGTTCGCGCTCGATGCTGAGAAGGTTGCGCTTTTCGATGAGGCAGAAGTGGGCGTGAGACTCTGCGGTGACGAAACTCACGGCGAGCCCGGCCTCACCTGCGCGCCCAGTGCGGCCGATGCGGTGCGTGTAATCCACGGCGGAACGAGGAAGGTCGTAGTTCACTACCACGGGCAACTGGACGATGTCCAAGCCTCGCCCTGCGAGATCTGTGGCCACGAGCACCCGGATGTGACTGTCTTTAAAGTCTGCCAAGGCCTGGCTGCGTGCGCCCTGACTGAGTTCCCCATGAAACGCCACTGCCGCGATGCCACTGCGGCGCAGTTTGTCTGCCACATGCTCGGCACTGTACTGCTTCGCCACGAAGACGAGCACGCGCTCCCAGCCTTCGGTTTTGATCAAATGGCGCAGCAGAGGTGTGCGCTGGGCGGTGTCCACCTCGATGGCACGCTGCGTGATCACGGACAGCTCGGTCGGCACGCTTTCGATCGTGATCACCGCTGGCTCATGGAGGAGATCTTTGGCGAGAGCTTGGACCGACTCGGGAAATGTGGCTGAGAACAGGAGGTTTTGCCTGCGCTTCGGCAGCAGGGCGAGCACGCGCTTCAGTTCATCGGCAAAGCCAAGATCCAGGAGCCGATCCGCCTCATCCAGCACCAGCGCGGAGACATGGGAAAGATGCACCGCGTTGTGATCCACGAGATCCAGCAGCCGCCCCGGCGTGGCGATCACAAAGTCCGCTCCACCGCGCAGCGCCATCATTTGTGGATTGATCGAGACCCCGCCAAAGGCGCTCACCACTTTAATCCGCTCAGGCAAATGCACGGAGCAGCGCCGCACGGTCTCGGTGACCTGGGCGGCCAGTTCGCGGGTGGGCACCAGGATCAGCGTGTGGACACGCCTCGGCTTCTCCAGTTGGCTAGCCAGCCAGCGCTGGAGCAGCGGCAGCACATAGGCCATGGTTTTGCCTGAGCCAGTCTGTGCCGTCGCCAGCACATCACCACCCTTGAGAGCCAGTGGGATGGCGGCACTCTGAACCGGGGTTGGGGAAACAAACTGGCTGACCGCGCTGGCGAGCGGTGCCGACAGACCGAGGGAGGAGAAAGGCATGACCTCGTCTCTAAGCCAGATCATGGCCGCATAAAACTTGGAATCTGCCATCCCGCCGCGACGTTTAGCCTCGCCCATGAAACTCACGCTTCTCTGCACCTTCCTTGCCACACTGACCTTCGCCGCTGATCACCCGGACACCACCGGCTGGAAGGATGTCTTTTCCACCGACCTTTCCAACACCGTGGCTCCTGGTGGCTGGGCATTCGCGAACGGTGAACTCGTCGCGAAAGATCACGACACGCTGTGGACGAAGGATTCCTACGGGGACTTCATTCTAGACCTCGAGTTCAAAGTGGCGAAGGAGTCCAACAGCGGCGTCTTCCTCCGCTCTGGAGATATCAAAAACGTCCTCTCCGCACTCGAAGTGCAGGTTCACGACAGCGCCGATGGCAGCAAGTACGGCATGGTCGCGGCGATCTATGACGCGATGCCGCCAGCAAAGAGCGCGGCGAAACCCGTCGGAGAATGGAATCGCTTCACGATCACCTGCAAAGGGCCTCTTGTGACCGTGCTCTTCAATGGCGAACTCGTCATTGATGCGAACCTCGACCACTGGCCTGAGGTCGGCAAGAATCCAGACGGCACGCCCAACAAGTTCAAAAAAGCCCTCAAAGACTTCGCGCGAAAAGGCCCCATCGGCCTCCAGGGTCTGCACGGCAAGGCACAGGCACCCGTGTGGTATCGGAACCTGAAGATCAAGGTACTGGAGTGAGCCAGAAGAGGCGATCTTGAGTCTTGAATCAGTAGGACCATCCGGGTAAAATCACCTTCATGAAACTCACGGCCATTTACGAACCAGCCGCCGAAGGTGGCTTTACCTGCTGGGTGGAAGAAATCCCCGCTGCCATCTCGGAGGGAGAAACTCTTCAAGAGGCCGAAGCCAATCTGGCAGAAGCTCTCAAACTGGTTTTGGAATGTCAGCGCGAGCTATCTGACCAAACCCGCAGCGCTTCGAGTCTCAAGCGTACTCTCGAACTTGCTGCGGCATGAAACTCGCCGACCTGGAGCGGCATCTGCGCGAACATGGCTGTGAGCTGTATCGCCAAGGCGGCAGTCACTCCATCTGGTGGAATCCATCCAATCGAAAGATCACGAGTGTTCCACGACATCGGGAGGTGAAGGATAACACCGCTCGGGCCATCTGCAGACAGCTCGAAATTCCTCTGCCTTGATGGAGTCTGTCCTGCTCCTTCCCATTCCATGGAGGCCACAGCACTACACCGTCACCACCTCACAGCGATGCGTGAAGAGCAGCCGACAGTGGATCGCCTCATGCGGCAGGCCGGTCATGCGGGAGAGCACTTCCCGGTAGGTCAGCAGCTGGGGTCGGTAACCGTTCACACGAGCGATGAAGTCGGCCTCAGCCTCCACCTTGTCGGTCTTGAAGTCGAGGATAGTGGCGCGGTCGGGCTCGATCATCACCCGGTCGAAGGTGCCGGAGAGCCATTCATCGTTGAGCAGGATTTCGAAGCGCTTTTCCCGCCAGTACTGAGCCTGAGCCGAGGGGCGGCTGAGGATCTGCCGGGCGGCGGCGGACTCCAGGCAGCGCATCGCCTCCTGACGGGCGCGAGCGCGCAGGGCCTCATCCGCACAAGGCAGAGCGGCCCACAGCTTGTCCAAGGTGGCCTGGTCCATCTCGTCCAGCCATTCGATCTGCTCAAAGTAGGCGTGGACGAGGGTGCCGTAGGCTCTGGCGAATCTGCCGCCGCGGGAGAACAACTGCTTCGCGGTGACGGTGCTGGTTTCCGAGCCGCTGGGCGTGCGGCGCAGCGGGCGCAGGCGGCCCTCAGCCGTGACGGCCACGACTTCTGCAGTCTCGATCTCTGGTGGCGGCTTCGGTGGCAGGGTCTCAAACCAGCGGCGGTTGGTCGCTGCGGTCGCGCTTTCAAAAACGATGTCTGCGGCCACACCGCCGAAGTCGGCAGCCACGGGTTTGTTTCCACCCAGCGTGACATCCAGCAGCTTGATGAAGTTTTTCGAACTGGATTTGTCCGAGCGTGGAGCGGCGATGAGGTAGTTCGCGTATTTGGCGCGGGTGAGCGCCACGTAGAATTTGCACAGCTCCTCATAGGCGGCCTCGGCCTCCCGCTCTTCACGATACTTTGCCAGCACAGGGTCCTGTTTGACGATGTCACTGGGCGGCAGGTCAAAGACCCACTCCACCTGCCGTTTTTTGCCGCGCTTCACGCCGATGCCACGGCGCACGGTGCTCAGGGAGCTGCCTTCCAGGTCTGGCAGCAGCACGCAGTCAAAGGTGAGCCCCTTGGACTTGTGAATCGTCATGATCTGCACGGCATTGCGCGTGTCAGGCTCGCGCACGGTGTAGCGCCCGGCATAGGCCAGGAATTCGTCGATGTCCCGGCTACCGCCCTGATCAAAGAGGCGCGCGGCGAGCGCGAAGTCCTCCGCCCGACGGTGGCTGAAGGCATCCAGCGGAGTGCCGTGCTGTGTCAGCTGCCCCAGCCAGTGGCGGAGGGTGGTCTCAAAACCGTCGTCAAAGACCTGTCTCAGCACCTCGGCAGCCAGTTTGCCGGGAGTCATCTCTGCCGCTTCAAAGAGGCTGCGGAAGGGTGTCATGCGCAGATGCTGCCAGGCCAGGCTGTCTGCGGGATGGGCCGCGCATTTCAGCAGGCTGAGCAGGGCGAGGGTGAGCGGATTGTCCGTGGCGACGGCGATTTCCGACTCGCACATCACCGGGATGCGTGAGGGCGAATGCGCCCGCAAGTAGTCCACCAGGGCGCGGGCGGTGCTGTTTGCCTGCACCAGGATGGCGCAGCTCAGTCCACGAGCCACGGGCTGGATCTCCTCCAGCAGACCGGAGACGAGCGCGAAGTGGTCTTCCTCCTCCACTTTTTCACCCGCCGGCTCAGGATGCAGCAGCGCGGCATATCCGGGCAGGCTGGTGTGGATGCCAGCCACGGTATGCTCCCGCCACTGCCAGCGGGTGCGGGCCTCTCTTGGCAGCTCGAGTTCGACCAAGGCTGCGTCGCAGCCGAAGACACGATTGACCAAGTCGATGACATCATGGCCGGAGCGCCAGGAGACATTCAGCGGGCGTGCCTTGATGCGGGGCTCCGTGCCTGCGTTGTAGCGGGAGAAGACATCGTGAAACAGCCGCGTGTCACCGCCGCGCCAGGCATAGATGGCCTGTTTCACATCACCGACCTGGAAAAGCGTGCGCTCGTCAGAGGTGTCCTGCACGGCTTCATCGATCAGGTTTTCGACGACGGACCACTGGACGTAGTTCGTGTCCTGAAACTCATCCAGCAGCCAGTGATCGTAGCGGGCGTCCAGACGGTAGTCGATGCGCAGGCGCTCCTCCTCACCCGGCACCTGGGAGAGCATGGGCCGTGGCAGGTCCGCCGCGAATTCATGCCCGGCGAGGATCAGCTCCATGTCCTGGAAAGTCAGTTTACCCCGCCGCCGCACCTGTTGGGACCAGTTTTTCTCAAACAAGCTGAGCACCTGCCACACCCCCTGGGTCCGCTCCAGGCGCACGGCGATCTCTGCGCCGACGAGGTGAGTGACGATGCCATTCAGCAGCTCGCAGGCCTCCGCGCCCAGGCTTTGGTTTTGCCGATTGACCATGATCTCACAGTCTTCCGCCTCCAACTGGGGCCAGACAGCCAGCAGCTTGCCGATGAAATATTTGACCCGATGCGGCAGGCTGCTGCCCGGCACATGAGCCAGCGCCTGATCGCGAAAGTCGTCCCAGTATTCCCACTTTTCCGCACTGATGCCCTCCTGGCTGAAGACCTCAAAGAGCCGGGCGAACTCATCCTTTAAGTCCACCTTCACCCCGAGCCAGCGGCAGCCTTTCGGCCAGATCACCTTCCTGTTTCCCCACAGCTCTTCGCGTGCGGCGTGCAGCAGGATTTCATGCTGATTTTCGACAAACTGGTCCAGCACGGAGCGGATGCTGGCCTCCTCCCGGCCGAAGGTGGCACGGCGGAAGGCCTCTAAGAACTCCTTCTGCGCGCCAGCACCCTCGGTGCGTGCTTTCAGTCCCGGGAGAGTGCGTTGAAAGACCATGCGATACACGCGCTCACGCTCCACCGCGCCGAGGTGATCGCTCAAAATCTCAAAATCTCCCGCCAGCCCAAACTCCGCCGGAAAGCTGCGCAGGATCGCCGAGAAGAAGCTGTCCAGCGTGCCCAGGAACAAGCGTGGCATGCGGGAGATGAAGACGCGCAGCAACTGCCGGAAGTCCGCCTGCGACAGCTCACGCATGATCGGCCGCAGCGGATCATTCACCACCTCGGGATCGACCGTTTCATCCCCCACGAGCGATTTGGCAAAGGCGGGGTCTGAGGCCGCCTTCGCCAGCTTCACCAGGATGGAGTCAAAGAACTCACCCGCCGCCTTTCGGGTGAAGGTCACTGCCACGATGCGCTCCGGCCTGACTTCTTTCCCCGCCAGGAGCTGCTGCGCCATCAGCGCGATGAAGCGGTTCGTCAGTTGCCACGTCTTGCCAGACCCCGCCGAGGCGAGAATCATTTCATTCGGGATGGCGGTGAGGTTGCTCATTCAGCCTCCTGGGTTGAGATCAAACTCGCATCCACCGCCTTCAGCGGATCGCCGAAGAACAGGTGGCCGAAGTCATCGCCATACGGGAGCTTGCTAGCCGGCGGCCAGAAGGTGCGGGCGCGGACGGCGGCGATGATGCCTTCGGCGCAGGTTTTGGCACTGGCGAGCTGCCAGCCTTCCAGATCTGGCCAGGCATCCAGGCCGATGTCCGCTTTGGTCTTCCCCAGTGTGGCATAGGCGGTGTGGATCTTGGCTCCGGGGTGGCGGCGCTCCATGGCCAGGCGGTAAAGCGGCAGTTGCAAATCGGTCCAGCGGGCGACTTCGCCACGGCTGTTGCGCGTGATCATCCAGGCCGGGAAGTCAGCGGCGTCTTCCGTGCGTTTGATTTTGGCGAGGTGGTAGTCCTCCACGGTCTTCCGCGTGCCTCCAGGTGCGGCTGTGGGGGAGTAGGTCTTGAAGTCGATCAAGCGGACGCCGTGCTGCTCATGCCGCTCCACGCGGTCCACCACGCCGCTGATGATCATGCCCGCGAGTGCCCACGGATCTCCCTCAGGACTGATGCGCGTCTCTGCCGCCACGATGCGCCAGCCTTTCGCCCGCTCAGCTGCCTCAAACTCCGCCCAGCCAGCCAGACGCTGCCGTGCGGACTCCCGCTGGATGGTGACGGGCACGGAGAGCCGGGGGCCGAAGACGCGGTGAAGCTCACTGTCGAGCAGGCGGTGAAACTCGGCACGGATCACGTCGGCGTCCGTGGAGGTGGCGGACTCGCCCTCGCGGCCAAACTTTTCCAGCACCTGGTGCAGCAGATTGCCGAACTCCATCGGCTCCATCTCCGTCCGTGTGGCGTCAATCTCCTGCATCTTCAGGCCGTGTTTCAGATAAAAGCGGAACGGGCAGGCGAGGTAATCCCGGAACTGGGTGACGCTCATCTTCCGGAAGACCGCCGCATCCTCCGGCAGCGGTGGCGGCTGGAGGCGCCATGCCAGTTGCCACGGCATGGGATCAGTGCGGAGCTTTGGCTTTTTAAAGAAATGCAGGGTGCGCTGGGGCAGGTCCGCCTCAGGGCACTGAAACAGCAGGCGCGAGGGCCGCAGGGGCTCATCCGCAGCGCCGATGCGGCCAAAGATGAAGTCCACGCGCCCTTCTGTGCGCCGCCGCACCTCGATGATGCTGGTCATGAGGCAGGCATCCCTGGCAAAGCGGGTGTCATTGTGCCGTAGCCCGAGCGCACGCCGTGCTGAGTCAGGCAGGAACTGGTGGCTGAGGATGGATTCGGGCACCTTGCCGTCGTTCATGCCGGTGACGATGAGGTGGGGGGCGTCCTCCCAGAGCAATTCGAGCCAGCCTTGCAAGTCGATGTCACGCGCCGCTCGCTCAGGGTAGAAGACTTGGTCCTCCATCACCCTGAGCAGCAATTCCAGCCGGTTTCCGGCGCTTAGCGGCGCAGGGAAAAGCGCTGCCACAGGCCCTTCGAGCGCGTCCAGCACCTCGGAGATCTGATCCGCAGCTGCGGCAAAGACCGCATCCTGGGGCCGATCGAGCCGGAAGGCGCGCTGGGAAAAGACCCCGGCCAGGAAATCTGTCAGCGCCGTGCCAAAGGCCGGGCCTGCCAGACTTTCCAGCGCCGTTGCCAGCCAGGCCAGGCCTGAGACGACCGGGCTCGTCTCCGGGTCACGGAGGGCACGCGGAGCCAGCTCGATGGCGTCATCCAGCGTGTCAGGCAGGGCCTTTACGGCAAGCTCATCCAGATCCCTGAGCAGGCGGGCCAGGCTTGGTCTGTCTAAAGGCGTGGCCTCGGCCAGCCGGTGGAGGATCGTCTCTGCCACGTCTGGGCAGCGGATCAGCTCCGCAGCCGTGCCGAATGAGCGTGAGGCGCTGAGTTGGCTCAAAAGGCGGAGCAGATGGAAGACCCCGTGGGTGCCCATCCGCCGGCCAGCAGGGTCATAAGCACCGATGTCATGCTCGGTGAGGATCTTCTCCAGCGGTGCGGCCACCTCCACATCTGCTACGCCAATGGCAGCCACGGAGCCAGGGTGAGGGTAAGCAGCCAGCAGCTCCATCACCGCCGCCGCCTGCTCCGCTGGCGTGCTGCCCTGGTGGATTGTGCTCTCAGGTGTGGGGATGTGGATCGGCTCCGCGAGCCAGGCGGTGGAGATCGGGCGGCCCCACGAGTCAAAAAAATCGCGGTGCGTCCGCTCTGGCGCGAAAATGAGCACCTCTACCGGCACGGTCCGGGCGTGGCGCTCAAGGGCCTGGATCGCCAGCACGGAAGGGTCCAGCACACCGGCGATGAGGATGCGCTTCACTGTATCCGGCAGCCGCCCAGCACTGGCTGCACGCCGACGCGCGACCTGCCAGTCCGTGAAGCCATTCGCCTCCGTAGCGCGCAGGCACTGGCGCTCCAGCCGGGCGAGATCCCGCCAGCGCTCCGGCTCCATACCGGTGCCGTCCAGCAGACGGGCGGCATCGGCCAGGCTGAGGCCGTTTTCATTCAGGGTCTCGCGCACTTTCAGGAGGTCGTTCGCCGTCTTCAGCGCCCAGGTGAAGGTGCGCTCCACCGGATCCACCGGGAAAAGCTGGCGATGCGCGTCCAGATCCAGCCGCTGCATTTCCGCCGCCCACAGGAGCATGGTTTCCACCTGACCGGCGGCCTTTCCCTCCGGCAGCCGCTCCGGTGAGGTGAGGAAATCCGGCGTCACCGTCAGCGGCGGCAGCACGGCGGCCTGCCGGGTGGCGGCATGAACGGCGAGTGACTCCCGCAGTCGGCGGCTGGCATGTCTGGTGGGCACGACGATCAGCCAGTCACTCAGATCCAGGGCGCCGCCCCCATCCCATTCGGCGGCGAGATGCGCCGTCACGGCCTGCACCAGTGGCCGGTCCCAGCCGAGAAAGCGCCGAGAAATCATCGGGTCACCCGTCAGATCCAGCCGCAATTCCGCCGCCTCCTGCCGCGCTGGGCTTTCCAGCAAAGGGCGCATGGCCTGCATGTCGAACAGCTCGAGCTGGTCGTCACTGAAGGATGGATGTCGCGGTTTGCGGGGCATTTTCATCAGCCTAGAAGCAACCCACGGAATGTCGAACACTTGCTACCTAAGGGAGCTTTGAGACCAAGGATTGACTTCCACGGGCGGCTCTCCTAAAACGCCCCCATGCCCGCCCTGCAGCTTCAATTCCAAGGCACGCCTTTCGCCTGCGACCTCAGCAAGATCGACCGCTCGAAGCTTTACGGCTATATCGACACAGAAGTGCTCGACGAGCAGCAGCGGCCCTGCCGCCTGGCTACCCTGGCGGCGGATGGCAAGACTCTGATGCCTGCGGGCGGCGTGGCGCTCGCTTATGTCTCACCCAACGGTCTCTGGCGGGATAAATCTGACCTCAAGGCGGTGAACAACGAAGGCGCAGAGATCGAGCCCGTGATCTCCACTTTCAAAGCCGCCGTATCGCTGGATCAACCCGCCACCGCTGAGGACCTGCTCGACCATAGCATCCGCATGTCCTACCTGCTGACGCCAGAGGGAGAGGGCGCGGCTTTCCCGCCGGAGCTGCTCAGTGCGCTCGCCGCTGGCAGCATCTTCACCTTCCCCTTCAGCTATCGTGGCGGGCTGACGGCGGATACTGCCTTCCTCATCCAGGGCCAGGATGGCAGCCCCTGGATGCTCGTCGGTAAGAAGACGAACGTGCAGTTCATCAGCTTCGAGCAGCAGGCCGCCCTGACTGCGGACACCGATTCCGAGGAGGATGAGGACAGCGAAGACATCGACTTCGGCATGATGTGACCCTTTTTCGTCCCCACTTTCACCCGCCCAGATCATGCCTGAAATCAATCTCACCGACAATCGCGGCCGTGATGCCCGTGTCTTCACCAGCAGTGTCAGCTCACCCGTCCACTATCGCTGGATCGACGCCGAAGGCTCCCAGGCCGAGAACCGCAAGATCCTCCGCGCCACCATGCAGCAGGATGAGTCAGCGCTCACGGCCAAGGCAGGCGGACTGGATGAACTCTCCAAGGTCCTCATCGCCGGTGACCCTGAGATCGATCTCGAAAACTTCGGGCGCTTCCTCAATGAGACCTCCCGAGTTTATGTGAACCCGGAAAACAGCATCGTCCATCACATCACCCACTGGGAGGTCGTGCGCGACCCCGAGGGCAATGAAAAGGAACGCCGCCCGAAGAAGCTCGCCGAACCAAACGTGGCTACCGAGATCCCGCTGAAGTGGACCGGGCGGCTGCTCAAAAAGGCGGATGCCATCCGTCGCTTCGTGTTTTCCGGCAAGATGCAGATCCAGCACAGCAACGGCCTGACTTACGACTTCCTCTACAGCATGGCGAAGGAACTCGCCGCCAGCGAAAGTCTCCTGCTCCTGGGTGCCGGGCCAAAGGGCAATGAACCGCTCACCTTCCGCCGTGGCGGTCTGGCCTACCGCGGCTTCCTGGAAGGCCGGGTCGATGGGACCAAGTATGCGCTGATCCTGCACCTCTCGAACCAAGAGCTGAAAAAGCCCGCTGAATAAAGCCCCTGCCCCACACCCCCATTTTCGTCTGCCATGCCCTTGCTCGACAAATCCCGTCTCGAAATCAAACTCGGCAGCTACGCCACGGCTCCGGGCACCGCGCTCACAGACACGCTGCTGCTGCCCCGCGTCCAGGCTTACCGCCGCAGCCTCGGCAATCGAATGATTGCCCTGGATAGCCGTGGGGCGAAGGACAAGATCCCCGCGGGCGACTTCTTCGTCAGCCGCAAGATCGACGGCGAGTTCAATTCGATGATCTTCGATGGCAGCGAGGCCATCCTCGTGAACCCCGGCGGCACTGTGCGAACCGGCCTGCCCATGCTGGATGAAGCCGCCGCCTTGCTTAAAAAAGCGGGTGTGAAAAACGCCTTCATCGCCGGTGAACTCCACGTCCGCCGCAGCGACGGCCAGCGCGCCCGAGTCCACGATGTCTCCCGCATCGCCCGCAAGCCAGCGAACGCCGATGAAGTCGCGCAACTCTGCTTTGCCGTCTTTGATCTCCTGGAAATCGATGGCGAGGAAACCGGCTCCGACTACGCCGCCACCTGGAAGCAAATCACCGCTCTTTTCCAAGGTGGCGACCGCGTCGCACCCGTGGAAACCACCACCGCCAGCGGTGCCAAAGGCGTGCTGGATGCCTTTGAAAAATGGGTCGGCGAAGAAGGCGGTGAGGGCGTCGTCGCCCGCAGCGATGCGAATGGCTGGTTCAAGGTCAAGCCGCGCCACACCATCGATGTCGCCGTCCTCGGCTTTGCCGAAGGCACCGATGATCGCTCCGGCATGTTGCACGACCTCCTGCTCGGCATCGCCCGCCCAGATGGCACCTGGCAGGTGCTCGGCCGAGTCGGTGGCGGCTTCTCTGAGGACGAGCGCCGCGCCTTCCTCAGCGACCTGCGCGACATTACCACGCCCAGCGAGTATGCCGAGGTAAACTCTGACCGCGTGGCCTACGAGATGGTCAAACCCGAGTGGGTCGTCGAAATCTCCTGTCTCGACTTCATCACCCAGACCACACGCGGAGCCAGCATCGACCGCATGGTGCTGAGCTGGGACGCTGCCGCCCAGACCTGGCGCACCGCGCGCCGCCTGCCGCTTTGCAGCATCATCAGCCCCCAGTTTGTCCGCCGTCGTGAGGATAAAACGCCCAACGCCCAGGACTGCCGCATCGCCCAGCTCGCCGACTTGGTCGAAATCCCCCAGCTCGACGCCACCGCGGCCGACCTCGCCCTGCCAGCCAGTGAAATCCTCCGGCGCGCCGTGCGCGTGAAGGACCTCAAAGGCAAAACCATGGTTCGAAAGCTCGTCCTCTGGAAGACCAACAAAGAGACCTCTGCCAAGGGCGAGTATCCCGCGTTCGTCCTCCACCTCACTGACTTCAGCCCCAACCGCAAAGATCCGCTCCAGCGGGAAATCCGTGTCAGCGACTCGCAGGAACAGATTCAGGCGTTTTACACCCAGATGGAGGAAAAATACTTCGTGGGCGGGTGGAAGGAACCGTAACAGGCAGTCACACGCTCGCGCGACATGAAAACCGGCGGCGAAGGCCGTTATAGTCGATTATGCGCCTGCCTTTCCTCCTTATCGCCTGCACCACACCCGCCCTCGCGGTGGATTTCGTGCGTGAGGTGCGGCCGATCTTCGAAAAGCACTGCTACGAGTGCCACGGAGCCAAAAAGCAGAAGAACGATTACCGGCTCGACATCAAGGCGGTCGCCCTGAAGCACGTGAAGCCGGGAAAGAGTGCGGAAAGCCAGCTTTTCCGATTCGTCAGCGGTTTGGAAAAAGACACGCCCATGCCGCCGAAGTCGAAGCTGAGCAGTGCGGAGCTCGAAACGTTGAAACGCTGGATCGATGAAGGCGCGAACTGGCCTGATGGCGTGGATGTGGCGAAGCTGGAGGACAAAACGGACTGGTGGGCCTTCAAACCGCTCTCCAAACCTCAAGGCGGAGGCGTGGATGACTTCATTCGAGCGAAGCTCACCGAAAAAGGCCTCACACCCGCTCCCCGCGCGGATTCACGCACACTCATCCGCCGCCTGTACTTTGATCTCACCGGCCTGCCGCCTGATCCGTCTGATTTGACCGATCTGACGGATCAAAAGTATGAAGCTCTCGTGAACAAGCTCCTCGCCTCGCCCCGCTATGGCGAGCGCTGGGCGCGGCACTGGCTGGATGCGGTGCATTACGGCGAAACACACGGCTATGACAAAGACAAGCCGCGCCTGAATGCCTGGCCATATCGAGATTATGTCATCCGTGCTTTGAACAACGACAAACCCTACGCTCGCTTCATTGAGGAGCAGATCGCTGGAGATGCGCTCTATCCCGGCACGGTGGATGGCATCACGGCACTTGGGTTCATCGCCGCAGGGCCGTGGGACTACATCGGCCATGCGGAGGTGCCGGAGACGAAGCTCGATGGCAAGATCGCCCGGCATCTCGATCGCGATGACATGGTGCAAAACGCCATCGGCACCGTGTGCAGCCTCACCGTGCAGTGTGCGCAGTGCCACTATCACAAATTCGATCCCATCTCGCAGGAGGACTACTATTCGCTGCACGCCGTCTTCGCCGGCATCGACCGCACGGAGGTCGATTACTACCCGGATGACGCGTCGATGCAGAAGTTCGCCGCGCTTCAAAAGCAGAAGAAGCAGATCACGGATACCATCACGGCATTGGAGGAGCCTTTGAAGAAAAAAGCCGGTGAAGCCTATACCGCGCTCAGCAAGCGCATCGACGGTGCGGCGGAGAAAGGTGCGAATCCGAACGCGAAACCGGATTTCGGCTATCACAGCACCATTTCGCCCTCGCAGGATGCCGTGAAGTGGGTGCAGGTCGATCTCGGCAAGAGCGTGCAGGTCGAGCGCATCGTGCTGAAGCCCTGCTACGACGACTTTGGCAAGATCGGCGGCGGTTTCGGCTTCCCGGTGCGATTCAAAATCGAAGTCAGCGACGATCCCACCTTCCAAACCGGCGTCACGTTCGTGTGGCGGAAGCACGACGCCACCTTCATGAATGATTTCGCCAATCCCGGCCTGAAGCCTTTCGAAAGCGGCACCGCAGGCGATGACGGCGTCACAGGTCGCTTTGTGCGTGTCACTGCGGTGAAGCTCGCCAAACGGAGCAACGACTACATCTTCGCGCTCGCCGAGATGGAGGTCTATGACAGCAAAACCGGCCCCAATCTGGCCGCAGGCCGTCCCGTGACCTCGCTCGACAGCATTGAGGCCGCGCCACGCTGGCGGAAAGCCAATCTCACCGACGGCATCGCCCCGGAAAGTCGCAGCGAAGAGGACAAAATGCAGCTCATCCGCGAACGCGATGCCCTCATGCTCGCGCAAGCGGATGAAGCCACGAAAACGAAGCTGCGTGAAGCCCGCCAGCAACGCGATGCCCTGCCGCAACTGCCCGCACCGCAGAAAGTGTATGCCGGAGCCGTCCACTACGGCAGCGGCGCTTTCAAAGGCACGCATGGCACGCCGCGCATCATCCAAGTGCTGAAACGTGGCGATGTGAAGCAACCCGCTCAAGAGGTGAGCCCAGGTGCCGTCAGCACGCTTGGCCGATTGTTTGATCTGCCTTTCCAATTCAGCGGCGATCATGAAGCCGCCCGCCGTGCCGCTTTGGCGAAATGGATCACGAGCAAGAACAACGCGCTCACTTGGCGCAGCATCGTGAACCGCGTGTGGCAGCATCACTTTGGCCGTGGCCTCGTCGAAACCGCGAATGACTTCGGCCGCATGGGCGCGAAGCCGACGCATCCTGAGCTGCTCGACTGGCTGGCAGTGACTTTCCGCGATAACATGGGTGGTAGTCTGAAGAAGCTGCACAAGCTCATCGTGATGAGCGAGACGTATCGGCAGAGCTCTGAGTTCGTAGTTCGGCCTTCAGGCCGGACGGACGGGCTAAAGCCCGAACTACGAACCGAAGACGCCACCAACGTCTTCCTCTCCCGCCAAACCCGCCGCAAGCTCGACGCGGAGGCCATCCGCGATTCCATCCTCGCCGTCTGTGGCAAACTCGACCTCACGATGGGCGGACCGAGCTTTCAGGACTTCGTCATCGACAAGCCGCAGCACTCGCCGCACTACGAATACCATCTGCACGATCCCGAGGACCCGAAGAGCCATCGCCGCAGCATCTACCGTTTCATTGTTCGCAGCCAGCAGCAGCCCTTCATGACCGTGCTCGACTGCGCCGACCCGTCCATGCGCGTGGACAAGCGCAACGAATCCCTCAGCCCGCTGCAAGCCCTCGCCATGATGAACAACGGCCTCACCGTGACGATGGCCAAACACTTCGCCGCACATGCCGGCAGCGTGAAACGCGCCTTTTTGCTCGCCCTTGCCCGCGAGCCGAAGCCCGACGAACTCGCCGCCCTCGAAGACTACGCGAAACGTGAAGGCCTCGAAAACGCCTGCCGCGTGATTTTGAACCTCAACGAATTCAGCTTTGTGGATTGAAGCGGTATCCGCTCACGCTTCAAACAATCGCTCAAACGGCACGAGGTAGTCGAAGAAGTCCTCGTCGGGGATGCTGGGATCGAGCTGACCTTGATAGACGAGGACGGGGCGGCAGGGCGTGCCTTTGGGGAGCTTCAGGCGGCGGATTTTTTCCTGCACATCAGTGATGCAGTCGCTGGTGATTTTTTCGCGTAGCTTGATTTCGATGACGTAGAGCGACTTCTTTGTGCGCAGCAGCATGTCGATCTGGCAGGCCTCGGTGCGCAGGGTTTTGGCCTGAAAATACGGCCCGGCGTTGAGGATGGGCGTATTGGCGAGGTCGATGTGGCGCAGGAGTGGATCGCGATTGCCGAGGACGAGGTTTTCAAACTGCAATCCCATCAGCGTGTCCCACTGCGGCAGCGTTTCGAGCGGTCGCGTGCGGTAGAGACCTTTTTCGATGCGTTTTTTCTCCGGCTCGATGTAGCGGAGGTAGAAGCGGGTGTAGTTATCACTGAGGCGATACTTTGCCGTGCGCTTCTCGGTGCCGCCGAGAGGTGAAAAAGGCAGGTCACAGGTGATGAAGCCCGCGCTTTCCAGCTCGGCGAGCGCTTCGGTGACGATGCCGCCGCGGCCGATTTGCAGTTCCTTCGTGATCTCGGTCATGGTGCGGGCAGGGCCGCTCAAAACGCGGCAGATGTCGCGGTAGCGATCTGCGCGGCGGTTGAAGACGCTGCTGAAAAGATCCTCGAACTCGCGGAAGAGCAGCCCACCGGGGTCAAAGCACAGCCGGTGGATGTTTTGCTCCGCGGTCTGCGCCGGATCGATCTCCTCCAGATAACGCGGCACACCGCCGGTGACGGCGAGCGTCTTGATTTTCTCCAGCACGGGAATGCGCGAGGCTTTGGCACGCCAAAACGGCACACACTCCGGCAGCGGCATGGGTGGCATGGTGAAGACCCAACTCGTGCGGCCGACGAATCCGGCGCTTTTGAGCAGGTTCGCTTCGATCCACGAGGAGACGCAGCCGCAGAGCACGACGACGAGGTGGTTTCGCGTGCTAAAAAGGTTGTCCCACGCCACTTTGAGATGCCCGGCGAAATCCGTCGAGCCTGTGGCCATCCATGAAATCTCATCGAGCAGCAGCACGACCTTTCCCTTGGCCGGGAGAGCCTGAGCGAGCATTTGAAACGCCTGCGGCCAGCTTTCGAGGGTGACACGCGGCACCTTCGTTTGTGCGGCGAGCTGCTCCGCGAAGGCGGCAAGCTGCTCCACCGCGCTGATGCCTTCACGCGGGCCGAGGCCTTCGAGCTTGATGAAGTGATCCGCAAACGTCCGCCCGCAGTGTGTGACGAAGGCGCTCTTGCCGATACGACGCCGTCCCTGCACGACGACGAGGGAGGCCTTTGGCTTGCGAAACAGACGCTCAAACTGGTCTGCGAAAAACTGACGACCATGGAAAGGAGACAGGATAGGCATGCCGCCAAAGGGAGCACCAAATCGACATTTCGTCAATTTTGTGCTCCTCATTTGATGGAAAAAGAGAGCACCAAATCGACACATTGTCGTTTACGTGCTCTCAAATTGGCGGAAAAAGGAAGCACGAAATCGACAGCAGGATCAGTGGTTGCAAGTTTGCGACCATGTGGACGCTTTAGAGCCATGACTTGGTCTCAAAACTATGATCCTCTCGGCAATCTGATCTTCTCGTCGCTTGTGGCGGCGTTGCCGGTGGTGGTGCTGTTGGGGTTGCTGGCGTTCTGGCATGTGCGGGCGCATTTCGCGGCACTGGCAGGGCTGGTGGCGGCGGCGGTGATCGCGGTGTTTGTCTATCACATGCCAGCACAACTTGCGGGCATGGCAGCACTGAATGGGGCAGTGTTTGGTCTGTTTCCCATCGGCTGGATCGTGCTGAACGCGATGTTCGTTTACAACCTGAGCGTGGAGACACGGCAGTTTGAGGTGATGCAGAAACAGATCGCGGGTGTGTCTGGTGACCGACGCATCCAGGCGCTGATGATCGCGTTTTGCTTTGGGGCCTTCATCGAAGGTGCCGCGGGCTTTGGTGCACCTGTGGCGATCACGGGTGCTTTGATGATCGGACTGGGTTTCAAACCGCTCGAAGCAGCCAAGCTGGCGTTGATTGGAAACACGGCTCCGGTGGCATTTGGATCGCTGGGCATCCCGCTGACGACGATGGCGGAGATCACGGGGCTCGACCTCATGAAGCTGAGCGCGATGGTCGGCAGACAGTTGCCGATCTTCTCTTTGCTCGTGCCGTTTTGGCTGGTGGCGGCGCAGGTGGGCTGGCGTGGCATGGTGGCGATCTGGCCGGCGTGTTTTGTCACTGGGGCCAGCTTTGCGGTGATGCAGTTTTTGATGAGCAATTTCCACGGCCCGTGGCTTGTCGATATCGCCAGCGCGGTGGTGGCGATGGCTGCGCTCGTGCTCTTCATGAAAGTGTGGAAGCCCAGTGATGCCGCAGATGAAACGATCGACGATACCACCACCACGGCGGGAGCTTGGAAAGCCTGGCTGCCATGGATCTTCCTGACACTTTTTGTTTTCGTCTGGGGCACGCCGCAGGTGAAGTCGGCACTGAACGCGCTCTTCAATCGCGAGATCGCGGTGCCGATGCTGCACCTTGCCGTGGAGAAGGTACCACCTGTCGTGCCGCACGTGGAGATGGAGAAAGCAGTCTTCAAACTGAACCTGCTGAGCTCGGCCGGCACATCAGCGATGCTCGCGGGAATGCTCGCGGGGCTTTGCCTCGGCGTCTCACCACGCGAACTACTCGGCATTTACGGACGCACGATCTGGAAGCTGCGCGTCTCCTTGCTCACCATCTCGCTGATGCTGGCGATGGGTTACGTCACACGCTACAGCGGCACCGATACGACCATGGGGCTCATGATGGCGTCCACCGGAGTGCTGTTCCCCTTCTTCTCACCCATCATCGGCTGGCTCGGTGTAGCACTCACTGGCAGTGACACAGCTTCGAATGTGCTCTTTGGCAATCTCCAGCAAGTCACGGCAAACCAACTCGGCCTGTCACCAGTGCACATGGCGGCCTCGAACAGCTCCGGCGGCGTCATGGGCAAAATGATCGACGCACAGAGCATCGTCGTCGCCGCGGTGGCGACGGGTGGTCGTGAAGACAGCCCTGATGCAGGCACGGTGCTGCGCTCTGTCTTTTGGCACAGCGTAGCGCTCGCTCTCCTCATGGGCCTGCTGGTGATGGCGCAGGCCTATTGGCTGCCGTGGATGATTGTGAAGTAAGGCTCCACGGTCCACGTATGATCAGCATGTTCACCCGCCGCCAGCTTTTACAGACCGCAGGACAAGGTTTTGGCTCGCTCGCCTTTGCCTCGATGCAGGCCGCGGAGACGCAGCACCGCTCGCGAGTGATCGCGCCGAAGGCGAAACGCGTCGTGCAGCTCTTCATGGGCGGCGCGGCGAGCCACATTGATCTCTTTGATTTCAAACCGGCGCTGGTGAAGCATCACGGCGAGGAGTCGAACTTCGGCGAGACGGTGGAGGCCTTTCAAAACGGCCTCGGGCCGTGGAAGAAGCCCGTGTGGGACTTCAAACCATACGGACAGAGCGGCAAGATGCTCAGCGAGGCCGTCGCGCCACTCGGAGCGTGTGCGGATGACATGGCCTTCGTGCATAACATGGTCGGCAAAACCGGTGTGCATTCGCAGGGCACGCTGTTGCAGGCCACGGGCTTCAACTTGCCCGGTTTTCCCGGCATGGGCTGCTGGGTGAGCTATGCGCTGGGCTCGATCAGCGACAATTTGCCAACCTTTGTCGTGCTGCCGGATCATCGCGGTTTTGCCTCAAATGGGCCGAAGAACTGGGATTCGGCCTTTTTGCCGTCGCAGCATGCCGGAACGATCATCTATCCCGGCGCGGAGGTTCCGATCGCGGACCTGTTTCCGCACAAAAACGGCCGCTACATCAGCGCGAGATCGGATCGCGGTGGCTTTGATCTTTTGGAGCAACTCAATCGCAAGCACGCCGCGCTGCGTGAAGAGGATTCACGACTCGAAAGCCGCATCCAGAGCTACGAACTGGCCGCGAAGATGCAGCTCGCCGCGCCGGAGGCTCTCGACATCTCGAAGGAGTCCGACGCGATGAAAACGATGTATGGCATCCAGGAGCATCGCAAAGTCTGGCCCACGGAAATCAATCCCGAGGAAGAGGCCGATTACATGGGCCGCAAATGTCTCGCGGCGCGTCGCTTGCTCGAACGTGGCGTGCGCTTTGTGCAAATCTGGAGCGGCAATGACAACGGGTTCCCGCGTCGTAACTGGGATAGCCATGAGGATGTCGAGCGTGACCACGGTCCGCTGGCCTGGGGCATGGCGAAGGCGGTTTCAGCGTTGATCCTCGATCTAAAACAACGTGGCCTGCTCGACGAGACGATCATTTTATGGACGACGGAGTTTGGACGCATGCCCAGCACGCAGGGCGGCAAAGGTCGCGACCACAATCCGTATGTCTTCACCAACTGGCTCTGCGGCGGCGGCATCAAAGGCGGCGTCACGGTAGGCGAGAGCGATCAGTGGGGCTACAAACCGCTCGACCGCGCGAACCCCACGACCTGCTACGACATCCACGCCACGATGATGCACCTCCTCGGCATCGACCACGAAAAACTGACCGTCCGCCACAACGGCATCGACCGACGGCTCACGGATGTTCACGGGCATGTGATTCGTGACTTGGTCTCGTGATGGTCGAGCCGATCAGTCACCGTGCCCCAGGACAGCGTAGAAAGTAGCTGCAGCTCAAGGCAGTGGAGAAATGAGGTGCTGGCGGAGCGTACGAATGCCGCATGAAACTCGCTCTAGCTGCTTTTCTCGTTCCTTCGGTCCTTTTCGCCGCGACCACGCCAGCGCCGAAACCGAAGCTCGCGTTTCAATATCAGTCCGGTGACATCAAGGTGAGCATCCCCACGGCGGATGAGCCACGCGTGAAGCAGTTCGGCGCGGAGTCGATCAAGGCGGCGGTGAAGTATCTCGAAGATGGTGCGGTGTGCTGGGTGCGTGAAAAAAGCTGCGTGAACTGCCACACGACGGGGCCTTACCTCAGCGAGCGTCCGGCTTTGATCCCGCAACTCGGCAAACCGAGCGAGGAGATCGTGGCGGACTTCATCGAGTTCGTGCCGAAGGACATCAAAGAGGTAAAGGAAACGGCCACGAAGAGCGGCTACAAGCACATGCCGGGCGCGTTTTCAGCCGTGTGGCGCTCGCTGGGTCTCGCGGAGTGGGACAAGCATGTCACCGGCAAAACCTCCGAGCACACCGAGCGGTCGATTCGCGACATGTTTGAGCGCCAGGCGGCCAGCGGAGCCTTCGTGAGCCATGGCGAGGTCGAAATCCCGCACATCACGACCGACTTCGAACTCTCGCTGCAAGCCGTGCGCACCATCACTGCGGCTCCGGGATGGCTTTCCGGCCTCAAGGACGAAAAATTGGTCGCGAAGGTCGAAAAGCTCAAAAACTGGCTGCGCACTGCGGAACCGAAAAATGACTGGGATCGCGTCTTGAGCCTCCAACTCGCCTTTTATCTGCCGGAGCTCGTTTCCGCCGAAAAACGGACTGCGGCGCTGAAGCTGCTCTCCTCCAAACAACACGCCGATGGCGGCTGGAGCACGCGGGACTTCTCCGCGCTGAAAGACTGGCACTTTGAAGTGAGCGAAACCGTCCAAAAGCTCATCACCGGCCTGCCGGATGCCGCGAAGCCGGAAAGCGATGCCTACATGACCGCCTTCGCGGTTGTGTTGATGCGCCAAAGCGGCGTGCCGGCGAAGGATGAACGCGTTCAGAAGGCCGTCGCATGGTTGAAGAAGGAGCAGCGAGTCTCGGGCCGCTGGTGGATGCACTCGCTGTATCGCGGGAACTACCATTACATCACCTACATCGCGACGTGTCAGGCGCTGAAGGCACTCGCGCTGTGTGATGAATTGCCTGCGCTGGGTGCAGAGTGAGTCACTGCACCTCCAAGCGCACGAAGCGGCGACCGCTTGTGCCTGCGGGAATCGTGGCCTTCACGGTTTGGGTGGTGCCGTTGTCGATGAGGATGGTTTGGGTGCTGCCGGCTTCGCTCCAGTCGAGATTGTTCAGTGTTTCGGTCCAGGGGACGTGGAAGGTCTTGCCGGCGAGCACGGAGGCGTTGCTGCGGGTGTAGGTGAACTCGATGCTGCCGCCGGTGACCTGGGTTTGGAATGTGGGCGTGGTGCCGAGGGTGGGATTCATGCCGAGCGCGAACTCCATCGTGTTGGTGAAGCCATCGTGATCAGAGTCGGCGTTGTCGGCAGCGTCGCCGGTGTTGGTGGTGATGCCAAACCAGGTTTGCCGCCAGGATTCGATGACGCTGAGGCCAGCGGTCGCGGTGCCGGTCAATGAGATGTCGAAGGGGCTTTCGTTGGCGTCGTTGCTGGCGATATGAATGGCGGCGCTGCGAACACCAGCGGCGCTGGGCGTGAAGGTGACGGTGAAGGTGGTGCTGGTGTTGTCTTCGAGCACGGAGGGGACTGCGGAGAAGGTGAAGTCGCTGCCGTTCGTGCCGTCTTTGGTGGCACTGAGATTGAGCAGAGGGATCGTTCCTGTGCTGCGGAGGGTGAAGGTGAGCGAGGTGCTGGCTCCGGTGGCGAGGCTGCCGAAGTCGATGCTGGCGCTGCCATCAACGAGGTTCGTGTTCGCAGGTTGCTCGATGGCGATCTCAGGCGTGAGCGGGTAGCTGCCAATGTTGCTGGAGCTGATGGCCAGATTGACCACGATGCCTTCGCCGTCGGTGATGTTGGAGCCTACCTCATTGAAGCTGCCGGTGATGAACAACTCATCGCCAAGCACCGCGATGTCCCACACGTCGTTGTTGGGTCCGCCGCCCACCTCTTCCCAGGTGCTGCCGTTCCATTCGCGGAGAAACTCATAGTCCACCTGCGTTCCGGCATAGAGCAGGCCGTGGGTGTATTTGAGGACGTTGACCGCCCCATTCACTCCACTGCCGAGGGCGCTCCAGGTGGAGCCGTTCCAGCGGGCGACGTTGTTGCCGCAGGGAACGCCATCGATGGAATCAATGAGCCCTCCGACTACGAGGTCATTCCCCATGGCGATCATCGTTTGAACCAGGGGATTGATGTTGCTGGTGTGCGTGACCCAGGCGCTGCCGTTCCATTGCAGAATGTGGCTGGTCTGAATCATATCCACGCCCACGAGATCATTGTTGAACGTGGAGGCGTAAAGCTGACTGCCCACCTGGCAGATGGATTGCACCATCGAGTCAGCATTGAGGGTGATGCCCGCACCTGCGTCGCTCCAGGTTGTGCCATTCCATTTGGCGATGTGGTTGATGGGAGTGCCGTTTACCGATGAAAAGTTGCCAACGATGTAGAGCGCTCCGCCGATGCTCGCGGGGGTGCCCATCGAGGTGCCCTCCAGAGTGCCAATGGTCGTCCACGTGGTGCTGGTCAGCTTCGCGACATTGAAGTGATACGGCGGCGCGGGTTCATCGACCCAGTAGTAGGCATACAACTCTCCGTTGTGAGCGATGAGGTTGCCACCTGGACTGCTTGGTAATGCGGTCCAGGTGTTGGTCGCCTTGTCGTAGCAGGCGACATGATTGGCCTCCAGCGTGCCCACATGCGTGAAGTTGCCACTGACGTAGATTTTCCCGTTCAGCTCAACGACGGAATAGCCTTCGCCGTCAAGGCCCTGCCCCGGAGCTTGCAGCATGGACTGCCATGAGGAGCCATCGAAGCGGGCGATGCGGCTGAAGGGTGTGGAGAAAATGCCAACAGCGATCAGACTGCCGCCGCTGGGAAACACTTGATTCACCTTCCCGATCAAGGCGTCGCCTGCCACTGGTGACCACGCCGATCCATCCCAGCGCGTCACATAGCTGCCGACGGTGCTCTCATGAAGCCCTGCATTGAAGCCTCCGCCGGCATAGAGATATCCGCCCACGACCGCCAGCGTGTTCAGAGTCGCACCGACGGGATTCGGAATGTTCGGCGCAGCGGCAGACCAAGCGCTTCTGTCCCAGCGGGCCACACGCGGCGAGGCGATGCCCCCAGCCGCGGTGAAGGCGCCGCCGAAGTAGTAATCACTGCCGAACTTGGCGATGCAGGTGCCAGTGCTGTTCAAGCCCGTGCCGAGCGCCGACCACGAAGAACCGTCCCACTTTGCCGCACGGGTCGCTGCCACACCACCGATGCTGGTGAAGTTGCCGCAGACATAAAGGTTCGTGCCGTCAACGAGCAGGCCGGACACGGTGTTATTCGCCCCCGTGCTGCCGATGACCGACCATGCTGTGCCATTCCACCGTGCGAGCCGATTCGCTCCTGTAAGAAGCGATGCCTGTGGCCTTGTCGATGCGTGCGATGGCATTCGCCGGCACATTCCCCACCCGAGTGAACACACCGCCGATGTAATACGCATCCACCGACTCCGCGACCGCCAGCACCTCCCCATTCACCTCCGGTGCCGCGAAGTTCGGCGACCAGTTTTGCGGCAGTTGAGCGAGGGCTTGAGTGACAATGAGGAGCGTGGCGAGGACGAGGCTTTTCATGCGAGCAGAGGGGGTTCTGATCGGAGAAGCCCCGCCTCGTGATGGCAGGTTACAAGAAAGTGGAAGGCCCCGTTACGGCAGGGTGAATTTGTAGAAGCGCTTGGACTCGCCCACGGCAGTGCCGTCGCTGAAGCGAAGGGTGCCGACGGCATCGGTGGTGGCTTGGCCGAGGGATTGCCAGTTGAGCAGGTTGTCGGACCAATAGACGTCGAAGGTGGTGCTCGGGACGTTCTTCAGCTCCATGCTGAAGCTGCCGTCGGTCGCTCGTGTGGCGGCGGTGGCGGGGAAGACGTATTCGGCGGCGGCTTTGACTTCGATGCTCACGGGGCCTGTCGCGGTGAGCGAGTTGGCGTGCAGCGTGTAGTTGAAGGTGTCGATGCCGGTGAAGGCGGTCGGCGGTGTGTAGGTGATAATATTGCCAGCGGCGCTCAGCGTGCCGCCTTGCGTGGTGGCGCTGCTTGGCAGGGTGAGCGACAAAGCATCGCCTTCAGGATCGCTGTCGTTTTCGAGTAGGTGCGAGAGGATCAAAGGAAGTCCGGTGATGGTACTGTGCTGATCTGCACCAGCGACGGGCGCATCGTCGCTGGGTTGCACGAGGAGGCTGCGCATGACAGGCACGCTGATGCCACCGTCGCCATCATTGAGTTGCAGCCAAAGCGTGCGCGCGGTGGTGGCGGGCGTGTTGGAACTGTTCGTGAAGGTGAGATGACGCACGAGATTGGTCACGTTGGCCGGCGTTGCATTGCTGCTGAGAGCAAAGGTGAGATCCACGGCGCTGGCGCTGCTCACGGTGGCGACGAGCACGTTATCGAGGAAGACATTGCTGCCGACGAGCGTGAGCGTGCCGCCATTCTCGAGAGCGCCGAGCTGCATCCACAGCGCATCTTCAGCCGTGCTGCCTGCGCTGATCTGCACACGCAGCGTGCCGCCGCTGAAGTTGGCTGCGTCGCTGTCGAGCACGATGCCACCCGCTCCGACGACCAAAGGCTCGCTGTCTTCGGTGAAGGTGAGCGTGCTGTTGGAGAGCAGGATCTCGGGTGCTGCGCTGGTTTGATTCACGGTGACGACCAGGCTGCCGTTGCCCGTGAGCGGAGCGCTGGCGTTGTCGGTGACGCTGAAGTTGATTTCGAACTCCGTCGTCGCTTCTACGCTCGGCAGAGTCCAGGTGAGCAAGCCGGTGCTCGCATTCACGGTCGCGCCACTCGGCGGACTGATGAGCTGCCAGGTCAGCGTTTGCGCGGGCGCATCGCCATCCACGGCGGGCAAGGCGATCTCCAGCGTGCTGCGTTCGTCCGCTGTGGTGCTGACCATGGCAGGCACGGGAGCGCGATTTACTTCGTTCACGGTGATCGTGAAGCTGCGTGTCGCTGTCGCTGCGGGATCATCGTTGTCGGTGACGATGACGTCCACGTTCGTGACGGTGCCGCCGTCGTTTTCACCCGTGACCCAGGTGAGATGACCGCTCGGATCGAGCACGAGTCCGGCGGGCGCTGCGCTGGTGAGGCTGAAGGTCAAAGGCCCGGCGCTATCCGTGTCGGTGGCGCTGAGTTGGAGGTCGAGCGTGCTGCCTTCATCGAGCGTTTGATTGGAGACCGCTGCAAAGACGGGCGCAGCATTGGTGATGCTCGTCGTCGTGCTCGTATCACCGGATGACGGCGGTGCTTCGCGATTGCCACTGCTGTCGATGGCCACGGAGTAGAAGTCATACGTGTGACCCGGTGTGCCGCGATAACGTGCGCTGGTTTGGCGCGTGTTCGTCAACCAGCGGGTGAAGGGACCGCCATCGACCGAGACATAGATGTCGTAGGCGGCCACAGCTGTGTTGTCCGTGCCTTCCCAGCTCACATCGAAGCTTTGTCTGCTGGCCGAACCCGTGCTGCGCATGGCGCTCGATGGCGCGATGGCATCGGTCGAGATGGAGTTGCCATAGTGCAGCGTGTAGCTGCCGGTGCTGTTGTAGTCGAGGATGTGCAGGCGATGCTCGCGCACGGGTTGCAAACCGAAGCCGATGAAGGTGCGGTCCGTGACCCAGACGTTCGCGCCCATTTGCAGTTCTTTGCCATCTGAGCGTGTGACGCCCACGAGGCGCATGTTTCCTTCTGAAGGTTCCAGGATGCGCAGGCAAACCCATCCGTTGGGGACGACGGCGGTCATCGGCACATCCATCACGGCACCGCCCGGTGCCGTAGTGCTGGCGCTGATGGTGGTGAAGACAGGTTCCACGGTGCCATTGCTCAAATGGATGGCGTCGGGCTGATCCAGCAGATCCGGCGTGTCATTGGTGAGGAAATCGGAGAGGCCATCGGCGAAGGGACCGTCCGCATACACTTCATGGATCATCTCGTGCATCTCCACGCTCTGCACCAGAGGCGGACGCCCACCGGTGGCGTCATCACCGACGAAGATGCCGGCTTTGTAGGTGATGAAGTGACCGTGCAGGGTCGAGGTCATGAGCCAGCGACCGACGCGACGTTGTCCTGGCAACATGTCGCCGAAGTCCGCCTTCAAACCGGGGATCTTCTGCTCGTGATCGACCTGCGTGCTGATGATGTTGAAGTCGATCAGCAGGCCCTTCTCATTCTCGATGATCTGAGGTTGAGCAGACTTGATGCTCAGGTTCTTCGCGGTGCCGTGGCCGACGTTCTCCACCATCACGCCGAGTGAGAAGGGAATCGACGGCTCAATCGGAGTCGTGTGGGGATCGTCGGAAAACACATCGCGCTCCAGGAAGTATTTCAGCCTCAACTGCGGGATCGGCAGCACGGTCACCTTCACTGGCTCCAGTTTGGTCTCGATCAGATTGCCGTTCTTGGTGTAGCTGAGCAGACCGCCGATGTAATAATCCGTCTCCTGCGTGGCGGCAGTGTCCGTCGGCGTCAGCGTTATCGAAAGCTTGGCTTCATCTCCAGGCGGCAGATCACCGCCAGGCAGGCCCATGCTTTGAGTGACCTCGGCATAGAACACCGCATTGCTCACCGTCACGCCATTTACATCACGCACCTCGGGCTTCAAAGTGACGTCTTCCAGGGCATCATCGCCCTCGTTTGAGAGGCTGAGCGTTGCCTCAAAGACATCACGCGCCTGCACCACGCTCTGATCAATCTCCAGCTTCACGCGAGCACAGACACCCCCGCCTTGCGTGAGGAATTCGAAGAGCTTCCAGCGCACGTCGTAGGCTCCTTCACAGGGTGTCTGATAGCCGACGAGCCACGCGCATTTGAAGCTCTCCACCATGGCACGGCCACGGCGCAGATACTCGACGATATCCATGAAGTCGATGCTTTGACCCAAGGCCGCAGCTTGAGCGGCAGTGGTGATGCCGTTCGCGTAGTTCGTGAACGTGCGATTCCAGCGCAGCAGGAAGGCTTCGACCTGGGCTCCGCTGATACCGGTCGGTGCCAGCGCGATGAGGTCCGTCATCTCCGTGCCGAGCACGAGATTGCCATTCGGCGAACTCGATGCCGCTGCGGACCAGAAGTGGTTCATGAAGGTAAAGAAGGTCGCATCCAGATCACTCTGCACCCAGGCTTCATCGCCGAAGAAGTAGGTGAAGAAGTCGATGTAAGTGTGCATCAGGTTGTTCCAGCCGATGAGCTGCTCAAACAGTTCCATCGCGCCGCTGCCATCTTCGGGGAAGCAACACGGGCGAGCCGTGGTCACGGAGCCCCCGAGTGCCGTGACGGTGCGGTTCAACTGAATGGCACAGTTGAGCAGGATGAAGTCGTTGCTGCCGGTGTTACCACCGTCACCACCGCCTCCACCTCCTGAGCCACTGCCTGAACCGCCGCCATCGCCGCCGGGATCTCCACCGGGAGCACCTGGTCCATTGATGATGGTTATGGTAGGAGGTTCGCTCGGGGGATCATTGGGTGGGATTCGCGGAGGACCAATGGGCGGGCCGCCAGGACTTCCGGGGCTTCCGGGACTGCCTGGACTGCCTGGACTGCCAGGACTTCCGGGGCTGCCAGGACTACCCGGGCTACCAGGATTTTGAATCGTCGGAGGCCCTTCAGGATCACACGAGACAGCCGAGCCTGACCCCACTGCTCCGACGAAGACGGATCCACCGCCACTGCCAGAGGCACTCACCGCGAAGATTCCACCCGTTAACCCACATTCGGGTGCCCCAGTGCCACTCACCACTGGAATGGGCACACCATGGTCTTGCCCATCGGGACCACACAGCACCAGATAGGTCGCACCCAACTGCAAACAACCACCGCCACCGCTCGGACCTCCACTGGCGGCCGTTCGTAGCGAAGCACCACTCGATGGCGATGAGCCACCGCAGCAACTCTTTGACGACGATGAACTGCGCGCGCCGCTCGGTGCGGAAGCTTGCAGATTGCGCACAATCACTGGCACCACCACGGACTGATGCGCGGCTAGATCACCGATGGCTGTCGTCAGTGGCTCGATGCTCCAGTCGTCATTCGAGAGCGCCTTCAGCTCCAGGTTCTTCGCGGTGATCAGTCCATGATTGGTGAAGGTGAAATCCACCTGCTGCACATCACTGACGATCTTCATCAGATCGAGCAGTGGTGGATCGACGGTGATCACGGGAGCAGGCACATTTGTCTCAAATTCAGCCACGATGGCGATCTGCGTTTCATCCGGGATCAGCGTCGGCGTCACCTTCCAGAGCAAGCTCACCGTCTGCATCGGCAGGATGGCCGATTGTATCAAGTCCTGTCCAGCTTCCAGCGTGAAGCCTTTGCGTGCTCGATGATGCTTCGCCTTCGAGGCCTCGATCACATAGTCGCCTGGCTGCAAGCCTTCAAAGTCAACGCGGCCCAGTGCATTCGTGTTCCCCACTGCGATCTCGGAGTTATCGCTGGCTCGCAGCAGGCGCACCTTCGCATCCGTCAGCCGTGCATGGGAGGCACCGAAGTAGGTTTCTTCATCCTCCGCATAGAAGGTCACGCGCGCGGCTTGATCCGTGACGATGTTCAGCGAGAACGGCACGTTCAAATCAGTCGCCGCACCTTTGATGACAAAGACACCGTTCACCGTGCCCAGGGCTGCATCTGGTGGCGGCGTGAATTGCAGCGTGAGCTGTGTGGTCGCACCGATGGCGAGAGCGGCGATGGGCTGCACATTGGCACAGGTCATCCATGGCAAATCACCGGGCAGCACGACCTCGACCGGCGCAGTGATGGCACTGCCGACATTCATCAGATCAAACGAGACGATCTTCTGCCCACCGCGCAGCACATTCGCATCCACGCGCTTCGGCTCGATGGCCAGAGCACTCACCGCAGGCGCGACTTCCACCTCCACCGGGATGTCCAGCACCGCGCCTTCGCTGCTCGTAAGGTGCAAGGTCAGCGCCGCATTGGCCGGAGCGCTTGCCGTGGCGCTCATCGACATATTCAAGGTCGTGACGGTCTCGCCTGGCAGGATCGCATTGATCAAGCTCGCCGTCGCAGTCACGCCGAATGGCGCACCTTGAACGGCGACGTTGAGGCCGGACAACGTCGTGTCGCCAAGATTACGAATGGTGAAGGACTTGCTCTGTGAAGGCGCATCCACCACCAGCCGCGCCGTCGCAGTCGATGGATCAGACGACATGCCTACCAAGGTGAATGTATCCTGCACCGATGGCGTGCCGGTTTCGCCTGGATGCATGGCACCGATTTGATAAAGACCCGCTTCATTCGGCAAAGGATTCCACACCGTGCTGAAGAGGCCGCTGGCATCGGTGAGCATGTCGATGGTGCGATCCGTCTCACGCAGCTTGATGTGGATCTTCACTAGCGAGGTCGCGGCTGGCTGTCCGTTGCTCAGCGTCGCACTGCCCGTCAGCGTGATCGGTGTTCCTTTCGGCGCGATGGTCGTCGCCGTGCTGACCGTCGCGCTGTAAGCTGCGGTGAGATGCAGCGGCACGGCGGAGATGACGAGGTTATTGGTTTCCACCAACTCTCCGACCTCGTTGTTCGCATCTGCCGTGATCACCAGCCAGTAGTCGCCCGAAGCTCGCGGCGCACGGAACAGGCCTTCCTGATGATGCGTGCCATTCACGCCCAACGTGCCATCAAAGGAGATGTCGGTGACCAAATCATCTCCACCCGGCGCTGCATCGGAGGAAAGCGCGACGCGGATGTGCTGTGGTTGCGATGACGAGCCGAGGCCGACATTGCGCAGGTCAAAGCTGTAGCTCACCTCCGCCTCCGTGCTCAGCGCGGTAGCGTGAGCAAGATTGGAGATGATCAAATCCGGCAGCAGCTCGTCCGTCACGAACAGCGTGCTTTGTCCGCTCTGATAACCCGCCGCCGTGGCGCTGAAGACCACACTTTGTGAGCCATCCGCCGTCGCATCATTCACGCCGCTGACTTGAAAGCCAACCGAGGTGCTGTTCGCCGGGATCGTCACCGCACTGCTCTGCGTGGTCTCATCATTCGGAGTCGCAGCGATGCTCACCACCAGCGGATCAGGCGTCGCGCTGGAGCGTGAAACCGTCGCGGTCACGCTCTGACCTTCACGCACAAAGGCGGAGCTGAAGCTCAGCGTCACCGCCGCGCTTTCATTGTCCGTCACTGTCAGCGTGCGAGTCGGGCTCTGAGCGAGCACGGAGCTGGTGTCATCAAGCAGGAGCTTGGCTTGCAAAGTCACGCTCTGCGTGCCGTCGGCGCTGGTGTCATCCAGCAAGGTGACAGGCACTTGCGCAGTGCTGGCAAAGGCGGGGATCGTCACCGAGGACGGCAGCGTCGCGGCTCCTGGGTTGTTGTTGGTGAGCTGGAGTGTCACCGCGTTTTGATTCACTGGCGAGCGTGACACCGTGGCGAGCACAGCACCTGCGCCTGCGGTTTCACTGACCTGCGAAACACTCAGCGTGAGATCCAACGTCGGCGCGTCATCATCGTTCACGGTCACCTCGGTGAGGGCACCGTTGAAGCCCGGAGCAGCGGCGGAAACGTCATACGTGAAGGCGGTCTCAGGCGTGGCGTCTTGCTCTGCTTGCACCGCAAAGGTCGTCGAAGCTGCGCTCGCGGGAATGGTCACGGTAAGAGGCGCGCTGAGTTGAGATGGCACCTCCGAGGTGAGCGTGACCACGAGGTCAGCAGCGCTCACCACATTCCGCGTGACGGTGAAGGTCGTGCTCGCGCCTTCGCTGATGGTGGCCGTTGTCGGCGTGATGCTGAGGGCCGGAATCACCGGCACGTAAGTGATGTGAAGCGGCAGGGATGGCAGCGTGCTGCCAGCGCGATTCGTGGTCACGAGGGTGAATTCGTTGTCACCTTCCTGCAGGGCGACCGCAAACCAGAAACCGCTATCCGGAGCCAGGGGCACGTCGTCTTCGATCAACTCCGCACCACGATACAAAGCGTTGGTGCCATCCACGGAACCAAACCCATGCAGGAAGAGACTCGTCTGATCGGTGATCAAACCACTCGCCGGATAGTCCAAACGAGGCCGCAGTGGCACGCCGAGTTCGACATGGACACTGCGCGTGGTTTCCACAGGCGTCGGTGTCGAATCATACGCACGAGCGATGAGCGTGTAGTCACCATCGGAGATCGGCAGCAACGAGAGCGATGCGCTGAAGCCATCATTCGGAGTCGTGTCGGAGTTGATTAGCACTTCAGGATCGCTGCCACTCTGACGGTAGAAATCGACGCGCTGCGTGGACGTCGCGCTGACGAGTTCGATGGCGATCGCGCCGCTCTTCGTGAGCGTGTCGCCGTTGTTCAAAGTGCTGCCGTTGTAGGTCAACTGCACGACCTGCGGCACAGGGCGAACGACATAGCTGCGCGCGATGGTTTCGCTCGGATCAAGCCCAGCCGAGAAGGCGCGAGCACGCAGCGTGGTGGTTTGCGTGAAGCTGATGGGCGCGCTGTAGAGCGTGGAGGTTTCATCCGGCAGGCTGCCATCGGTCGTGTAGCGAATCGCTGCACCGCTGGTCGGGCAGGAGAGCGTCACGGTCACGCTGCGATCAAAGGAGCCAGAAGCTGTAGATACGACGGGTGGCTGTGTTTGGCCCAGAGGCACAGAGCCATCGAACTCGACCACGAACGAGCGGGTGAAGTTGTTCACTGAGTCGGCGATGTCCACCCACTTCCGTTCAGTGCCATAGAGCATGATACGGTTCTCCTCGCTGCCACCGAAGTTGTTGGGTTCACCCGGAAACCAATAGGTGAAGGTGAACGCTCCTTCGCCATGCATCCACTGCCAGTTGCCATCAGGTTCGGCGGAGCCGGATGGCTGATAGCCGCCCAGAAAGGGTCCAACCCAGGCCCAAGGGGTTGTGTTGAACCAGAAGCCTCCATTGGTGTTGTTTGCCAGATTGATGATGAATTGATTCTCAGCTTCTGAGGTCACGGTCGCGAGATAACCACCCATCGCGGTCGCCGCCGCTTCGGCTTCCAGAGCGCTGAGGGTTCCATCCCAGACGACCACGCGATAGGAGTGCTCATTGCCGCCGTCTCTCGCCGCCCATTTCACACTCGCACCCGGTGGCGAGACAATGGTGTAGCGCTCTTCGAGGATAGCGCTCGGTGTGCTGCCTGTTTTGAAAGCACGCACGCGCAGAGTCGTGGTGCTGAGGAACCGCAGCGGTGCGGAGTAAAGTGTGGACGAGATCGTGGGCTCGCTGCCATCCGTGGTGTAGCGCAGCTCCACCTCCGCCGTGCTGTGTGAGAGCGCCACTGTGGCCGCACCATTGAAGACGCCGCCCTTCACGTTCGCATACGGCAGCTCCAGTGCGCTGGAGCCGATCTGATAACGCGCGGCGATGTAGGCCTCGATGGCCTGCCGCTCCGTGGTGGTCAGCACTTTTTCAAACACCATCAACTCCGCGATCTGGCATTCCGCTGGCGCAAAGGGAAGCCAGCCCACCGTCAATCCACCGCCGAAGGCAAGACGTCCGGGAATCCCATTCGCCACAGCGCTGTTCGTGGTCACGTCGCTGCCGTTGAGATGCATCGTCGTGCTTGAGGGACCATTCGTCAGCACCACGGTCGAGGGTTTGCGCAGCGGCAGCGGCGTTTGAGCAACCCCATCGGGAGCCCCGTAGGCACTCGTATCCAGACGGATATTCGGAAACTCATGGAAGCTCTGAATCAAATGCCCAGCATTGCCACCGAGGTTCTGCACCACGGCGATGATGGTGCTCGGGCGCTGGAAATCCATGGCGGGCACGCCGAGCAGCACATCATCCACGCCATCGAAACTCACCGTAGGCTGACCGCCCATGGAGGTGCTGTTCCAGGTCGGGCGCTGCACGGAGCCATCCTGGGTGATGTCGTTGCCATGACCACTGAGGTCAGCCCAGCGCTCCACCTGCTGTGCGCTGTTCGTGGTGACGCCCTGGTCGGCACGCAGCCACATTTTCAAATCTGTGCTGCTGAAAGGAATGGTGCCGCTGATGGCGCTCGTGGTCGGTGGCGCGACGGGTGCGGTGTAGATCTGATAGCGAGCGTTCAGGTAGCTCTCCACCAGCTTCCGCTCGGCGTCCGTCAGCGCATGATCATAGACAATCACCTCCGCGATCTGCGAAGTCGTGACATCTTCGCCAACGCCAAACACGCCGCCTAGCGCTAGCCTTCCGGGTGACGCGGCGATCTCCTGCGGCGCCTCGGTGCGGTCTTCGCCATTCACATGGGCGCGGGTCGAAGTGACATCATTCGTGACCGCTGTGATGCTCGGCTTGAGAGCATCTGCCACACGCGAGACGAAGCCCGCATTGAACAGACCACCATTTGCGAAGACGCCATCATGACGAATCGACCAGCTCGGGTGCGCACTGTTCTGCACCACGGAGCCGTAGTTGTCGCCCGCCAGCATTTGATACACCACGAACACCGTCGAAGGACGCGTGATGTTCATCGCTGGCACACCGACGAGACCATCATCCACGCCATCAAAACGCAGCGACGACTGACCGCCAATGCCCGATGAAACCAAGCTCGGACGCTTTGGCGAAACCTCCTGCACCATGTCATTGCCATGGCCGCTGAGATCACTCCAGCGCTCGACTTGGCTGGTGCTGTTTAAGACGAGGCCTTGATCTGCACGCAGCCACATTTGCAATCCGCTGCTGCTCAGTGGCAAAGTCGCCGCCGATGAATACACCGCCTGTGCGATGCTGCTCGGGAGTGCTCCTGTTTTGAAAGCGCGCGCCTTCACAGTCGTGCCCGCAGGTGCGCTAAAGCTCGCCGTGTAGAGCGTGGAAGCTGCGGACGGCTCGCTGCCATCAGTGGTGTAGCGGATCTCAGCACCGAGCGTGTCGTCTGTGATCGTCACCGTGGTGCTGCTGCTCACGATCTGGCTCGCCGGACTGATGCTCGGCGTCCGCACCGTCACCGGGTAAAGCGCGTAGCGCTGCGCCAGATAGTCCTCGATCTGCGTGCGTTCATTCGCCGTCAGCACCCGATCATACACCACGATCTCCGAGATCTGTGAGAACACGCTCTCCACTCGCATTCCCTCTCCTCCGCCCAGCGCAAGACGTCCCGGTGAACCCTCCACGATCGTGGGACTGAAGGACCAGTCCTCGCCATTCACCGCCATGCGTGACTCCGAAGCCGTGCTGGTGAGCGTCGCCACCACCTTCTGAGCGGGGTCAGGAACGCGAGTCGTCACCGCCCCTGAATTAAAGATGCCGCCGTTCACATGGAAGGCCCAGCCATTGATGCCCCAGCCAACCGGGCCGCTGTTTTGAATGATGTGCCCCACGCCGCCATTCAGCCGCTCATAGACGATGAAAACCGTCGAAGGCCGCGCGAAGTTCATCGCCGCCACGCCGAGCAAACCATCGTCCACACCATCAAAGCGGATCGACGCCATGCCTCCAATCCCCGGCGTGATCACCGTAGGCCGCCGAGTCGCGATGCTTTGCTCAAAATGCAGCCCATGGCCCGACTGATCCTGCCACTGCGACACATGCCCCGCAGCATCCAGCACCACCCCCGCATCCGATTTCCACCACCCCGCATAGCCGGCCACAGGCGGCGTTTGAGCATGAAGAGAGGCAGTGAGCAGCGCTAAGACGACGAGGATTCTCATGATGAAAAGAGTGGTTTCATCACAAGCAGCCCCGGCGGAGATCGCGGGTTACAAAATTTGGTCCGCAGCCTCAAACATTCCTGTAACACTCCGCCTGCTTCGCGGAGATTCACGATGCCGCGCATGCTCACCGACGAACAACAGGAACGCTTCACCCGCCTCTGGACGGAGGTGCAGCCTTCCGTTTCCGGTTACATCCATGCGGTGGTGCGGGACGCGGCGGTGGCTAAGGACATCGTGCAGGAGACGGCGCTGGCGCTGCTGCGGAAGTTCGCGGAGTGGGATACGGCACGCGAGTTTCTGCCGTGGGCGCTTGGGACGGCGAAGTATGCCATCCTCACGCATCGACGTGATGCCGCACGATGCCGCGTGACCTTTGATGACGAGGTTCTGCACGCCATCACAGAAACCTGGAGCATCGTGGCGCCGGAGATCAGCGATGAGCAGGCGGCGCTGCACTCGTGCCTGGAAAAACTCGCGCCTCATGCCCGGGATGTGGTGCGACTGCGCTATGAGGAGTCGCTCGACTCGCCGCAGATCGCACAAAAGCTCGGCTCCACGGCCGGTGCGGTGCGCATCGCGCTCCAGCGCATCCGCGAGCAGCTCCGCGCCTGTGTGCAGCATCAACTCACACTCGAAGGAGGTCTCTCATGACGCGTGCCGATGAACTCCTCGCCGCTTATCTCGATGACGCCCTCACCGAGGCCGAACATGCCGAGCTGAATGCGTGGCTGAAAGCTGATCCGGCGAATGTGCGCCGCTTTGTCGAGGCCACGGCACGCGAGCATCAGCTCCGCATCGCCGTGCAGGCCCGCCGCGAGTTTCGCAAGGCCGCACCGCCGAAACCCATGCGCTGGCGCATGGCGGTCGCGTGGGCCGCAGCGGCTGTTTTCGTGCTCGGCGGAGCCTTTTGGATGCTGCAGCAGCCTTTGGAGGCCAAGGCGCATCTCGCAGGAAATCTCGATGGCGTGACCATCGAACGTGACGGAGCCGTTTTGAAGGCCGAAACGGCTTTTCACCTTCAATCCGGCGATGTGGTCACTTGCTCGCGACCGGGAGCGAAGATCGAGTTTGAGAGCGAGAGCACGCAGTTCGTGCTCGCGGCACGTTCCAGCGTGGCACTGCGTGAGCTGCGAGGTCAAAAACGCTTCGAATTGCTCGCGGGCAGTGTTTCCGCCGAGGTCGCGAAGCAACGCGACGGGGCGATGATCTGGCTCACCGATGACGCCGAGGCGCTGGTGCTTGGCACGAAGTTTGAGCTGTCCGAGGATGGGCTGCTGACGAAGCTTGATGTCAGCGAGGGCGCGGTGCAGTTCCAGGGACGTGCCAACTCGGAAACGACCATCGTGCGTGCAGGACAGCTTGCCGCCACCGACTCGCAGGGCGTCGTCATGCATGCTTCGCCGGAGCCATGGCAGGTGTTGCAAAGAAAGACCTTCGGCTGCGAGGCGGTTTCCTTTCGCAGTCAGCACGCGGCGGCTGAAATCGGCGTGAATGTGCTGCTGCCACCGAACTATCAAAGCGAGCCATCACGGCGCTTTCCAGTGCTGTATTTTCTGCACGGCCTGAAAGGCAACGAGCACACCGAGGCCGCCCGCTTCAATCGCCGATTCCTGACCGCGATGCGACAGGGCGAAATGCCGCCATTCATCGCGGTGTTTCCGAATGGCGGACCCGGCATCACCCCTCCGGCCATGGTGGCCGCGCGCATCTTCACCCAGGAGCTCACGAGCTTGATCGACTCTCGCTATCGCACCCAGACCGACCGCGCCGCCCGCATGGTGTGCGGCATCGGCTTTGGCGGGAAACGCGCCATTCTCTACGCCACGTTTGATTCGCACGTCTTCGGCTCCGGCTGTGCCATTGATGATACTTTCCACGGCGGCACACCTTCCTTTGCCAGGCTGCTAAAGACACTGCATCCGCGCATCGAACGTCATCCGCCCAGCCTGCTGATCTTGCACGGCCAGCCGTGGGCCACGGAAAAAGTGGATACCCTCGCCGCGACCATCCGCGACCAGAGCATCGCCGTGGAAACCAAAGGCCTGCCGCTGCTGCCACAGTCATCACCCGACTATCTCGACGCCGCGGCTGATGCACTGGGCATCTGGATGACCCAAACATGGGGCAAACGTTAGCCGCCTGCCCCGCTATGAATCAAACACGCCTATTCATCGTCCTCACGGCCATCCTTTGGCTCATGCTGCCGACTCAAAGCCATGCCCAAATTGGCAAAAGCCGACCGAAAGCTTTTGGAAACAGCAAAGCTGAACCTGTCTGGCTGCTGCGGCCTGTCGAAGGTCTGAATTTGCACTATCGAAAGTTTCAAAGCGCTTCGGTGAAGGGTGAAGTGAGCTACGTCATCTACCTGCCTGCGGAATACGAGGCGAACAAGGCGGCGCGTTACCCCGTGGTCTATTGGCTGCATGGCAAAGGCGCGGGCCAGCAGGGGTTGCCGGGCTTCGCGCGGAGTTTCAATGAAGCCATCGCTGCCGGAAAATGCCCACCGATGATCGTCGTGTATCCGAATGGTCTACCGATGGGTGGCTACACCGATGCGCCAGACGGAAAGCAGCCCGTGGAAAGCATGATCATCCGCGATTTGATCCCGCACATCGACGCCAGTTACCGCACGCTGGCGAAGCGTGAGAATCGCATGATCGAGGGCTTTTCCATGGGCGGCAGCGGCGCGGCAAAGCTGGGTTTCAAGTATCCCGATCTCTTCGGCGCGATCAGCATTTGCTCAGGCGCACTGCACACAGCGGACTCGCTCGGCGGACGCAATGGCGACATGCTAGATTCCGTCTATGGCGGTCGCGCCCGCTTCGATGCGCAGAGCAATCCATGGCTGCTCGCCGAGCGCAGCGCCGATCAGGTGAGCGGCCGCACATCGATCCGCATCGCTGTTGGCAGTCGTGATCCTTTGCAAAGCAAGAACGCCGCGTTTCACGAGCTGCTCGACCGTTTGAAGATCGACCACGAGTTCACCGTGATCGAAGGCGCACCCCATTCGCCAACACCCGTCTATGCAGGACTTGGCGACACGAATTGGGCGTTTTATAGCAGAGCGTTTAGCTCTTTAGATACGAACTGATCGCTGCGAGATACGTTGATGCGGTCAACGCCATTGTCGCACCCTTGGTGACTCATTCCGTGATGAGCTCGCTATCGAGCATCGCCGCGAAGTCGATATCCACAAACGATGGAGAATGAAATGAATTTGATCATGACTCAGAAGATTGGCGTTCATCCCAGAGGATGGCATCGAACGAGGATTTCAATGCATCAGGCGGTGCTCCATCAGGGTAGATGCGACGGAGCATATAGGTTAGCTCTCGCTCCCCTGGCTGCCCAGGGCTGCCGATGCGTGGTGCGAACTTATTCCATGCTTCGATGCGATCCGGCGTCACACCAGCAGCGGAGGTGAACCATTGCGCCAACTCCTCATCTGTCCGGGCTCCGCGAATAGCAGCCAGCGTCGCGTCTTTATCGAGTCCAAAGTGATCCAGAAAGCGTCCGTCCATAGCGCGCGGATGGCAGAACGCCAGCAGGTAGTCGCCTTCCAATTCGCCCGCATGATGAAGCCGCACTTTCGCCGCGAAGCGTGGCAGCCACACGCAGCCTGCGAGTCGCTCTGTGGGTTTGGGTAAGCGGAGATCAGTCATCGGCGCTACTCATGAAGCAACCTGAGTAGCATGACAAATAGTTACTTGCAAAAAGCAAGTCACTAGACCAAGGAGATGTGTCGTGGCCAAGAAAGCATCATCAAAGTCGAAACGTGAACTGCGCTCACCATGTCCGGTGGCGGCAGCGCTCGATGTGCTTGGTGATCGCTGGACCCTGCTGGTGCTTCGCGACCTCTTCTGGGGGAAGCAACGCTTCGGCGAGTTCATTGCCTCACCAGAAGGCATTCCAACGAATATCTTGGCAGATCGTTTGGCGAGATTGGAAAACAGCGGTCTCCTTTCCGCTGCTCCCTACCAGGACAATCCGCCACGGCTGGAATACAAGATCACCAAAAAAGGCCGCGAACTGCTGCCGACACTGCTCGCACTGGCTAAATGGGGCGAGAAGCATTTCCCTGGAACCCAAGCCCATTTTCAATCTCCCGACTCACCATGACTCCCTACGTTCTCATCATTCATGAAGTGGCTGATTATCCAGCATGGAAGGCAGTGTTTGACTCCGCAGTCGGTATTCGGAAGGAAGCTGGTGAACGCTCCTTTCAGGTGCTCAACTACGAGTCGGATGCGAATAAGATCGTTCACTTCTCCGCGTGGACATCCATCGCAGATGCCAAGGCGTTCTTTGAGTCGCCGCGGCTGGTGAAGATTCGCGAGGAAGCGGGTGTGAAAGCGCCGGAGTTCATTTACCTCGAGCAAATCGAAGCTGGAACATTATGAGTGCCGTTGAGGGCTACCATTTGATCAAGCCGGATGATCTTTCTTGGCGTCTTTCGAACATCATGAAGATCCCGAACGCGGATTTTCTCGAACGCACCGGCAGCGAGAACATGGGCGCACGCTTGTGGCGAATGCCACCCATGAGCGCCAACACGCTCCACAAACACATCAGGTCCGAGGAATTTTATTTCGTGCTCGAAGGCGTCGGACGCCTGCGAGTGGGTGATGAGACGCTGACCGTGCCGAAGCATGGCGGTGTGCTCGTGGGGCCAGCGCAAGTGCGCCAGGTGTTCAATGACACGAACGATGAGGTTCTATGGCTGATCATTGGTGCACCCGAGGAGTTGGAGTTCCTACAGGGGTCAAAGTCGACCATTGACCTCTCCCCATTCTATCCCGTCGATCCGACGCAATTGCCCCCAGAGTTGAGCGGAGTCGAGTGGCCGCCGAAAGCGTAAATCGGCGACCTCAAACAGAGTCCCATGCGCGATCTGCCACAGGGTCGCGCCCCTCATCATACTCGATGTGATCAATGATCGTTTCGATGGTCTTCCCGAGCAGCCCACTGTCAGCGATGCGTTGAGGTAACACCGCTGAACGTTCGTCGCGCCAGCCGAGTTTGGCGATGAACCGATTCCAGACATGACATTCTTCATCTGTGCGCTGCGCGCCTTGCTCATGCGCCCAGTCGAGAATTGCCTCATCGCTGCCGCCCTCCAATGCGCGTGCTTTAACAAGCGCATACGGCAATCCAAGAAACCGACAACACCGGCCATCCAGGGTATAGAACTGATCATCCCCAAGCAAGGGGACGTAGTCGGCAGGAAGCAATCCCTGCGCGTGAAGCCGAATCTTGTCGAGCATGCGACCGAAGTAGATCAAGCGACCAACCTTGGCGTAACAACTCCGGAGTCCAGGAACCTGAGGCATGAGGCGATCATACGAGTGTAGTGTGGCCATCGCAATCAGCAGGTCCCGAAGTTCATGTAACACTCGGTCTCCGCTCTGGAGAGATGAGGTGAACCACACCTCGCATGAAAAAGCTCATCCTCGCCGCTCTCGGATTCATCTTTGCCTCAAAAGTTCTCGCCGTTGCGCCGCTCATCGGGGATGTGGCGGACCAAAACATCGCGCAGGGAACCTCGACGGGGACGCTCTACTTTGTCGTCGGGGACACGGAGACCACTTTCACTGCGCTCACCGTGGCGGCGGTGGCGAGTGATCCCGTGCTGCTGCCCACGCTCACACTCGGCGGCACGAATGCGCAACGCACCATCGCGGTCACCGCAGCGAGCGGCCTGACCGGCACGGCGACGGTCACACTCACGGTCACCGATGGCGAAGCACTCACGGCAAGCAGTTCCTTCAGTGTCACTGTCACCACGGCGAACGCGAAACCCACGCTCACGGCCTTGCAGGGATACCAAATCGTCAGCCCAGGGCAGACACCGGCGGCAGTGAGTTTCACGGTGGGTGATGCGGAGACGGCGGTGGGTTCATTGAATGTCGTGGCGACTTCCTCGAATACGAACCTCGTGCCGAATGCGAACATCGCGCTCGGCGGCAGCGGTGCGAGTCGCACGGTGCAGGTGACGCCTGTCGTGGGGCAAAAGGGCACTGCGGTCATCAAGCTGAACGTCACCGATCCGCTTGGAGCCTCTGCGCAGGGCGAGTTCATCTTCAGCGTTTTCGATGCGGCCTCGGCGAACAATAGCTTCAAGCAACCGCGCGGCATTTATCTGCTTGATAGCACGGCGGGCACGCTCATCAGCGGCGTCCGAATGCGCGATGGCAACATTCGCAACCTGCCTTTCGTGGATGGCTATGTGCTGCGCACCGAATGGGACACATTGGAGCCGACGGATGGCGTGTTCGACTTCACCATCATCACCAACATCTTCGCGAAGCTGCCCGCCGGTCAAAAGCTCTCGCTCTTGCTTGGCACTGGTGTTTTGCCGTCGTGGTTGAACACGGCACCCGGCGTCGTCACCTACACCGCAGGATCGCCTGCCACCACGCAGCCCGTGCCGTGGAATCTCGCCGCGCAAGAGCGCTTCCGCTTGCTGCTCGTGGCCCTGGGCAATCACCTCGTTGATGGCGTGCCGCTGCGCAATCATCCGCGCCTCGCCGCTGTCGATTTGTGGATTCCTGGACTGAAAAGCGGCATCCGCTCGCTGACGGGCGTGCAGATTCGCGACATCCCGGGCTACACGCGCCCGCTGTTTGAAGGCGGCGTGCTCACGCACCTCGCGAACGTGACGAACAACTTTCCCAACGTGCCGACGATGATCGGATTCTGGACTTACACTGACACCACCGCCAGCCCCGTAGCCTGGGAATCGCTGCGGCAGGCCATCCTCGCGCAGCACAATGGCACCACACGTCCGCGTGTCGGTTTCTGGATGGAAAACCTCGCTGCCAACCGCGCCAGCGCCGAGAGCGACCCGTGGACCGGGCTGCCAAATCACTCGTTCACCGCGACGCTCTATGACTCGCAGGATCAAACTTACGTCGGCTATCAAGTGCTCGGCTCGTGGTCGCGGCCCTTCTCCGCAGACCATGTGGACAACAACCTCAACGGCAGCCCCGAGGACGGCATGGACTACGGCTTCAACGACTTCCAGTGCCGCAACTACGAGCACTATCAGGCCGATGTGGATTTCGCGGGCTACACGCCCGAGTTTCAGCGCTGGCATGATTTTCTCGCTGCACTGCCAGGGCCGCCATTGTTCCTTACTTTCAGCAGCAGTCAGGGCGGCACCAGCCTCAGCTCGGAGCATGGCTCCAGCGTGAACATCACGCTTAGCGCCAGCGGCGGCAGCGCGCCATATGCGTGGGCCATCATCGGTGGCAGTTTGCCCGTTGGCATCAACTTGAGCAGCAGCGGCGCGCTCAGCGGCTCCAGCACGCAAACGGGCAGTCACAGCATCACCGTGCAGGTCACTGATGCGACCGGCGGCAGCGCCACGCAGAGCTACACGCTTGTCATTGAGGCTCCGCCCAGTGAACCGCAGTGGACGGCAAGCTCGACCCGCAACAGCGATGGCACCGTCACCCTCGGCTGGGCGACGATCCCCGGCGCGTGGTATCAAATCGAAGTCAGCGATGATCTCACGCACTGGACGAAGCTCGGCAGTTCCACGCTTGCCAGCAGCAGCGTCATGTCGTGGACCGACAATGGTTCGCAGACCGGCACGCATCCGTCTTCCGCACCCAAGCGCTTCTACCGCGTGCGTGACTGGGGCGTCTTCACCGTCACCTACTCCGGCAATAGCTTCACCTACACCGACGCCGAGCGCACCGTTACCGGCATCTTCATCAAACCCGCCGGCACCGGGCCATTTCCCGCGCTCATCATCAATCACGGCACCTTTGGCACCGCCGGTGGCTTTGGACTGCAGCGCGCCAATGAGATGAGCCCGTGGGGTCTCGCCTGCATCGCCGCCAATCTCACGCACATGTCAGGAGCCACGCAGGACAACGCCACCTGGGGCTACTCCCCGGAAAACCTCGCCCGCAACCGCGCGTGTCAGGCCGTGCTCGCCACCCGCAGCGACGTGAACGTGAACAAGCTTGTCCTGTGGGGACACAGCCGTGGTGCCTTTGTCTCCATCGGTGTCGCATCTGATTTCGGCCATGAGTTGACAGCCCTCGGCTTCAGCGCCGGAGGCATCACCGAAACCGCCGACGCCAGCGAGCCCAATACCCTCGAAGCCAGCGGCATCATCGCGCCCACGATCATGTTCCACGGCAGCACCGACCCCATCGTGCCACCCGCAGACTCGCTGAACCTGCAAACCCTGCTCAACACCCTCGGCGTGACCAACAATCGTGTGCTCTTCGACACCACCGGCATCACCCCCGTCAACAACGCGCACAACATCCACCAAGTCTCGACGATCAACGCCGACATGCTGACACAATGGCGCGCCTGGCTTGTCACGCACGGGGTGCTTCCTTGATGAGGCATCCCGTCTTGCCCATCGGCGATGCCACGACAAAGTGGCGGCGTCATGCCCTCCCGCGCTCCTTTTCCCGCCACTGCCTGGACTCAAGTGCTCACCGCTCAAACGGAAGCGCCGGAGTCTCGCGAGGCGCTGGAGGACATCTGCAAGGCCTACTGGCCGGCGATTTACACCTATCTGCGGGCGCTGGGCTGCGAGCGGGAGGAGGCGCGGGACTTCACGCAGGAGTTTTTGTCGGAATTCATCACGAAGGGCGATCTCCACAAGGTCGCTCCCGAGCGTGGCAAGCTGCGCAGCTACATGATGCAGGCCGTGCGCAATCATCTCTCGAATGCCCGCCGCGATGCCGCGCGGCAAAAACGCGGTGGTGGGCAGGCTGTCGTGTCGATGGATGAGATGGAGTCCTTTGACGTGGCTGCTGCGCCGGACGTGGCGGACGCGTGGTTCGACCGCCGCTGGGCCTGGTCCGTGCTGCGCCGCTCCATGGACCGCATGGCCGCGCATTTCGCGGAGCGCGGCCGCACGCCGCTCTTCGATGCGCTGAAGACGGGGCTCGCGGATCCCGAATTGTTGAAACCTTACTCGGAGATCGGGGCTGCTCTTGGCATGACCGAAGGCCATGTGAAGATCGAAATGCACCGCGCGAGGAAACGCCTCGCCGCGGAACTGCGCTCCGAGGTCGCCTCCACGCTCGAAACCGGCGGCGATGTCGAAGCCGAGCTGCGCTACCTGCTTTCCGTCCTCGGAGAAGTCGCATGAGCATCGCGTGTCCCAGTTGCGGTTCCGCGCAGGAGGAAAACCTCCTCGTGAACGGCCTGTGCCCGTCCTGCGTGGCTCGCAACATGAGAAGCGGCTTGCTAGGCTTGCTCGACGAGCCTGCGGCGGAAAAAGAAGCCGTCGCGCTGCAAATCGACGGCTACGAAGTCCACGAACTCATTGGCGGCGGCGGCATGGGCGAGGTCTATCGTGCGAAACGCCTGCACGATGGCCAAACCGTCGCCATCAAGGTCGTTGCGGGCCGTCTCACTCGCGATCCTGAGGTCACGGCCCGCTTTGAAAACGAAGTCAGCGCCATGGCGCAGCTCAGTCATGAAAACGTCGTCCGCGTGCTCGATCAAGGCGAGACCACCGATGGCCGGCACTACCTCGTCAGCGAGTTCATCGACGGCTGTGATCTGCGCCGACTGCTCAAAGCGCAGCGACTCGAAGCCGCGAAGGCTTTTGAAATCTACGACAAGGTCTGCACCGGCATCGCCCATGCGCATGAGCGCGGCATCGTGCATCGCGACATCAAGCCCGCGAACATCCTCGTCGGCAGTGACGGCACCGTGAAGATCGCCGACTTCGGCCTCGCGAAGACGCTCGTGGACGATTCGCACTGGTATGGCTTCACGCAAACGCGCGACACCTTTGGCACGCCCTACTACATCGCCCCCGAAGTCACCCGACAAGCCGGTGTGGCCGATCAACGCAGCGATGTGTATGCGCTTGGCGTGCTGCTTTACGAGCTGCTCTGCGGCGCGGTGCCCATGGGCCAATACACGCCGCTTTCGCAGCGTATCGACATCGACAAACGCATCGACACCATCCTCGCCGAAGCCCTCGCCGATGATCCACAGCGCCGCACGGCCTCCGTGGCCGATCTGGCCGCCAGCGTGCGAAAAATCGCCGCCACGCATGCGTCGCGGAAAAAGCGCTCGAAGCTCGTTTTCGCCCTCGCCGCCGCTTTGGCCGTCCTCGGGCTCGGCGGAGCCCTCGGCGCGTGGTTTGTGCTCTCGCGACACTTTGAACCTGCGAAACCCGTTTTCGCCAAACCGGCCGCCGCCGCCAAAGAAAAGCCCTGGGAGAACAGCCTCGGCATGAAGTTCGTCCCGCTGCCGAAGCGCAAGCTGCTCATCAGCATCTACGAGACACGCCTGCGTGACTACATTGCCTTCAGCGAAGCCGAAAACGCCGTGCTGCCCGACTGGCGCATCGGACTCGCCAATCCACGAAAACAGATGCGCGGCTTCAAAACTGGCCGCGAAGACAAGGATGAGCGAAACGAAAAACTCTCCACCTGGGACTCGCCCGGCTTTGCGCAGACGTCGGATCATCCCGTCACCGGCATCGACCTCGTCGAAACACGTTTGTTTTGTGCCTGGCTCACCTGGAAAGAGCGCCAGGAAGGCCGTCTCACCACGCAGCAAGCCTATCGCCTGCCCCGCGAAGCCGAGTGGAACGAAATCGCCAACTACGACACCACGATCTGGCAACGCGAAGACGCCAACGCGCAGGCAAACTTCGCCGGCATTGAAGTCACCGAACTCGACAACTGGCCCGCAGACACGCCGCGTTTCGAGCGTCGCGATCCCTTCCCCCGTACCGCGCCCGTCGGCAGCTTCAAGCCGAACGCGCTCGGCCTTTACGACCTCTTTGGCAAC
>JAGKWZ010000509.1 GCA_021151605.1 Verrucomicrobiaceae bacterium
CAGACAGCCCGTGGATCAGTGCGGTCAGGCGGCAGCGGCGGCTCCGGTGCCTCAGGTGGGCTCGCTGGCGGCGTCAGCTCAGCCGGGTAGGAAATCTTACCCGCTTCGAGCTGCTTCACCCCCGGCTTGCTCATGAAGTCCTTCATGGCAGCGGCATAGGCCTCGTAAGCTGGGCGGAGCTTTTCCAGCGACGTGCTGTAATCGTCCAGTGCCTTCCAAAAGGGCCCCCACTTGGGAATCTCGGCGTGGAGGGCATCAAAGTACTTTTTCAAAGGCAGCCCGTCCCGGTCGCGAACGAAGAAAAGCGTCAGCAAGTGGCTGGAGTGGTAGTGATCACCGATCTGGCTCAGGCTGGCCACCGGCGGAAACCCGGACGGCGGCGGAGCCTGTGCCGTTCCATCCTCTGACAAGGTGAAGGACTGGATTGGATTCGGCGTGGTGATGTCCGTGGTTAGTGACCAGAGCGTCTTCACGCCCACCCAGCGGGGCTTTTGCACCTCCATGGCAAACAAACCTCTGCGTCGTGAGCTTTTGGGGGTCTGGGCGGCAAAGACGGAGGCATCCTCACTGACCTGAAACACCCCGCCGCGGTAGGGTAGATTGGAGGTGTACTCCGCCAAGCCCTCCACCAGCCAGGCGGGCATGTAGGGCACATACTCATGCATCATCTGATGCGTGATCTCGTGGGTGATGGTGTCGTTGTTGATCTCACCTTTCCGGTAATAAGCACCACCGGCTCCGGGCTGATCCGAAATGCCGAGTTCCTGGAAGGGGATGCGGAAGACTTTGTCCTTCATCGAATAGACTCCCGCCGACCACGATGGCGCACCGGTGGCGAGGTATTGCTGCCGTGTTTCATAAAGCTCGGCCTGGAATTTGGTTCTGCCCTCCTCCGGCCTCGGCTGGATGCCCCAGGGCATCAGGCGCACGAGTTCGTAGGTGCTCTCAAAGGCCCGGCAGACGTCCTTCATCAGCGCCGTGCCGAGCTTTGCGGTCGTCTTGAACTGGAAGTGCTCGGACTCGTAAAGACAATCTCCCGGCTTTTCGCGGACGACCCGGATCGTGGTGTAAAGCAGCGGCTCCTTCACCTGATCCGGCATCCGGCGCTTCTCCGCAGGCACACGGCTGGAACTCACGGCGGTTGCACTGAGAGGTTGGGATCGTATCCAAGCCTGATCCTCGCATGGGCACTGAGCAGCCCTAGAAGGGTAGCTGCCAGTCCCAAGCTCACGCGATACATCATCATTCATGAAGGTTAAGGATCTTTCATGCCATCCGGCAAGGGAAAAGGTCATTCGGAAAGACTCTCCAACCCTTTGCCGTAGTTTGCCGCGTGACTTCCCCCATTCACAGCAACTGCGCCGGCATGGCGCGCCGAGATTTCCTCCAAACTGGCTTCGGAGCCATTGGCGGACTCGGCATGTCCCAGCTCATGAGCCTGCGTGCGCAGGCCGCTCAGGCTCGCGGTCTCGCCAGCCCGAACAACGTGAACTGCATCCTCGTCTGGCTCGATGGCGGCCCCTCGCACTACGAGACCTTTGACCCGAAGCCCACCGCCCCGCAGGACATCCGTGGCGAGTTCAAATCCATCCCCACCTGCGTGCCCGGCACGCACTTCTGCGAGACGATGCCGCTGCTGGCCAAGAGCTTCGACAAGTTCAGCGTCATCCGCTCCATCTGCCACAAGGACCCCAACCACGGCGGCGGGAATCATTACATGATGACTGGCGCGCCGACGCCGGTGCCGGTCGGTTGCGGTGCCTTTGTCAGCTTCCATCCTTCGTTCGGCTCCATGGTTTCGCAGTCGCGCGGCATTCGCGGCGGACTGCCCGCCTACATGAGTCTGCCCAGCGTCTCGCGCTCAGGCGGTCCGAACTTCCTCGGCGCTCAGCACGCGCCTTTTGTCATAGGTGGTGATCCGAGCGGGAAATCCTTCCGTGTCCGCGATGTCGCCATTCCGCAGGACATCAGCGAAGGCCGCGCGATGCATCGCAACCAACTGCGCGAGTCTTTGGACGGCTTGAAGCGGATCACCGACAAGGCAGCGGAAGATCCCACGGTTGGTTTTGATCAGTTTTACGGACAGGCGCTCGACCTCGTGACATCCCCCGTCGCACAGGCAGCCTTCGATGTGAGCAAGGAGCCGGAAGCCACTCGCAAACTTTATGGTGAGCACGACTTCGGCCAGCGCCTGCTGCTCGCGCGTCGCCTCGCCGAAGTCGGCGTCAGCTTCAGCGTCGTCTACTGGGGCGGCTGGGATGACCATCGCGGCATCTTCAAGACCTTCAAAGAAGGCAAGGCTGCCAAGCTCGACCAAGGTCTGAACGGCCTGATCACCGATCTCAGCCAGCGCGGGATGCTCGATAACACCCTCGTCATCTGCCTCGGCGAATTTGGCCGCACGCCGAAGGTGAATAAAGACGCTGGTCGTGACCACTGGCCGGGCGCGATGAGCGTGCTCATGGCAGGTGCGGGCATCCCCGGCGGACAGATCGTCGGTGCCACGGACCCCAAGGGCTACTACGCCGCCGAAAACATCTATTCCCCCGAGGACTTCGCCGTCTCGCTTTACACGAAGCTGGGCATTGATCCGCATCAGGTGCTGCACACGAACACTGGTCGTCCCGTGCAACTCGTGAACGGTGGCAAGCCCATCAAAGAGTTGTTTGCGTGAGTGCGCTCGGGCTCTTGGTCTGGCCCCTCTCCCCGCCGGGGAGGTGGCTGACAGGAACGATCTGTTGCGGGGAGAGGGGCCAGACCAAGAGCCCGAGCGCAC
>JAGKWZ010000290.1 GCA_021151605.1 Verrucomicrobiaceae bacterium
AAGCCTTTGATGGTGGCATCGGCGTACTTTGCACTGATCTCCTGGAAGTAATCCATGGCCTTGGTCTTTTCCGTCTCGGCAGTTTTTTCATCGGGCGACATCTCGAAGCGGCGGAAGTGCTGCATGCCCAGTGCGTAAGTGGCAGCAGCCTGCTCGTCCTTGTTGGGGTTCTTTTCCCGCACGGCTTTTAGGATTGGGACGGCCTTTTCGAAGGGATGAAATTCCAGCGACTTCACGGCCTCAGCGATGCCAGTATGGGCCACGTGCGATGTGCCGAGCATCTGCAAGGCGATCAGTCCCTGCGTGTAGGCACCTGCCTGAGTCACAAGCCAGGAGACGGCGGGGCCTGTGCTGGGATCGTCCGAGTGCTGCTGCACGATTTTGAGAACCTTTTCGGCGTAAGGCTCCGCGCTTGGCACGGTGGCGCGGTATTTATTTTTCTCCTCTTCGGTCTTTGCTTCGATGATCTTCATCGTGTTTGCCCGCACGGCGTTTTCATAGTCGTCAATCAGGGAGCGGATGGACTTGGCGACATCGGTCGGCTCGGCAGCGGAAAGCAGGAGGCTCGAAAACAGGACAAGGGCGATGGTTTTCATGGAATCAGGGCAGGGGAGGGGAGTCAGGAAGTCAGACGCCGACGGCGGCAGTAGCAGAACCAGGTGCCAAGCAAAAGGATGGCTCCACTTGGCTCGGGAACCGTGATAAAGGAGGCATAAACATTGTCATAAAAGGTGGTCCAATCAGGAGCGCTGACGGTGCCATAGTTTTCCTGCCAGGCATTGAGCATGAATGTCTGTGCTGGCTGGGCGGTGCCTGGGGCTTCGACCCGATATTCCACGCCGTCGGTGAGTCCAGTGAGGGCGATGTTGAAGCCTCCGGCGCTGTTTGTTTGTCCGGAGGCGACGAGGATGCCGGTGCTGTTGTTGTAAACAAACAGCAACTCGCCGCTGATGCCTTCACCGGGAGTGTAGAAGGCATCGCCTAGCACGGAGTCTTCAAAAACGCTGCCAGTGAGGATGGCATCGGCAACGATGGAGACGCCGTTAAAGCGGCGCACATTGCCCAAATGCTCCGTGACGACGAGTGGCCCGGTGACTTCGGTATTGGAGATCGGGATGGAGATGGTCTGAAAGCCGATGCCGATCTCTTTAAAAAGAGGGTCCATCAGCGCTGCTCGATGGGTGGCTCCGGGCTGGATGCCTGTGCCGCTGCCTCCATCCGGGCCCCAGTCGATGGCCTGGGCGGAGTGTGCGTGCGTGCCATCTGCTGCAGTGGCGAAGAGTGATTGCGCCACATCGCCCCAGTTTGATGAGTAGCCTGCATTTACCAGTCGCTGGCCTGTGCTTTGACCATCCAGGCCATGGGCCTGCTGATCCTGCGATACCATGAGATTGGAGTAGGTATCTGAGGCGGCAGCCAGGGAGTCATTCCAAGCCAGCGGTGGGGCAGCGGTCAGGGTGCTCCACTGAGAACTCAATGCGCTCGCACTAACCCCATAAAACGCCAGGGCTGAGGCGACGGAGGGGTGGTCTGACAATGGCGAGCCCCAAACGCCTGGTGAGGTCATATTGACCAGCTTTTCCAGCTCTGCCGCCGGCGCTTGGCGCATGCGGTTTAGCAATTCCAGCATGTATTGCTGCTCAGCGGTCGGTCCGGCCTCTGCTCCCATCGGCATGAACGCCAAGGCCCAAGCCAGGATGGCTGAGAATCCACGGGAGAGATGCTTTGATAACCGAAACATTAAGATCGGTTAATCTATGGTAATTATAAAGCTTGGGCAAACGGGAAGTTGCTCGTGGCAATCCTGGGGCTCAGTCTTCCAGCCAAGCCTAAGCGCAGCGTTCAGGACTTGAGGGCGCTACGCCTGGCGGGTCTGCGGAGGTGTCAAGGAGCTACGGTGGAACTTGTCTGGAAGTTGTCGGCATACACCTGGCCCGAAGTGATGGCCATTTTTTCGGCGTAGCCGCCCACGGTGATTCCCAGCACGGGATCTCCTGTGAGTGACCAGTTGCCTGTGGCGGTTGTGCCACCACTGCCGTTGATGCCGAAGGAACCGAGTAGCGTCCAGGAGTAGCCGTTGGTCGCACCATCGGCGTCATAGAAGGTACTGATGACACGTGTCCCCGGACTGTAAAGAATGCGCACAGAGCCATCGGCACTGGCATGGAAGGCCTGGGCATCATCGCCGAACTCTTCGTCATCGACCCTGAGCGCCGAGAGGAAGAAGAAGCCTTCACTGCCACGATACAGCTCGACGTAAATGTTGTCTGTCATGTCAGCGCTATTGTAGATGAGCAAGCCTAGGGAGGCGTTTGGCTGCACGGTGGTGGGCGGCGCGGAGCCTGGCGTGATGGCATTGTGTAAATCGACGATGGCTTCAAATTCCGTATCTAGAGCGCCGAAATTACGCGTCCATGGCCGCAGTGATTCACTCTCTGCGGCGGCTGCTCTGATGGTGAATTCGAGACGACCGTTTACCTCGGTCAAGGTTCCGCCTCCGTAGCTGAAGTCTGAGGAGCGCCATTTGGAGAGGTCCTTGCTGTTGTCATTGAAATCATCCGAGCCAGCCAGCGTCGGCGAATCGCTACTTAGGGTGATTTTGCCAAAACGATTGATCACGGACGGAGCCACAGGCGGTGAGATGTAATGCCCTTCTGCCTGATTTCCGACGATCAGGGCGGACCACGGCGTTGCGACTTTGCTACCAGGAAGGGTGAAGCTGCCGGTGATGACGCCGGTGGTGCTCGTGATGATTGCCTTAAAGGCCGTGTTGCCACCGATGGCTGCCACCACATTGGTTTTCGAGACTTCAAGGGCTTGGGTCATCGCGGTCGGTACAGCGTCACCGATCCACTCAGCGCCAGCGTTTGGCGAGGCGGCAATGAGACCGAGGACGCGAGTATTTACTGGTGGGGCGAGATAGCGTTCACCTTGGATGGTAGGGGTGATGGAAAAGCCGCTGGCAAACTGCTTGTCTTTAAAGCTCGCCGGACGGTTCCAGTTGGCGGAGGTATCGGCGACCGTGCCAAGGGTCATGTCAATCACCTCGAGCACGGAGAGGGAGCCAAGTCCATCGTAGAGGGGGATGAAGACTGGCACCTGCCCAGCTGCCCCAAGAACCGGGGATGCAGTGAAGGAGAAGCCATCTGCTGTCTTCCCCGTCACAGTCACGGCACCAGTTTCAACCACGGATAAAGACATGTAACCGCAGCCAGATGGGCTGGAGGTGCCATTGCCTGGAGCGATGGAGAGATTGAACCGACCCAGAGAAGGGGCTGGATTCGGAAGCTTCTGTAGTTTGTTCGTTGTAGAGAAGGGGCTGCGGAAGGCTGTGCCGCTACCGAGCGGCAATGGAGGATCTGCGATGCCAGCAGCAAGCTCGGCTAAAGTGAAGCTTAGGAGTGCTGCTCCAGCATTGGCTGGAGAGGTGGAGTTAATCGTCCCAGTGAGGAGAAGAGGCCTGCCGCTCCTCCGAAAAATGTTGGCCGTGATGTTCTCTCCTGACCAGGAGCCCGTAAATGGAAGTGCTGTGGTAGAGCCTTCGAGTAGCAGCTTCCCAGTGAGTAGAGCACCCTTGGTATCGCTAGTGAAGGTGAGATAGCCCCGCCGTCCGGCCGCAGTGGGGGTGATGAGACCATCCCAGCGACCCGTTAGGAGCGTTGGTAAAGGGTTGATCAAAGAAACGCTCACTGGGTTCGAGCGATTGCCGCTGGTGTCCACGGCGCGAACCCAGAATTTGTTTGTGCCGAAAGGCTGACCAGATAATGGCAAAGACCAGCTTTTATTTCTCGTGCCCCAAGGAGTCGCTCCCAAGGTGGTAGGTAGTGCTGGTGGGAGATCAGTGATATTTGTGATGGGCACCCATTGAGCGGTAGGTTCAGGGCTATTGGTGTATTCAACGGATTCAAGACCGTGGCCATCCGTGGCCCTTCCGCTGAGCGTAAAGCTGGCACCGGGAGAGCTGTTGTTGGTGGGAGCGGTGATCGTGGCGGTCGGCAGGGCCAGATCGAATGCCCCGGTGACTCTGACGGTGTTGAGCAAAAACTCCTCGAAATTCCCAGCATCTTCTGAGCCGTAGGTCTGCCTCCTCACTGCGGTGGTGCCCTGGAGGAATGCATCCCGAGGCGCTGAATCAAACTCGGCAAACTTCACCGAAACCGGAATGACATCTTTGATGGATTCAGTCTTTCCAGCATCGGGCGAGCCTGCAAATCCGAGTGCGGCAGCACTGCCCGCATTAGTATCATCCAAGTTAGAACGGCTGATGGTGATGGTCAGGCGAGTCGCGGTCCAAGAAAGCTTGATCCCAGTGCTACCGATCACAGCCCCAGTTTCAGGGTTGAATCGAGCTGGGATGAAAATGCTGCGTTTTGTAGCTTTGTTTGTCTCCGTGTAGGTGGGGTCGTCCCCGAGGGTGCCCGTCGCGCTCAGCGCGCCAACCTTGATTTCGAATGGCGTGGCGGGACCGATATTGGCTAGATTGATGCCGGTGATGTTTGCTGTGATGCTGATCGAACTTGTGTCTGAAGTCACCACCTCACGAGTCACAAGCGGCGGCTCAGGCGGCAATCCAGGTTCTGTGGGAAAGGTCTCCACAGTCGTTTTGATGGTGTCCGTGATGGATTCGTTAAGCGTGAATGCCGGGGCAAACCCCGTAACGGTTTCCAGTGGATCGACAATACCAAAGGCTGGCAGGATTCCGGCGAGAGAAACCAGAAAGGTAAGGTGGGATCGCTTCATGGATTGGATGGGGTTGATATTGGTTAATACCGCAATCGCAGAGATTCGTTTCTAAACTTTCGCGTGTGTGCCTTGTTTCATCTTTTATGGCAAAAGTTCCTTTGAGCAGAGGATCTCCTAGCTCAGCCCACCAAACGCTCGCAGCTTAGAGCCCATTCGTTTTCGACCACCTTCGTCTCATGCCGCGGCCCATTCATGTTTTGGCCGACAGTGATGACGCTAGCCTACCCGAGGATTCGGGTAGGCATCGTGATCTGCTCCTATCTAAGGCAAGACCTTGTGGCGATCAGCCGGCCACGAGGTCGTAGCCGCGCCAGTCTTTGATCATCACTTCGGCGAAGTCACCGACGGGGAGTTTTTTATCGACAAAGACGGTGGTGTCGATGTCTGGGGCGTCCATGGCGCTGCGGGCGATGCCGGGCTCTTCGACGAGCACACGCATCATTTTACCGACGTGGCGCTGGTTCACATGCTGGACGTTTCGCTCGATGGCGCGCATGGCTTCGTTCCAGCGGGCTTTGCGAGTCATGTGATGGATGTGCTCGTCCATCTTGTCGGCGCGGGTGCCTTCTTCACGTGAGTAGTTGAAGACGCCGGCGCGCTCGAATTTCTCGTCTTCGATGAACTGGAGCAGTTCATTGAAATCGGCCTCGGTCTCGCCGGGGAAGCCGACGATGAAAGTGGTGCGGATGGCGATGCCGGGGATGCCTGCGCGGATGCGTTTGAGCAGGTTGCGGATGTAGGAGCCATTCGTCTCGCGGCGCATCAGGGTCAGCATGTTGTCACTGATGTGCTGGAGCGGGATGTCGATGTAGCGGGCGACTTTCGGGCTCTCGGCGATGGCGGCGATAAGGTCGTCGCTCCAATGTGCGGGGTGGGTGTAGAGAAGCCTGATCCAGAAGTCGCCGGGGATTTCATTAAGGGCACGGATGAGCGTGCTCAAGGATTCGCCCTTGGTGCTATCGACGCCGGAGGTGGGCTTCGGGCGCTCGCCTTCCCATTTGTCCATGCCGAAGTAGGTCGTGTCTTGGGAGATAAGGTTGATCTCCTTCACGCCGCTTTTGACGAGGTCGCGCACTTCTTTGACGACGCTTTCCTGGGTGCGGCTGCGGTGGCGTCCGCGGATCTTCGGGATGATGCAGAACGAGCAGGGGTGGTTGCAGCCTTCGGCGATTTTGACATAGGCCATGTGCTTCGGCGTGAGGCGGAAGCGTGGGGTGTCGTAATCGGGGATGTACTGCGGGCCTTTGGTGACCAAGTTTTCCTGCTCGTGATCTTTGCCCATGAGGCCCTGGATGATGGGTGCGACCTGGGTGATCTGGTCAAGACCGATAAAGGCGTCCACGTCTGGCATGAGTGTGGGTAGCTCTTCGCGGAAGCGCTGGGAGAGGCAGCCAGCGACGATGATCTTCTGCTTTTTGCGCTTCTTTGACTCGCCACGGGCATCGACGGCTTCGTGGATGGCACCGACGGACTCCTTCTTCGCCATGTCGATGAAGGAGCATGTATTGATGATGAGCACGTCGGCCAGTTCGGCCTCCGGGGTCATGGTCATGCCAGCCTGCTGGAGGTGGCCGACCATGATTTCAGAGTCGATGAGGTTTTTGGCACAGCCTAGGGAGACGAGTCCGACTTTGATCATAACGCGGGGAAAAAGGGCGCGGAGAATAAGGGCAGATCGCCCAAGGGAAAGGGGAAGATTGGTCTGTGGAGGAATAGTTTGGCATTGCTTTGAAGCCAAAATCACGCCCTGCGGAGCCTCGCTTTGCCCTGGAGGCTAGAGTCTTGGAATCAGGGTTTGAGCCGCTGGTTCCAGTAGATCTTGAGGTTCTTCGTTGCGCGACCTGCGGCGACGAGGTCCACATCGCGGTCGCCATCGAGATCGGTGCCGATGAGATCCTCACAGGCCATGGTGTTGTCGTCCAAAAGCGTCTTCTGCCAGCCGCTGCCGTCTTCTTTGGTGGTCTGGAGGAGTTTGACGCCTACGCGGGTGCCAAGTTTATGATGTGCGCGCCAGCCGACGACGATCTGGCGGTTGTTCAGGCCTAGGAGGTCGTGACAGGAGACGGCGTGGCCATCTGTGAGGGTGTCATCGAGCACTTTGCGCTGCCAGAGGCCGTCTTTAGGGCCATCGGCGGGCGGGGTGTAAATGACGACTTGGTTTCCGTGCATGGGCTCGATGGTGGAGATGTAGGGCTGACCTCCGGCAAAGGCTCCCCAGCGGACTTCGCCTGCGCCTTGGAGCTCGGGCAGGTCGTGTTTGGCGATCCAGTGGGTGCGCCAGCCATTGGCGGATGGGTCGAGGCGGATGATGCCTTCACGACCGCAGAGAAGGAGGGATTCGGCTTCAGTAGGATTGCCGGGCGGGACGATGTCGAGGTTGTGCGTCATGTGCATGGCATCGGTCACGAGAGTCGTGTTCCAGGGCTGGGTGACGTCATCGGGCTTGTGATAGGCGAGCACGCGGACGCCTGCCC
>JAGKWZ010000039.1 GCA_021151605.1 Verrucomicrobiaceae bacterium
CCAGATGCTCGATCTCGTCATCGGCGGCGCGAGAGACCTGCGCAAGAAATTGCCGCACGGCGACCAGCAGAAGCTCGATGAATACCTCGACAGCGTGCGCTCGGTCGAGCGTCGCATCGCCGCCATCGAGTATCGGCAGAAAGAAGCCGCGCTGGAGAAAGCCGGAGTCGCCTCCAGCAAGCGCAAAGCCAGCGATTCGCCGCCCATCGAGGTGAAAATCCCCGAGGGCGACAAGCGCAGCGAATACATGCAGGTCATGTGTGACCTCACCGTGCTCGCCTTCCAGACGGACACCACACGCGTGAGCACCTACATCGGCTCCACACCGAATGGCGTTTCGTATCCCGAGCTCGGCTTCAGCGACACGCACCACGGCCCCACGCATCACAACAACGAGGCCGAGAAGGTCCGCAAAGTGGCCGCCATCACGAAGTTCAACATCGACCAGTATGCCTACATGGTGAAAAAGATGGCCAGCCTCCGCGAAGGTGACGGCACGCTTCTCGACAACTGCATCATGATGTGGGGCAGCGGCCTGGAAGACGGCAACAAGCACACCCGCGAAAATCTGCCCTTCATCCTCGCCGGCAAAGGCGGCGGATCACTGAACACAGGCCGCTTCATCGACACCGTGAAAGGCAACCAGGGCGATCTTCTCACAACCCTCCTCACCTGCGCTGGCGTGCCGCTGGATCGGCCCATTGGAATCGCCACGAAGGAGATCAAAGAGATGATGAAGGCCTGAGTAGCAAAAGCAGCTCTCAAGCGCACAAGATCGGCAGTAGCAGAGCCGGAGTTGTATTCGTTGCCATGATTATGAAACTTCCCCACCTGCTCGCAATCGCATTGGCGCTGCTTTCACCCGCACTGTCGGGCGGGGAAAGCGCGCCAGCTTACGAGCCCACGCAGTTCTTCCGCACACAGATCCAGCCCATCCTCGAAAAGCGCTGCTACAAGTGCCATTCGCATGAGCATGAGCCCGAAGGCGAACTGTTCCTGGATTCAAAGATCGGATGGCAAACCGGCGGTGAAAATGGTCCCGCAGTGAAGCCTGGAGATTTAAAGAACAGCCCGCTCATCCAGGCCATTCGCCATCTCGACTCGGACACCGCCATGCCGCCGAAGAAAAAGCTCCCGCCCGTCGAGATCGCCCTGCTGGAGACTTGGGTGCTGCTCGGCGCACCAGATCCGCGTGAAGCACCGGCCAAGGCCAAATAGGCGGCATTTTGACCTGGCTCCTCCGGCACGAATCTTCACGGCACAGGGGACGGCGGAAGGAGAGCGGAAGTTATGCCTTCACCAGAGCGTCTTGGTTTTGCATCTCTCAACACTCCATGTGCCCCGCCATGCTTCGCCTCCTCCTGCTCCTGATTACCGCCACCTGCCAGATCTCCGCGCAAAACGCCGTCAACGTCTGGCCTGACGGCAAGATGCCCGGCAAAGGTGCGAAGGAGCCTGAGAGCGAGGTGAAGCGCAAAGACGGGTTTCAGCGCATCACGAACGTCAGCAAGCCGACGCTGACCTTGTTTCAGGCAAAACGTGCCGATGAAACGGCAGCACCAGCGATCATCGTCTGTCCCGGCGGTGGTTACAGCTACTGCGTCGTGGACAAGGAAGGCTCCGAGATCGCCGCGTGGCTGAATCAGCACGGTATCAGCGCGCTGGTGCTGAAGTATCGCACGCCGAACAACCGCGAAGGCGCGTTTCAGGACGTGCAACGTGCCCTCAGTCTCACGCGTAGCAACGCCGCCGAGTGGAAGATTGATCCCAAGCGCATCGGCGTCATCGGATTCTCCGCAGGAGGCAACTTGGCGGCCAAAGCTAGTGCTCCCGTCGTGGCACGCTGCTATGCCGAACTCGATGCTATCGATCAGCAAAGCTGCCGACCCGACTTCGCCATCCTGGTTTATCCGGCTTACCTCGATGACAAGGCTGGCAAGGTAGCTGCCGATTTGAACCTCAACTCAGGCATTCCGCCCACGCTCATCGTGCACAGCGAGGACGACAAAACGCATGTGGTCGGCAGCAAGATCTACCACGAGGCGCTCAATGCCGCGAAGATCGGCCACGAGTTCAAGCTCTACCCCACCGGCGGCCACGGCTACGGCTTACGGTGCGAGCGTGACGCGAAGGTGTGGCCCGAGGACGCGCTGAACTGGCTGGGGACGATTGGAGTGAAGTGATTTGCATGAGTAACCTCCATCAAGATGCGGGAATGCTTACCACAGCAGTGCCTGCAAGGCCCGTATGCGGGCTTCATAGAACTTGCACTGCTCACGAATGCTGCCGAGCACGTCTCGCCTTTTCAGCCACTCGATCTGATCTCTTTTGACCTCTCCAAAACGCTCGGGTGACAGGACAAACCGAACAACGCGAAAAACGTCGTTGAGTCGCTGGTCGAGCGAACTGAGCTTACCTTCTTCCGCGGTAAATGATTCGACGAACTGGGGGCGCGGGCCGTAGGCAATGTCTGCGGCGTCGTAAATGGAGTTGTCGATGGCGCGTGCGTTCGCTGTAACCCACTTTTTCGTATTCAGGTCGAATGTGCCCTGGAACAAGGCGAGGTACGTTTTTTGATCATCAAATGCCTTTGGGTTGGTGGTACTGATAGCCCGCACACGAATCTGCTGGCTAGGTCCGTGACGATAGTATGCGGTCGTTTCACCAGACTGTTCGGATCGCGCTTGGACAGACAGGGCCTTATCGATGAATTTTTGTACGCTGGCACCAATTGGCGTCTCGATGAAACCATTGATCTCCACGGCTGAAATGGACCTGAAGCCGAATCGGCCATCAAGTTCCACAATACATCTCATCGAATCGTCACTCCAAAATAGAGCGAGGCCGGAATGGTTCCTGCCTTGCGAATAGTGGCAGTCTGCGAGCTGTAGAACGACGCGCCGGGCTCTGACATCCACGAGGTAGTTGGGCACATCGTCGAGGTCCGCATCCACGCTATCTCGCGCGGGTATGAGCACCGCGTAGTGCCCGTCGGGTGACTCGGATTCATCGGCGACAACATAGTCTTTCGGCCACGGGATTTCGGCAGCGGCGTTTAATCCCAGATGCGCGAGCGTTGTGAGCAACAGAAGCGATGTGCGAATCAGGAGCAATGGCATGGCTAGAAGATACTCCTGGAATCGTCCGAGGGAGTCAATGCCCATATGGCGGGAGGCAGAGCCAAGCAGGCGTTCGCGTTCGTCTTGCTGGAATGGTCTCACTGTCCTTCCCACAGCTCCACGTCGTCGATCTGGCAGGTGCCGAAGTCGATGGCTTTGAAGTCGATCTGCGCTTGGCCGGTCATGTCGATGTTCTTGCTTTCAAAGACATGCTTCTTCCCGTCGATGTTGAGCAGCAGCGTGCCTTTCTTCAACTCGATGGCGACATCGTGCCAGGTATTGAGCGCGAAGAGCGGTTGCTCCACTGGGAGTTTTTCGACGTCCTTCTTAATCGTCAGCGTCGTGGTCTTCTCGGCGAAGGTGATCGTGTGGATGTGGTGGCCGAGATCGAGGAGCGGGAAGCCCTTCTGATAGGCTTTGCCGTCGTAACGCACGCGCATCGTGCAGACGAAGTTCTCCGGCACCTTCTTGAGCCAGATCACCGGCTTCAGGCCTGCATGGCCCTTGTCACCCTTGGCGATCGTTTTCTCCTGAAACTCCTTGGAGGACTCGCTGCCGTGCAGGACACCGTCTTTGATCGCCCAAGTGCTGCTCTGCCGCACTTCCCAGAAGTCGGTGTTGATCGCGCCGCTGCTGAAGCTGTCCTCATAGACAAGTTTGAGGCTCTTGAAGAGTTGCGGCTGATAGGCGGCAATCTCCGCACGGAGAGGCGAGGCTGGGAGGAGAGCGGCGAGGCTGAAAACGCAGGCGGCGGGAATGAACAGGCGGTGCATGGACGCGGAAACGCGAACGGCACACGGAGTTTTCATCGTGTGCCATGCGCGCCTCACTTGATGCCGATGACCATCGAGTCGGGACCGACGAGATGCTCCACGCGGCAGTCTTTGAAGCCGGTTTGCTGCATCCAGCCGATGCAGTCGGCACCGGTGTAGTCAAAGCCGCCGGGCGTCTCGATGAGCATATTCAGGCTCATGAGCAGGCCAAAGGCGTTCTGCTTGCGCTCGTCGTCGATGATGGAGTCATAGACGATCACGGCACCGCCTTCAGGAAGGGCGGCATACGCTTTGCGCAGTAGCATGAGCTTTGTTTCGAGGTCCCAGTCGTGCAGAATGTGGCCGAAGAGCAGCACGTCGGCCTTCGGCAGTTCATCGGTGAAGAAACTGCCGCCGGTGAAGCTCACACGCTCAGCGAGACCATTCGCAGCGATGTATTCCTCGAACACGGGGCCGACTTCCGGCAGGTCAAAGCCGATGCCGGTGAGGTGGGCGTTCGCCAGCGTGATCTGCGTCACCAGATCGCCCTGCGCGGTGCCGATGTCGGCACAGGACTTGTAATTCGCCCACGGGAACTTCTGCGCGATTGTCACGTTGGCTCCACGGCTTACGCCTGACATGGCGCGGAGAAATTCGCGCAGCTTGGCTGGATCCGCGTAGAGCGCTTTGAAGGGATCGTGCCCGCCTTTGGATTCGTTTTGCGACTCGCCAGTACGCACGGCGGTGGTGAGATCGCCCCAGAAGCGGAAGAGCCGATGATTCGCCATCTCCAGGATGCCGCCGATGTAGGAGGGCTTCGCTTTGTCGAGGAAGAGATCGGCCTCCGGCGTGTTACGGTAGATGCCATCCTCGCGTTGCAGGAAGCCGAGCGCGACGAGCGCATCCAGGAAGTCTCGCGCACCGCGAGGATGCAGGCCCATGCGACCCTGCACGCTGGCGAGATCCCCCGGATGCTTTGCCAGATCGGTGAACAGCTCGATCTCCACAGCGGTGAGGAGTGTCTTTGAGCCCCAGAAGGCGAGGCCGGTTTGCAAAATGCGGTCAGGAGAGATCATGCGGCACGATGCAAAAGAAGGGCGCGCTCACAAGTGCTGTCCTACTAGTCTTCACTTCTTCGGCACATCCAGCTTTGGAAATGGCTTGCCGCCTTGCTCGATGAAGGCCTTCTCCACCTGCGCGAGGAGGAAGTTGCCGACATAGCGGGCGATCCGCTCGTTCTTCTTCAGCGTGGCCATGATGGTAGGCACGGCGGCCTCGACTTGAGCAGGCTCTTTGTCGGCAAGCTTCTTCACTTCATCCTGCAAGGCGATGAAAAATGCCTGCTGGTCCTCAAGCAACTCTGGACCTCCGATGGGACCGTGGCCGGGACAGACCACCTTCGCTCCAAGCTTTTTGACGGCTTCCAGCGTCTTGATCCATTCGCCGATGTTGCCGTCGCCAGTGAAGTTGTAGGCGCCGTTCACGCAGGCGTCGCCGCTGAAGAGGATTTTTTCTTTGGGTAACCAGGCCCAGCCATCGCCATGAGTATGAGCTGTGCCGAAATGCAGCAGCTCCACGCGATGCTTGCCATCGTCGAAGATCATCTCGGTGCGGTAGAGCAGCGTCGGTGCCTTCAGCTTGCTCTCAGCGACATCTTTTCGTCCCTTCGCCGCATCCTCCCAGCGACCAGGCTTGCCGCCGAAGAGACCGGTTTCGTATTTCTTCATCTCAGCGAGCGCGTTTTCATGCGCCACAGGTGTGGCACCTTTTTCGAGCCAGACTTGGTTCCCATACGCGTGATCGCCGTGGTGATGCGTGTCGAAGGCAAAGCGCACCGGTTTGTCCGTGATCGCCTCGATCTTCGGGATGATGACTCGCGCTCCGGAGGGGAAGTTCGCATCGATCACGAGCACATAATCCTCAAACACGATCCAGCCATTGTTGCAGTGGCCGGAAGGCCTGATCTCCCCTTCATGGAAATAGACATCCTCTCCGATTTTTTCGACCTTGTTCACCTCCGCCTGGCAGGGAACAACGAGCGATGTGAGTGCGGCAAACAAGACAAGTGCAGAAGTGGGGCTGATGGCTATCATGGCAGTAATGAGATGTGAGAATGCACGATGGGAAACTCCTCTCTAGAACACATCAATGAAAAAAGAGTTATCAGCCAAACAACGTGAAGAGCTGCTGAGAGCCTTAAAGGTTCGCTTTGAGCATCACATGAATCGCCATCAAGAGCTCGAGTGGTCAAAGGTCCAAGAGCGGCTGGAGGCCAACCCTGAGAAGCTATGGTCACTCCGTGAAATGGAGGCCACGGGTGGTGAGCCAGATGTCGTGGGCCAGGACAAGAAGACAGGTGAATACCTCTTCTTTGACTGCTCAGCGGAAACACCTAAAGGCAGAGTCAGTGTTTGTTACGACCGTGAAGGCCTGGAGTCACGGAAGGAACACCCACCGAAAACCAGCGCCATGGACATGGCGGCAGCCATGGGTGTTGAGCTGCTGACGGAGGAGCAATACAGCGAACTGCAAAAGCTGGGAGAGTTCGACCAAAAGACTTCCAGTTGGGTCAAAGCTCCCTTGGAGATCCGCAAGCTCGGCGGAGCGCTCTACGGCGAGCGGCGCTATGGCCGCATCTTCGTGGGGCATAACGGCGCGCAGTCCTACTATGCAGCACGCGGCTTCCGCAGCGTGTTGAGGGTTTGAGCAAATCAGCCACTGCGCCGGAGGAATCAGGCGCCTGGCTTGGTACGTTTCCTGTGTTTCCTCACCATGCCCATCTGCTTCAGCTTTCGCTGCAAACTGCGGCGGCTCATGTTCAGAAGCTCGGCGGCTTCGCTGCGGTTGTTGCCAGCTCGCTCCAGAGCTTCGAGGATCAGCTGCTTTTCGATGGCATGAATATCCAGCGGCGCTTTTTCCGTAACGACATCTCCTGAGGGGAGGGCAGGCTTGTCACCCGGCAGAGTCGGGACGCGCCATCCGAGACCACCCGGACGTGTGAGGTAGGCGGGCAGGTGCTTCGCCATGACGCGGCTGGTATTGCTCATGACGACGCCGTGCTCGATGGCGGCCCGCAGTTCGCGCACATTGCCAGGCCAGTCGTAATTCATCAATACAGGCAGCGCGTCATCCCCCAGCGGCTTGAAGCTCTTCCCATTCGCTGTGGCGAGGTCTTTGAGGAAATGATCTGCCAGCACGCGGATGTCACCTTTCCTCGTGCGCAGCGGCGGCATGTGGATGGTGACGACGCGCAGCCGCCAGTAGAGGTCTTCGCGGAATTTGCCCTCCTCCACCATTTTGGCGAGGTCCTTGTTCGTCGCCGCGATGACACGCACATCCACCTTGATCGGCTTGGCACCGCCGACGCGTTCGATGATTTGCTCGCCGAGGGCACGGAGGAGTTTCACCTGAGTGTTCGCATCGATCTCGCCGATCTCATCCAGGAAAAGCGTGCCACCATCGGCCAGCTCGAAGCGGCCGATTCGCCGATCTTGTGCGCCCGTGAAGGCACCTTTCTCGTGTCCGAAGAGTTCGCTTTCTAGGATCTGGGGAGACAGGGCAGCACAATGCACCGTGATGAGCTTCGCCTTCGGTCTGCCGCTGAGATTGTGGATGGCTTTGGCGACGAGTTCCTTGCCCGTGCCGCTTTCGCCTTCGACTAAAATGGTGGCGCGAGTGGGAGCCACCTGCTGGATGGTTTCCAGGATCGGCTTCAGCGTGTCTGCCTGCCCGAGGATGCCCTCGATGCTGAACTTCTGCTCCACCTGCTGCTTCAGCGCCTTGTTCTCATGCTCCAGATGACGACTGCGCAGCGCCCGCTTCACCAGTAATTCCACCTCGTCGAGGTTCAGCGGCTTAGTGACAAAGTGATACGCCCCACGCCGCATCGCCTCCACAGCTGTATCCACACTGCCATAGGCGGTCATCATGATGCACACGGGCGGCTTCGGCATGGCGAGCGCCTGCTCCAGTAGCTTCATGCCATCGTCATCGCCAAGGCGGAGATCGGTGAGCATGACATCGATGGAATCGTTCTTGAGATACTCCAGGGCCTCGGCGGCATTGGAGGCCACGTAACAGTCAAAGTCATCCTCCAAGGAAAGCCTCAACCCATCTCGGGTGTGCTTTTCATCATCGACGATGAGAACGGTGGCTGGATCAGTCATGTTGGGTTCAATCTCTGGCAGGCAACGGTTACGAATGCCAGCACGATTAAACAATGGAAAAGCTCCCGGCAAACCCCTTCCTCCCAGGAAGATGCCTGCAAGGCAGCTAAGGCCGGGCACGTTGATTTTCGCCCATGATCCGCCCATTCATCCACGCCCTGCTCTGCACCAGTCTCCTGACCATACACACTGCCTCTCTCCAGGCCCACGAGGCTGGGAAGCAGATGGCCGAGGTTGCCACCCTTTTCCTCTCCGTGCTCACCCCAGAGCAAAAAGCCAAAGCGACCTTTGGTTTTGAGGACGAAGAACGCATCAACTGGCACTTCATCCCCCGCGAACGCAAAGGCCTGCCGCTCAAAGAGATGACACCTCAGCAGGAGTTGCTCGCTCATGCCCTGCTCAATACAGGCCTGGGCTTCCGCGGAGCTGCCAAAGCGGCCACCATCATGTCCCTGGAGGAAGTGCTCTGGCAGATCGAAGGCGCCAAAGCCGCTGATGAAGCCGCCAAGGCTGCCGTGCGCGCCAAACGTGATCCCGAGCAGTACTTCGTCAGCATCTTCGGCACACCGGATGTCAAAGGCAGCTGGGGATGGAGAATCGAGGGGCATCACCTTTCCCTGAATTTCACCATCAAGGACGGCCAACTCCTGCGCGCCACACCGACTTTCTTTGGCACCAATCCCGGCGAAGTCCGCCAGGGCAACCTGCTCGGCCTCCGCGTGCTGGGCAAAGAAGAGGACCTCGGCAGAGAGCTGGTGAAATCGCTGACGGACGAGCAGTGGAAAAAGGCTCTCTTCGATGCCGTGGCTCCGAAGGAAATGATCACTGCCGCTGAGAAGCGTGTGAGCCCCCTCAAGCCGGAAGGCCTCTCAAACGCCGACATGACCGCCGAGCAGAAGGCCAAGCTGAAGGAAATCATCACCGAATACACCGACCGTGTCCGCACCGAGGTCGCTGCCGAACTTTGGGCAGAGATCGAAAAAGACGGCACCATCTTCTTCGCCTGGGCCGGCGGCAAAGAGCGCGGTGAGCCGCACTACTACCGCGTCCAGGGCAAGAGCTTCCTCATCGAATACGACAACGTGCAGAACGAGGCCAACCATCCCCACAGCGTCTTCCGCAGCTTCGAGGGCGACTTTGGCCGGGATATTCTCTCCGAGCACTACAAGGCAGATCACGCGAAGTAGTCCCACTTTAAGCCTTTCTAATTCTCAGCCATCATGGCAGCGCTGCTTGCCTTTCGGTTTCGCTCCATGGTGGTTGGGACTTCAGGAACATGACCCGAAGAGGCGGGCCATCGAGGTGAGATTCTATTTGGATTCGTTACCTGCTGTGTCGAGAAAGGTGAGTTTATAAGAATGCGCGCCTGCAGAGTCATCGCTGAGCTCATGCGGACGCAGGATCTCCGGAGTCGAGTCCCGGCTGGTCGCGAGGAAGTCTTCAGGCTTTAGAGCCAATTCCTTCCACAGCATTCCGTCGCGATAAAATCGCAGAGCCCGCAGGCCGCCCGTGAGTTCAGGAATGACGCACCAACTCAGTCTGGCTTGGCCCTTTGAATCCTGCGTGACGGTGAGTTTCGGTGCTGTGAGATTGGGATGGATTGGCTTCAGCGTTCCATGCGCGGAAAACTCGCGCCAGTAAGCCGCAAACGACTCGTTTGGAAACCAGGATGTCTCCGTATCCACGACCGCCTGCGTTGTGGCATTGCCCGAAAGCACGGCATCAAAGAACGGGATGCTCATCAGCCTCGAATCATCACAGCCATGCTCAGAGCGTGGATCAATGACCCGACAAACCTTGCCGCCTATGCTGCGCAATTCACGGAACATCGTGTTCATCGGCTCCCATGATACAAAGTGGCTGGAGGTGGGCACGGACTCGCGTTTCCCCCAAACAAAGAGCAGCGGCAACTCGCGTGCGATGGGACCAAACTTCGCTCGGAACTCCGGTTCACCGAACTGCTTGTGACAGCCACCACGAAATGAAGCCGCCAAGACGCGCTGCGGATGCCGCACGATCATCTGGGCTGACCAGCTGGAGCCGCCAGAGTGCCCCCACAGCACCCACGGCGCATCCTTCAACTCCGCACGACCCGAGCGGCGCGAGAAATCATCCAAAGCCGTGAACAAAGCACGCTCGGAGCCACTGGCTGGATCGTTCCAATCGGAGCAGTTGCCATTCACTTGATACATCGGCACAAGCAGCGCCGCGTCATGCTTCCGCGCGAGCGCCCGCCAATGCCAGTCGCTCGTGATGGGCGGATGTTTTTCAGGTGAGGCGCTGGTGCAGCCGTGTTGGTGAATGATCACCGCCTTGATCGGTTTGGACGCATCAGGAATCCAGCAGGAGAACTCCGCGTGCTGAAAACGGTCTTCCACGCCAGGCGGCACGATGAGATCGAGCAGCAGACCGTCCTTGGCGTTGCGGAACGACACGGCGACGAAAAATGAAAACAATGCAGCCTTCATGGCAGGAGCCCCAGAGATTTCAAAAACGCATCCGTCTTGGCCAAGCACTCGTCATATAGCGGCTGGGTGCGCATTAGGTAGCCGTGGTCGCCGCCTTCGTGGATGACGAGTTCGCTTCGATTGCCAGCCTTGAGCATCGCGTCGTGGAAGATCTGGGCACCTTTGAAGGGCGTGGTGGGATCGGCGGTGCCGTGGAAGGTGATCGTGGGCGGCAATCCAGCGCGGACGTTGTGTGCGGGCGACAGCTCTTTCCAGCGCTCTCCGATGCGGGCATTGCCGTAGCCTTCGGTGGAGGTGTCGATCACCGGGAAGAGCAAAACGAGCGCGTTCGGAGTTGGCGAGACCTTCAAATCATCACTGTCTTCGTTCACGGCATCGAACATGGCTGTTGAGGCGGCGAGGTGACCGCCTGCCGAGCCACCGCTGACGATGATCTTGCCGGGATCGATGCCGAGCTCGTTCGCATGCGCTCGCACATAGCGCATGGCGGAGCGCACGTCCTTCACGCAGTCGAAGACGGTCGTGTTCATCTTCGCGTTGGCCAGTCGATACTGCACGCTGATGCTCACGAGGCCGAGCTTCGCAAAATGATCGGTAAAGGCATACATGCGCTCCGGTCCCATGCCGGTCCAGCCGCCGCCGTGGATGGTGATGTAGCCCACGCGCTTGTCACTCGCCTTCCAACCCTCCGGCTGAAACACATGCAGGCTCAGTTCGCGGTCGGCGACCTTCTTGTAAACGATCTTCCGCGTCGGCGTGAGCTTCGCCACGAGCTGCGCGACGTAGTCATTGGCCGTCTTGGGCTTTGGCGCGGGTGTTTGAGCCAAAACCGACGCGGCGACGGCGAGGAAGAGAATGGAGCGGAGCATGCTGCTATGAACTCATCCGCACGCCAGTTCCTTCACGCAATCAAACGCGAAGCGGTGGCCTCATCGACGGCTTTGCACGAGCGGTAGCCTTCACCTTGCTCAGGCAGCTCAGAGAGGAAGGCATGGCGTGCGGCGGCCTCGTTAAACGTGAGGCCAATCAAGGCACGGCCGACGCGTTCGCCGGACTGGCGGTAATTGAAGTAGCAGAGGCTGGCGCGGTCGCGGATGAGGCGGGAGAGGAAGTCGTGCAACGCGCCGGGGCGCTCGTAGAAATCGAGACGCAGGAAAAGTGGATGCGTGAGCAGATCGCCGCGCAGCGGGATGGCGCGGAAGGCCACATCGACCGCGCCGCCGAGGTCCTGCCATTGGAAGCCGCCCGCATCGAGTCGAGCGGGCAGTTCGGCGAGTTTCTCAGCGCTTTCGGCGGTGACGGTGAAGACGGGCCAGGCCTCGTCGCGATGATGCAGACCGTATTGGAAGTCGGCGATGTTCAGGCCCTCGAAACACGAGTCGAGCAGCGACAGCATCGCGCCGGGTCGCTCGGGGATGTTGATGCGCAGCGTGCGGGATACCGTGCTGGCCGCACCTTCGCTTTGCGCGATGAGGCCGAGCTGGAGGAAGTCGATGTTCGCGCCGGTGATGACGATGAGCGCCTTTTTGCCGGCGAGTGCGGCGCGTTCTTTGAGCACGGCGGCGAGTCCCATCGCGCCGCTGGGCTCGGAAATGCAGCGCAGGCTCTCCCACAGCACGCGGATGGCTGCGCTGACCTCCGCGTTCGTCACGGTGGCGATGCGGTTGAGCATCATGCGGCAGATTTCAAAGGGCAGGGCACCTGCTTTTCGCACCGCAGTGCCATCGCAGAAGATGTCGAGGTCATGCAACTCAATGGGATGGCCCGTTTCGATGGCCGCTTTCATTGACGCCTGGCCCACGCCTTCCACGCCGATGATTTCGATGCCCGGCCAGTAGGTTTTGAGCCAGTCCGCCGTGGCCGAGGCCATGCCGCCGCCGCCGATTTGCAAAAACGCCGCGTCGAACGGGCCATGGCCCGAAAGCACGATTTCATCCGCCAGCGTGCCCTGACCAGCCATCACCGCGAGATCGTCATACGCATGCACATAGACCGCACCGCTGGCCTTTTCGTGCTCGCGAGCCGCGAGCACGGCTTCGTCGTAACTGTCGCCGCTGAGCACGATCTGGACGAAATCGCCGCCATGATGCCGCACGGCGTTTTGCTTCACCTTCGGCGTCGAGCGCGGCATGTGGATGCGGGCGCGAATGCCGAGCGTTTTGGCCGCGAGAGCCACACCCTGCGCGTGATTGCCCGCCGAGGCCGTCACCACGCCGCGCTCGCGTTGCTCCGGCGTGAGCTGCGCCATGCGATTGCACGCGCCGCGCCATTTGTAGCTCTTCACGGGCGATAAATCCTCGCGCTTCACCCAGATCTCCGGCCCCGGCTCGTTGCCCGGCAAAATGATGCGCTCCATCGGCGTCGCCTGCCCGAAGCGATACACGCGCTCACGCGCATACAAAATCTCCTGCCTCAATCGGCGGTCGAGCGGCAAATCATCGCGGTCCATGCGCTGTTCCTTCATCAGCGAGATGGAAGGAGCAAGGTTTTAGTGTGTTTGAGTCCTCTGGACTCAGAGGAGGCAGTCGGGACGACTGCACCACATTAAGAACACTCACTTCTTCTTCCCGCCGCCGATGAACTCCTCACGCGTGACGAAGCCATCTTTGTCGGCATCCAGTTTCGCAAAGCGGGCTTTGGCCTCGGCTTTGTCGCCGCCTTGGCCGGCGAGGTATTCGGACTCGGTGAGCTTCGGTTTGCCGGGGTAGAGGCGGTCGTAGCGTTTGTCGCGGGGCTCGTTGGGGTCGTAGCCTTTGCTTTTGCTGCCACCGACGGCTTTGGCGACCTTGCCGCTCTTCGGCGGTTGCGAGTCGCTGCCGAAGGGTGGGAGGTGTTTTTGCAGCGAGGCGATCACTTCGGCGTGCTCGGGCTTCGTGGCGAGGTTCACGGTCTCGTTCGGGTCGTTTTGATGGTCGTAGAGCTCGATGAAGCCGATGTCGGCGGCGTTGCGCTTGCGCCAGAAGGTGCCGCGCCAGCGCTCGCTGCGCACGCTGTAGCCCATGAGGCTGCCGCCGTGCTCTTTGGAGGATTTGGGATACACGCTGATGGCGGGCTTCTGCATTGGCGCGTCGGGATTGTCGAGGTAGGTCTTCAAACTCATGCCTGCGAGGCCCTGCGGCACTGCGATGCCGCACACGTCGGCGAGTGTGGGATACACATCGACGAACTCGACCGGCGCGGCGCAGTGTTTGCCGGCGGTGGTGCTTTTGGGCAAAGCGATGAGCAGCGGCGCACGAGCGGCGACCTCGAAGTTCGTGTGCTTGTGCCACAGGCCGTGCTCGCCGAGCTGCCAGCCGTGATCGCCCCAGAGCACGATGACGGTGCTCTCGGCGAGTCCTTCTTTATCGAGTGCATCGAGCACCTTGCCGATCTGCGCGTCGGTGTAGCTGATGCAGGCGTTGTAGCCGTGGCGCAGGGTTTTGGCGAAGGCGTCTGGGATGGGATTTTCCTGCGGCGTTCCGGGATAGGCATGCAGCTCGCCATTTGTGTGACCGACGAAATCCGGTGTGCCTTCCGGGTAGGTGACAAAGGCAGGGCCGGGGATGGTCTCGGCGTCGTGCATGTCCCAATACTTCTTCGGCGCGACGAAGGGCAGATGCGGCTTCACGAAGCCCACGCCGAAGAAAAACGGCTTCCCGGCTGCTTTGAGCGCCGCGAGCCGTTTCACGGCCTCCACGGCCACTGCGCCATCGGGGAGCTGCTCATCGCTTTTCGGGCTGACTTCATACGCGGGGCCTTTTTTGCCGCCTTTGCCTTTCTTGCGGTCTGGGACGTTCTCTAGCGGCTTGGCGAACTCGCTCGGCACGCCTTCAAACCGGGTGATCGTGTGCTTCGTCCAGTCATGCTCGTCCACTTTCACCATTTCACCACTCGGGAACCAGCGTGGCTCCGTCCACGACGGGCCGTCTTCGAAGCCGTGGTGCTCGATCTTGCCGAGCGCGGAAGTGTGGTAGCCGTTTTGGCGAAAGTGCTGCGGCAAGGTCACGCAGTTCGGCTGCGCATCTCGGAAGTGCGTGTCGAGGTCCCACACCTTCGTCGTGTCTGGTCGCAGGCCGGTCAAAATAGCCGTGCGTGAGGGACTGCACACTGCTTGGGCGCAGTAAGCTTTGTCGAAAACGATGCCACGAGCCGCGAGTCGGTCGATGTTCGGCGTCTTCGCATGCTTCACGCCATAGCAGCCGATGTCCGGCCGCAGGTCATCGACGGCGATGAAGAGGACGTTCAGCGGCTGCGCCGAAAAGGCGGAGAGCAGTGGGCAGAGAACAAAGAGGAAGACAAGGGGGCGCATGGTGGCCCCTGTGAACTGCCAACACGTCCGAAGCTTGCAGGAAATGTGAATCTGCCGACCTCCGGCCTTCTACCTCAAGTTGCCGTATCAGTGTCGCACCAGGAACCTCCCCGCATTAGCCAGTTCGCCGCTCGATGCCGTTCGTTTGCAATACTCGAGGCGATCCCCAACAATTCTTCATCAGAGTCATGCAAGGGCTGCCCGCCCAAGGCAAGATCGCCATCAACAAGGGGTAATCCGTCTGCGCACAGTGGGCCAAAGGCGGCTTTCTGAATAAACTCCAGAAGATCCAGGTGCTTGGGGCGCAGGCGATGCTCTCGCAACCGCCAATGGATCGTTAACTGGATCGCCTGTTGCTTTTCCAAGTCAGTCACAGGTCGCAGTTGCGCCTCTCCGACCGGAGCCTCAATGGCACGCTTCCAGATGCCAATCAGCTTCAAAGGTGTGTCCACATCCGAAAGTGAATCGCACGATGGCAACTCCTTCAATCCCAAAGACCACAAGAGAACCTCCAGTCCTTCCACCTGCCACAACGCATCAATCGCTTGTTGCTGATCCAAGGAACCTGGAGCTGTCCCGATCAAGTCTGCTTCTTCCGCTTCCAAATATGCATCAATACCCTGATCCTTCACCCATCCGAGAAGGCGTCGGTGATTGTCTTCGGGCGCATCCAAGGATTCAAAATCACGCTCCAGTACGCCGCGCATTACAATCGCTCCAAGTGCAAGGCATCTCGAGCGCACCTGCTCTGCGCTCACCGGTTCTTGCGGCTGTGGCGTGTAGAGACTTGCCGGGAAGGAAGCTTCCGAGTCTGAATAGCCATCCACGCGCAAAACACAGTTCCCATAAGCGTCGAGCAAGCTGTGTCCGGCGAAGATAAAGCCGTCGAGTCGCTGGCATAGCTCTCCAAGGAACTCATAGTCCTGGCGAGACGGTTCTTCGTGGTAGAAACAGGCGATCGAGAACGCAAACCGGGGTATGACATGCCCGACAACCATCTGCTGTCGGCCGTTCGGCTCACATCGGGAGAAGAAGCCTGCCATGCCCTCAAGCTGTCGTGACCAGCCCGGATCCGAATAATATGAAGGATCATGTTTGAATGAGACCAACGTCTTTTTTCGCAGCAGTCCTCGGGAAGTCACCTCTGCGCTCGTCCAATCGCCAGCAACAGTGTCAAATGATGCTCCAGAGTAATGCTTGCTTATCGTTTCCCGGACTAAAAGAGGATCTTTGGCGAGTGCGAAGAGGTTGAAAATAGTTTCTGGCATATGCCTCATTTTGATGATGCTGATTGGTGTTGCCAGCAATTTTCATCAAAGCTCTGCGCGGACACCTTTATCCAACTGATCCCCGCGGGATGAAGATTGATCTTTTGATCGCCAAACCGCAGCGCGGTGCGCCCCGCGCCGAAGGTGATCACCTACATGCCGAGATGGCGATAGAACGCGCAGGTCGCGTCGAGATTGCGAACGGTGAGCACGAGATGATCGAGATGGTGGATGGTCATGAGCGGATTTAAAGGCTGGTGCCCTGCGCTGAAACGTCGGAGACGCGGCTGAGAGGCTTCACGACCTTATTTGTTCCACTCTACCACCTGACCATCCTTCACAATCCGTGCCTTCAACTTCTCGTAATCGACCTCCTGCACGGCTTTTCCATCTTCTAAAGCCATCACGGCGGCTGTGGCCGCGCTTTGACTCGTGATCATGAAGACGGGTTCCATGCGGATGCTGGCGAAGGCGGTGTGGCTGGCGCTCAAGGCGAACGTGACGAGGAGATTCGTGCATTCGCCCGCCTTCGGGACGATGGCGTCGTAGCCGATTTGATACGGCCCAAAGCCGCCGCGACCTCCGGCGAGCTTGCCTTCGCGGATGACGACGCCGTCTTTGACGATGCGGCGGATCTCATGCGCATCCGTGCCATAGCTGCCGAGGCCGATGGACTTCGGCGCGAGGGTTTTGCCGAAGGTGTGATGCTCCGTGAGCACGAGATCGCTCACCATGCGCCGCGCCTCGCGGATGTAGAGCTGGTGCGGCCAGCCGCCAGTGTCGGGAAACTCGTCTTTGGGCAAACCGAAGCGCTGCATGTCCTTCCGCACCTTCTCCGGCACGCGATTGTCCGTGGCGAGGAAGTGCAGCAGGCCGCGATGGTAGTTCTCATGCTTCTTGGCGATCTTCTCGCGCTCCGCGTAACTCGCATTCGGCCAGGCGTGCGAGGCGCCGGGCAGATTGCCGCCGAAGGTGGCGGTGTTGAAGTCCCATTTGTCGTTCGGCAGCGGATCGTGTTTGGAAAACCAGCGCAGGTCCATGTCGTCGCCGTTTTGCAAACAGGCCTCGATGAAGCGGGCGACGATCTCATAGGTCTTCGCGTCGTAATCGGCGGGTGGCGTGATGGGCAGGCGATCCGCCGCTGTGGTGAGGCAAAGCCGGTAACAGTAGGCCTGCACGCCGGGCGCGGGATCGCCAGGCTTGCCGACCTCGTCGAGTTCGATCAGCGGCAGCACGCCGCTGTCGGGACAACCGAGCACCACATACGGATCGAGCGGGAAATCGCGATCCCACACGCCCTGACCACCTTTCACGCGGCCATTCGCCCCCGGCTGCAAGTGACCACTGCGCGGCTTGTACTTCGCGTCGTATTGGATGCCGTTGAAGCTCTCGCCATACTTCGCATTGCCCTCGCGCATCAGAGTGAAGCTCACACCGGCTTTCGCCATCAGATCGCCTTCGTAAGTCGTGTCGATGAACATCTTCGCGCGGATCACATCGCCGTTTTCGAGGGTGATGGAGGTGATGCGGGCACTCTTGCCCGCACCGTTGCGGCCAGGAGTGGCCGCCTCACTTTTTGCCACCGAGGCCAGTTTGGCATCCCTGAGCACTTTCACACCCGCTTCCTTCACCATCTCCTCAAACACCCGCTCTGCTTGATGCGGCTCGATGGCATACGCACCTCCGGTTGCAGGCCCCCCGGTGCTTTTGAAGGGCTGATCCCACTCCAGCTTCTTCCCATACTTGCCGACAAGCCGCGTAAAATACTCCCTCGCGATGCCACCAACGCTGCGCGGATCGCCAATATCCACCGCGCTGAGTCCGCCACTCGTCATGCCGCCGAGATGCTTGCCGGGTTCAGCAAGGATGACCGTCTTGCCCATGCGTGCGACCTGCACGGCGGCGCTGACACCGCCGGAGGTGCCGCCGAAGACGCACACATCGGCTTCGTGCACCGCTGCGGCGGCGATGGACGAAAAGAGGCAACTAAGGAGCAAAAGAGGCTTCATGGGATTAGCAGGCGAGATCGACGAAAAGAACGGTCATTGGCTGGCCCGACTTCAAAGTGACTTCGAGGCTGTTTTTACCTTCGCGGAGCAACTGGGCTGGAATGAGCCACGCACGCAGTTCTTCCGGTTTCCCGAGCATGGAGGGATAAGGAACGGCGAATGGCTCGAAGACGTCATCAGTCGTTGAAATGGCTTCGCCATTAAATCGAGCAACCAGATCGGTCGGATCGGTCCGATCTGTCTGAATGCGCACGCGGGCATCACCACGAGGCGATGCGAGGTCGAAGTTGAACTTCGCGGGCATGTTCGGCTCGACCTTGCGCGGCACGGGCAACGGCTTCGCGCCGGGGGATCGCCAGCCGTTGGCGATGAACCAGTGCTGCGGGCTTTTCGCGAGGGTTTGAGGCTCTCGCAGGGCTTTGAGGGCTTCAAACGGTGGCTCGCCGAATTCGCCGCGACCTTCGCCCTGACCATGCGGGCGGTAGTAGGCGAAGTTGAAGAGGCTGATGCCATCGGCACCGCGTGCATAGGCGAGATGCGCGGAGGTGTGCAGGTGCTCGCGAGTGGCGCGGCGGAAGGGAAATACATCGTAGCCCGCCTGCACTTTGTCGCCTTTCCAAATCGTGTGGCACAGCTCGAAGTAGAGCGCTGCGCCTTCGGTTTGCTGTCGGATGGCGGCCAGATCGTGCTGCTGGGTGGTGAAGTAGTGCGCAGAGGCATTCACCATGTCGAGTCCGGCGGCGACGAGCGCTTTGAGGTCGAGACCGAGCAAATCCAGCGCGGGCAAGTAGCATGGCACGCGGGCGCAGAGCCACTTTTTCGGCCCAAGCATTTGCCGCACTTCTTGGACGAGGCTGGTCATGATGGCGCGGCGTTGCTCCAGCGGCGTGTCCTCGCGGAAGTAGCTGTAGAAGCGCAGGAAATCGAGTTCGAGGCCGTCGAGGTCGTACTTCTCACATAGCTCGCGGATCAGCTCGAGCTTCTGCGCCCGCACGGCTGGCTCCGCGAAATTCTGCACCAGATCGGCCCCGCGTTGCGAGCCTCGCTTGATGCGATACTCGGGATGCTCGGCGTAAAATCGCGTCACGCTCATGCCGATGCTGCTGCCCGGTTTGTCGCCGGGTTTCGGATCTGTGAACTCCTTGTGATGCGCATCGTTCATGCGGAAGGAGATGAAGGCGGCCTGACCTTTGGCTCGGCAGCGGTCGATGAAGCGTTGCACGATATCGCCGCCATTGAGCACGAACTGGCTGAACGAGTCCGGTTTTTGCCCGTAGCGCTGTTTGATCCAGGCGTAGTGCTCTTTCAGATCGATCACCTGGCTCGGCCAAAGCGGCACCATGCCGAGTCCGGGCTGGAGAAAGTGGGCGTCCACGAGGCCGTTGACCTCATCGACCGTGGCTTCGAGCATTTCTTGGCGAAACGGCTCACGCGCCTGATGAAACGGGCTGACGCAGGAGGTGATGTTTGTGAGGTCGTTGCTGTAGATCACCCGAAACGGCGCTTTGCGACGTGGTTCCGCTGCCGCGAGCGGCGCGGCGGCGGTGAGTGCGATGAAGTGGCGGCGGTTCATTTGACGATGAGAGATTGTGCGCATCCGCAGATCGTTTTATTGAGGAACCTCTGCGATGCCGTGCATTTCCCTGGCTTTCGGGCTGAGATCTTGTTCGAGTGACTTGATCATCGTGGCTAGATCGGGGTCGAGCTTGCTGAGATGCTGGGCACGTTTTTCGGGGGGAAGTTCGAGGTAGTCGAGCCAACCTTCAGTCAGGTAACAGATGTTCGAGAAGTCGGGGATGTTTGGGCCGAAGATGTTCGGCAGTTCCGACAACAAATCACGAATGACCACGAGAGCGGCTCCTTGTCCGATGAAGTGCAGCAGACTGACATCTAGTTCTTCCAGCGGGTTCGCCCAATCACGCTGTTTGAGTTCTTTGAAGAATTCCACGCCCTCACGGAAGGCTTGATCGGGGGGGAGTGTTGCCAAGTGCTTTCCAAGAACAGCAGCTAGGGCTGATACCAGGATGCCGATCTCTGAGTCCTTTCTCGGCATCACAGTATCCAGAACCTTCCAAGCGGCGCGATGACCTTCATTTGAAGCAATCTTGGAAATGAGCATGCCCCAGGGTATCGTGAGTTGCACAGGGTCACCAGATCGCTGGGCTAGATCGGTGGCGCGCAGCAGTGCCCTGATACCGTCACTACTGTTCGACACCCGTAACACGGATGAATTGAGCACGTCACCCACTGCCTTGAGAAAGGCGGGATCTTTGTTGGAGCTAGCTTCAATAACGGCAAGAGCGGCAGAATGAGCGCGGGCGGCGGTGCAGAGATGATTCTGTGTGGCTCCTGCTTTGGCATAGGTGTTACTGAGATAAACCAAGCACTGCAAACGAAGGCTGGCTGGTGCGTCTGGATTTCTTTCCAGCACTGCTTCCGTTGCCTCTGGACTACCCCAAACTGAGGATGTCTGCTTTATTCCTTCTATTTTAAGCCCCAGAAGCCGTCCAAGGAGTTGCATAGTTTCTCTCTTCGGAACACAAAGTTGAGCTTTCTTCAACAGAGTAGCAGACAGTAGTACCCAATCGAGGACGTCTTCCGCTGCCACAGGTAGCAGGGACGTCTCGTCTCTCTCATCCAAAGCTATCATCGCCCTAAGTAACAGAGCCAGCCCCAGTGGGCTTTTGTCAAAATACTTCAACGCATCCGTATTTTCGTCATTTTGCTGTTTTTTGACCATACGAAGCATCGCCGTGGATGATCCAGAAGATGAAATGTATTGCGCCAGCGCTTCGACATGAGTGATGGGATTGAGTGTTGAAGATGCCTCAACATGTTGCAGCAATGCTTTCGTCACCAGGTCACTCGAGGCTTTCGCAAAGGCCAAGGCTCGCAGGCGGTCCAGATCGGCACGAAAGGCTTTATCTGTCCGAATAGGATTGGGACCGTTGATGAGCTTTCTCAGTGTCACGCCTAGACTGAAATCCTCTTCCATCCCCGCCGCGATCTCATCCCAGCGCTGCCAGTCTTTACCTAGTTTTAGCAGTGCCTCTGCTGTACGCATTCCTTCGGGCAGGCGTTGGGCGTCGATGCCGCAGTCCAGGCAAGCGAGTTCAGCCATGAGGCGGGATTCGGCGGGGAGTCCGTCGCCATGATAGCGCTCGGCGAAGTTCCATTTTTGGCGAAACTCGATGGTGGCGGCGAGGAGGTCGGTGAGGATCGCGAGTTGTGGGCGCTCGCCGGGCTGTAGGTAGCGCATCTTGTAAAACTGCACGAAGAGGCGGTCGGCGACGTGGTAGCGGTGGTCTTTCTTTTTGGGCTCGTAGTCGTCAATGACGTAACCCCAATCGATGAGCCACCCAAAGGCACGGGAGATGTCCTTCTGCTGTGCGCCGATGCGGGCGGCTACTTCAACCTGGGAGGCGGGCTCGCCGCCGCGGACGAGGGCGTCGAAGACTTTGCGCGTGTTCACGGGCATGCGCTCCAGAAGGGCACGGTAGTAGTCCGTCATGCGGTCGAGCGTGGCGGTGAGGTCTGAGCTGGCTCCGAGAGGGTCCTGCTCATCTAGGATCGCACCTGCCATCACGGCGGCGACGCGGGCATTGCCGCCCGTGAAGCGACTATAAGCATCAATGCGGGCAAGCTGATTGTCCGTGGGCACTTTATTGATGCGGCGGGCACGGCGAGTGAGGTAGTCGCGATGGTCGGTGATGTCCCAGCGCGGGATCTCATGATGCTGGAACTGGCGGAACATACGCTGCTCGTAGTCTTCATCGAAGGCTCCCTCGACAGCGGTGGCTACGAGCATGATTCGCGGCTCATTTTCCATCAGCTTACGCAGGCGGGAGCTGCTGGCTTCGTCATCAAACGCCTGCTCCATCAGCGCATCAAAATTCTCCACGCCGATCACCAGCAGCGGACCTGTGTAAGCGGTCATGAGAGAGGCGATGGCGTCATCCCACGCCGCAGACGGATCAGCGACCTGCCAGGAGGGTGGTCTGCCGATGTCATGAGGAGTCTGCGGAAGTAGGCGCTTCACCTCGTTGATGAATTCATGGCCGGCGAAGACGTTGGAGTGCTCTTCGGGAAGAAGGACGAAGGTGGCTTCTGAGCCGACCTGCTCTTTGAAAGTGACCTGCACAAGGCGGAGGAAGAAGGACTTGCCAGCGCCACGCGGTCCGGTGACTAGCCAGTGTTTGCCTGCTGCGGGCTTTTCCAAGCGTGAGCGGATGTCTTGGAATAGGTTTTTCAATATCTCCTCGCGCCCGGTGCTGAGAGCCAGCACGGTCTCGTCGTCCATGGCGCGAGGATTGAACCAGGGGATGTCTTTGGAAGAACTCATGAGATACCACGGGATGCGCGCCACCACTGACGCAGGAGGTTCAGGGTGAAGACAGAGCGGAAGTCAGTGCCCTCCATGATGAAGTTGTCGTATTGCAGCTTCGTGACCAAAGCGCGCTCGGCCATGCTGAGCTGTAGCTGGGCACCGCCTGCGTCGCCTTTTGCCACACTATCGAGGATGCGCTCGACGATGGACAGCTCCTCCGTGGTGTAGTTTTTCGCTAAGCGCTCATCGAATTGCGTCAAGAAAGCACGTCGGATCTCGGGCAGGACTTTGCTGTGGAGAACCGCGCTGGCATCGCTCGGGCGTGCAAGCAGGCGCAGGTGCTGCTCGGCAATGTTCAAGAATTCCGGCACGAAGTCGGGGAGAAGGGTGAGCGCGGCATTCAGAGCCGCATCCGCATTGCCAGGAGTATCCTTGAGCCGTTCGGTGAGGAATGAGCGTGCTTCTTCTTCGCTGAAAGGATCGACACGATGACGAATGAGCCCGCCGAGGACGGTGTGGGGAATTTTGTGCAGTGTTAGCAGGTTCTCCATGCTCACGGAGCCAGCGATGATCATCCGCAGACCGGCATCACGCAGCTTCCTCAAGCTGGCGAGCGTGAGGGTGAGTTCGGCGTCCGAGATGTTCCGTGCGATGAGGTTTTCCAGCATGAAGGGAAGCTCATCGATGCCGAGCACAGGCAGCTCTTGATAGGGGCGGCTGGCAAGCACGCGCTCCAGTGCCTCGGCTATGGGCAGCCAGTAGCGGGGCAGGGATTCCTGGGCTTCACGAAGCTCGGTCTCCGCCATCTCGGGCACGCCAACGGTTTTCACCTGCCCACGAATCCAATTCATGAGGCGCGTGGGGATGGTCGTCACGCCGCCCAACTCGGCATCGAGTCGAGCCATGATCGGCGCGGGCATCTCACGCAGCAGATCCCGGTAAAAGTCCGCGAGGCTGGTATAATTTTGCACATCCAGGAAGGCGATGGCATGGCCTGCTTCAGCATGACGGACCAAAGCAGCCTTGGCGATTTGGCTTTTGCCAGTGCGGCGGATGCCTGTGAGCAGGACACTTTGCCCCCTACTCCAGCAGTAAAGGATGCGCTGGAGGTCAGGCTCACGGAAGCGGAAGTGAGGATTGTGGAGACGAGAAGGCGTGGTGGGCATAATCTTCTATTCATATGAATTATGATTCATATGAATAAGATGCGCAAGCGATGATTTCTGCCTATTGCGATTCAGCTCGATTCATGGGGCCGGTCGGCTTCGATTGCCAATCGAAGCTACGGTAGAGCTGCCTTCCATCCGCTATGGAGTTGTGCGGCGAGCTGCTTCACGGTCCCCGTTTGGGCGGGATCATTCGCTAGATTCACGGTCTCTTGGGGATCGTTGAGTTCGTCGTAGAGTTCGACTCCGGTGGGCTTTCCTTTCAAGTCATGCCACTCGGTGTAGCGCCAGCGGTCGGTGCGGATGCTGCGGCCGGTGTGGGGTGGTTTCCCGGTGCGAAGGTATTGGCTGAAGGCGGCTTTTTTCCAGGGTTGATCGGGGTTTTCGAGCAACGGGGCGAAGCTGGTGCCTTCGAGGTGTTTGGGTAATGGCAGATCGCAGAGCTGGGCGAGCGTGGGATAGAGATCGACAAGTTCCACGAGAGCCTGGGGGCGCTGTCCGGCGGTTTTCATGCCGGGACTGCTCACGAGGAGCGGGACGCGGGTGCCTTTCTCGAAGTTGGTCATTTTGGTGAAGAGGCCGTTTTCGCCCAGATGATAGCCGTGATCGCCCCAGAGCACGATGAGCGTGTTTTCACGCAGCCCGAGACGATCCAGTTCATCGAGCACGCGACCGAGTTGTGCGTCCATGAAGCTGACACAGGCGCTGTAGCCGCGGATGAGCTTCAAGGCCATGGCGTCGGAGATGGGGCCGTTTTCGGGCACGGTGCCGTAGCTGCGCAGTTCGTAGTTGTTGTGAAAAGCGGGCTCGGGGGCGTCTTTCGGGCGCTGGGCGTTCGCGGCGAGTTGAATCGAGGTTTCGGGATAGAGGTCCCAGTATTTTTGCGGACAGGTGAAGGGCAGATGTGGCTTCACGAAGCCGACGCCGAGGAAGAAGGGCTTCGACTCGGCTTTGAGTCGCTGGAGGGTTTCGATGGCCTTGGCGGCGGTTTGCGCATCGGGATACGAGGCGTCGGGTTCATCGGCGGCTTCGAAGGGCACGGCGCGGAGTTGTTTGGGTTGTTGGGCCTTGGGCAGGGCTTTGAGCTGCTTCACATAGTCGAGCGATTCCTGGGTGAACCAGTGCTTGTAGGGCTCGCCGTGATACCAAGAGGGCTCGCTCCAGGATTGGGGATCGTCGCCAGGTTCGCGCTCGCTGTGGTGGAAGATTTTGCCGAGCGAGAGGCTGGTGTAGCCGTGATTTTTGAAATGCTGCGGCAGCGAGATGACATCGGGCATGTTGGGCCGCATGAAGTGCTGGTTGTCGAGCACGCCGGTCGTATCGGGGCGCGTGCCGCTGAGCACGCTGCTGCGCGAGGGATTGCACACGGCGACCTGGCAATAGGCCCGCTCAAACAGCATGCCTTGTGACGCGAGACGGTCGAGATGCGGCGTTTTCATGTGCGCCGCGCCATAGCAGCCGAGTTCAGGCCGCAGATCGTCCACGGCAATGAAGAGGACGTTGAGCGGCTGTGCCGCGAATGACGAATGCAGCAGGGCGAATGACGAGAGGAGAATGAGGTGCTTCATGGGAGTAGATTCGATTGGCAATGGATATGGATCGGGCAATCATGGTTCACCATACTGCCAACCTCTTCCATTTCACTGGCTATCGTTCTACTTTGGGGTTTTGGCATCGTGCTCGTCATGGAATGAATTGGAAGGTTCGTTGTCACAACTTGTCATGACACGAATCTCCACTTTTCTCAAAGAATGGTGAGGGTGCCCAGGGGTGCAGCAGTGCTTGTTGCGCAACAAGATGCTTTGTGGGGAAGCTAATGGTGATGACATGCACCCACTGGTTGACACGCTAATCATGGCGATGAACGCAACCGCCAATCCCTCAGAAACCCCTGCTGCCGCTAACTCCTCCACCCAAAACGGACCCGTCCTCTGGACTGTTCGTGATGTGGCAGACTATGCACGCTGTAGCACTCGACACGTCAGCAATCTGCGAAACCAAGGTCTGCCTTTCCGCAAGACTGGTCGCCTTGTTCGGTTCAGCCCTGAGGCAGTGAAACGATGGTTTGAGGATTGAACAATAGACATCATCCCATCCGAGCAACGGAACGCACCTCCAAATGATCAACGATCTTATGCACCCTAGTAATCCAAAAGAGTACCTATCTCCACAAATTGTTTACTTATTGCTTTATGAGCTTGGCCTTCAGATGCCATTCTTTGTTATGCACTAATGGGTTTGCGACGCTGTGATTCGCCCACTTTAAAAGGTTGTATAGTATTTGCGGCACAATGAAGTGTTTCACGTTGAACCAATCGATGCGCCCATGCGGTATGACACGCACGTTCCAACATGTGACCGTGCAGAGCTAGAATTGCAGGTGCTTCTGGGGCAAGGATGCAACGGGCTTCCTCCAACTCTATTTTGTCCGGACGATAGGATTCCCAAATTTGCTTGGATTGCGTGGGTGTTATTGCTGTCTTGGCAAAGATGCCTCTATGAATGTCTTCTCTCACTTCACGTCTTAGTGTTTCTAGATCTTGGATACGGTCAAATACCGGACCACAAAGTCGCACGGAATAGGCGCTGAATGCCTCGATCAATTCATCAATGACACGACCGACAGGGGTTTCATAAATGGTACGTCCGGCAGGCCGCCGCAAACCACCGAGCAGTGAGAATAGATCATTCGCGCCGATCCGTGCTCCGGTGATGAGCGGCGGGTGTGCGGCGCAGGCTTGGGCAAGCTCGCGTCTGCCGACAGGGTCGAGTGCTTCGCGGCTTTCCAGGATCGGCAGGAGGGTGTGGAGGCCAGCGGAGCGCTCCACCCATAGGTGGATCTTTGCCACAGTAGCCTTCGGTAAAATGAATCCGCTGATGTGCTCTAGCGGCACATGCTCGATGAGCCACTCCAAGGCTTCCACATCGGCTGGGCGGATAAAGACGGAGCGCGGGACATATTCGAGTGACGCTAAGGTGCGGCAAAGTGCTTCTGCGGCAGCTTGCCGATTCTCAGGACGCACGGCGTCCTCCAGGCAGACAGCGATGCTGCAGACACCGAGGTCACGCTGGCCACTGAGCACAGAGGCGAGGTCTGGGCGGTCCGCCGGCGTGTAGAGCATGGGTGCCAGCATGGGGAGATCAGACAGGGCGTGATTCATTCGTGGCAGGGAGTTTTGGGGCTTGCCGGAGCAATCACGGCCAGGGCGTCGAAGGCCAGTCCTGCTACCTCCTCCACTGGCACAGCGCGAAGCGCGGCTAGGCGGCGAATCATGTGCGCATCTGCCGCGTGCGTGTCTGGACTCAGGCAGACGACCTGCGGCAGACGACGGAGCAAGACACGCACCGTTTCGCCAATGCCGAGCTTTAAACGGTTGGCGTCTGCGATGCCATACCGGGCCAGGGTTTCAGCCAAGCACCGAAGGGCCTCAGCATGGCGGACAGGACCACCGCTGGCATTGGATGGAGGCACGTCGCTTCGCGGGATGTCCGCCATTAGCGCGATGAGTTTGCGGATGAACCAGCGGCTCAGATCATGGCGGCGGAGGTGATCTAGTGAGACACAGCCATGAAGCTGGTCCTCCTCACCGCGCGGCAGCACGCTGCGTGAGACTAAGCCGGAAATGGTGCCACCGAGCAGCGTCGAGGGTATCAGATAGTCTTGGCTGCTGGCGGCAAAGGCCGCAACGCCGCATACGTCAAGCGGCACCCAAAGTCCTGGATGCAACCCTGCGGGCGCATCCAGCCATGAGGAGAGGGAACATTGCAGTTCTCGAGCGATGGTTCCTTTACCCGTCCAGCCATCGACAAAGCGCAGACTGCCAGGTGCATGCCGCGCCATGATCCAGCTCAGGGCTACCAGGTCAGCGCCGCGATCCCGAATCACAGAGATGGAATAATGTGCCAGACGCAGATGGGGGGCCGTTTGCCGAAGTCGATGCAGCAGCAAGACACCCACAGGTGTGCCTGCGCGGGCGATGGAGACGATGGTGAGTTCCCCATCCACAGCGGATGCGGCCAGTGCGTCCGCGAGGGTGGCGATGTCTCTGGCCATGCGCGCTCCATTCGTCGCCAAGCACTCGCGGAATAAGCGCAGCCGTTCGCGAGTGGGTGCGTCCTCGGGTCCGATCATCTCGCTGTAATGGCTGTGGCCGCTTTGGATCTTCTGCTCCCGTTGCTCCAACGGGGTCGTCTCCAGCCGCAGGCGGCGCAGGATAAAGGTCACCTCATCCGGCGCGTAGCTGCCGGGGAATGGGTCGGAATCCAGAGGGCTGTTCATGAGTTCCAAAGTTCTGCCAAGGGTGATCGAGCCGGGGTGGCGAGCAGCCCGCCCAAGCTCATGAAGGCGAAATCAGGCAACTGATCCCCGAGGCACAGCAGCGGAGCCTGCCCACCAAAGTATCGCTGCTGAACGAACTGCACTGCCGCAGCTTTGCCCAGTCCTGGCGGTAAGATTTGCAGTTCATCGCCGAGCACTGCTACACAGCACCCAGATGTCTCCTCAGAAGCCATCTCAGCGAGCAAAGTGGTGCCTTCCACGCCATTCCACCAGCCTTCAGGTGCCTTCGCCACGAGATAGGCAGGCAGCTCCGCCGGGCCAGCCACTAGACGCGGACGGGCGGCGTGACCACTGCGCTGGATGAAGACCTCACACAGCCTCTCCAAGCGCTGCTGCCATGGGGTTAGCACCTGGGAAAGCTGCGTCACCCATTGCTGATCATGCGCACCGTTTGGGTCGAGCACTATAGCCCCATTGGCTAAAATGGCCGGGCCGCTCAGGCGCAGCCCAGACACAGCAACTCGTGAAAACGATGCCTCATCACGAGCCGTCACCGGCACGATGCTTGCGACACTCGCCAGTGTCAGTAGCAGGCGATATGTCTCAGGCCGCACCCAACTGGAAGGCTTACGCTGCGAGCTATCGCCACCGATTTCCTGCCAGGTGCCAGGCACAGCACCCGCGCCCGCCCAGTGGCGAGAGAAAAGCGTGCCATCCAAATCTGTAGCCACCCAGTCGTACGTTTCGGTCCGTAGGTCCGCGCTCATGCCAGCACCTCCAGTCCAGGCACCTGCCAGATCGGATGATCCAGCGTTGGCGGGCTGTCTTCCAGACACAGCAGCACGCGATCATAGTCATGATCTGGCGGCACATTATAAAGATGCTCGTCATACCCATCTCCCGACAGCGCAGGAAAGCGGCGCACATGTTGGATCGCCCCACCGAGGAGGATAGGTGAGCGCGTGGTCGCCTGCACCCAGGCGGAGGCCCCCTGCTGCTCCAGCCACTCCGCCAGCAGCAGCGGCTGAAAGCCATACTCGCCCTGGCCGATGACAAGCACGCGCTCGCCATTTCCTGCGGCCACCTGCCAATGCCCCGGCAGTGTCTCCTGGCAGATGGTGCCGTGCCGCACGCCGCGCCGCACAGTCACTTGCATGTCCAGGGTATGCTGCACGACCGGCGGCGTGGGCAGTTCGGCCTGCGTGTAAAACTCGAAGGTGCCCTCCGTCAGACTCTCGATCTCGGCCAGCCCGTGTGGCTTTGCAGCTGACTGAATATGCCAGGAAAGCAGCACTGCCAGGGTCACCGCGAGCGATCCATCACCACCACGCCACAGGCGGAACTGCTCCGCCAGCGTCGCCGCCGTGAGGGCCGTCGTGGCTTCATCATCCACGATGACTGCTTGTGCTGCGGTTTGAAACCAACCGTGCGGATCTTCCTGCGCGCTAGGCAGATGCACAGCATGGGCCGTCGCGTGTGAGTGCGCTTCAGCAAACTCAAAAGCCAACGGCCCGCCAGTGCGCCGCCGGGTGCTTTCGATGTAGAGGCCACGCCCGCCAAGCGCTAACCATTCGCGGAACACCGCCTGCCCCAGGGTGGTCGCCGTCTCTGACATGCCAATAAAGATCACCGGTCCTGCATGGAGTCTCAAAACAAGCTTCTCCGCGAGCCTACGCGCCACCTCGCGCAGGGCGGCTGGACGCACCGGCCAGTGGCGGCCCAGGACTTTGCTGACAAAGAGAAACCTGCGTCGTGAATTGTGGCGCAACGCCACATCACAAAGCTCACGCAAAGGCAGCTCCTGTTTGCGCATCGCAAACCGGAAACTTCCACCGGACAGGCGGGCCTCGAAGCTATCGTCTGCGTGAGTCAACCAGTGGGTGATTGGTGGCTTGCTGAGGTCAGGCATCACAAACATCTCCGAGCGCTCCTGCACCATCACTGGCAGTCGAGGCTCAGGCATCTCAGGCCAGGGATCGCCCGCGCCACGCAGAGCCGCCTTCACGGCCAGCAGGGGAAGATTCAGCCCCGACAGCGCCACATAGGGCAGACCGCCGGACATGCGTCCGTTGATCTCCAAAAGACACGGCTGCTCAGGGCGCTCAGCGCGGCAGCGAAACTGCACATTGAGAAGGCCACCGAGATGAAAATGCGCCACAAGAGTGCGCACCATCGCCTCCACCTCAGGCTCACGCGCCATAACCTGTGACGCACCCTCGGCCACGAACACCGTGCGCGAGGTGCCGCTAATGTGTATCCTCCCATTGAGCGGCTTGCGGCGGCAGACCATCGCCTTCACCTCTCCAGCCTCGGCCAGCACATCC
>JAGKWZ010000291.1 GCA_021151605.1 Verrucomicrobiaceae bacterium
GTGCTTCAGCAACACACGTGGGATGCAAAGGTAGAAGGTCATCTTCATGATCAGCGCCGAGTTGCTCCCCGTCGGCACGGCATCCTGGCGGATGATCGCCAGATCCACACGCCCATCCCGCACCGCATCTCCCAGACTGCGGCTGCGATGTGCCTCGGTTTGCAGCGTGGCACCAGCGAGATGCTCACTGATGGCTGGCAAGGTGGGAGTCACCAGCCATTCCAGCACGCTCGCCCCGGCACCGATGACAAAGGACTTCGGCTGCTTTGACTGCTCTCTGCGGAAGTCCTCCAGGTCCTGAAGCTGCTCGCGGATCAGCAGTGCCAGTCGCTCGCCCGCAGCGGAAAGAGAAAGCGTCTTGCCCTTCCGCCGCGTCAGTTCTGCACCGAAGAACTCCTCCAGCTCGCGAATCTGTCGGCTGATCTGGCTTTGACGGTTTGCGTTTTTCGGCGCCGCCTTGGCGATGCTCCCCGCATCCGCCATCTGCATAAAACTACGCAGCCGGTCGAGTGAGAGGCCGCTTTTAGAGAAGAGATCACTAAACATGACTGTGGAGTCAGTGATCCTGCAATCTCTGAGATTTTGCAAAGCCAGACTTCGCCGAAGATGGTCGCGTCATGAAACACCAACCCTACGACCTGATCGGCGACATCCACGGCCACCACGCCAAGCTCCTGAACCTCCTCCAACACCTCGGCTATGCTCGCCACGGCAGCACCTTCCGCCACCCTGCCGGGAGAAAGGTCATCTTCCTCGGCGACTACATCGACCGCGGCCCAGCCGTGCGCGAGACACTCCACACCGTGCGTGGCATGGTGGATGCCGGAGACGCCCACGCCATCATGGGAAATCATGAATACAATGCCGTCTGCTGGCACACGCCCAATGGAGCAGGCGGCTGGCTGAGGAAGCACAACGCTGAGCGCGATGGTGGGCATGCTGTCACCATGGCTCAGTTCGCGGGCCTGGATGCCGAGTGGGTGGAATGGATGGCCTGGATGAAAACCCTGCCCATGGCCCTCGACCTCGGTGGGTTGCGCGCCGTCCATGCCTCGTGGGATGCCGCTGCGATTCGTCTCATTGGCGGGCGGAGCATTATGGCAGATGATTTCCTCCACCTGAGTGCCACGCATGATACCGACGAGTATCTCGCCGTGGAAGTCCTGCTGAAAGGTCCTGAGATCGATATGCCAGCCGGTTATCACTTTGCGGACAAAGAAGGCATCGCCCGCCGCAAAGTGCGTGTGAGATGGTGGGACATCCCAGAGGCAGCCCAAGTCAGCCACCTCGCCATGCCGGAGCCCTTCGACGTGCCCGGAGATGCCGCCCTGGAAGACCTCCGCCGTATCCCAAACTACGCCCCCGATGAGCCCCCCGTCTTCATCGGCCATTACTGGCTGCCGCCGCAGCGCGAGCGTGCACCCCTGGCTCAAAATATCGCCTGCCTGGACTACAGTGCTGCCTTTGGTAACAACCCACTCACCGCCTACCGCTGGGATGGCGAGCGCTTGCTCAGCGCAGAGAAATATGTCAGTGCCTGATCCAATCATGCCTAGCATCCAACTCATCCGCCACGCCGAGAGCGAGGGTAATGCAGGCCTGCCAACGAATGTCCCTGCCAGCATCCCACTCACGCAGCAGGGACATGAGCAGGCTGCTGAACTCGCGGCGAGCTTCACGGCAGCGCCTGATCTCATCATCGTCTCGCCTTTCATCCGCACACAGCAAACTGCGGCACCGCTGATCTCGCGCTTCCCGCACGTCATCGTGGAGGAGTGGTCGGTGCACGAGTTCACCTACCTAAACCCGATCAAATACAGCGGCACCACGGAGACCCAGCGTGGCATCTTTGCCCATGGCTACTGGAACCGCTGTGATCCGCACTGGAATGACGGTGGCGGAGCGGAAAGCTTCGCCGAACTTATCGCCCGGATTGATGCACTGGAAATTCGGCTCAGACAGCATCTCGGGAAGGAGATCGTCATCTTCACGCACGGCTATTTCATCAAAGCCCTGCTCCTCCGCCGAGAGCGCCGCCACTCCCCGGTTGATCGCCGCCTCATGGCAGCCTTTCGAGATGGAAGGAGGCGTGATCCGCTGCTGAATACAGGGTGTGTCAGGCTGCTCACTTCCCAAAACGGAGGCGGTCGGCGAATTTGATGGGCAGACCGGCGTCTTCGATGGCTCGCTGGGCGGCCTCGATGTCATAGGGGATGCGCCGCCACCAGACATCCGCATGATCGGGGCGGTAGAGCAGGTAGCAGGCGCATTTGTCGCCATCACGCGGCTGGCCCACAGAGCCGACGTTGATGAGTTGCTTACGGTTCATGTCGATGGACTCCAAACTCGTGATGTCACGCCCCACATCCTCACCTGCCACCCAGAAGGCCGGGCGATGAGTGTGGCCGATGAAACCCAGGGGCCTGGTCTGATAAGCAAAATGTAGATCAGCATGTGAGGCGGTGAGCACATAGCCCCAGTCTTCAGGATGGCAGAGCGTGGCATGGACGGCCTGGAAATCTGGCCTTTCCAAAGTCATGGGCAGTTCGGCGAGCCAACTGCGCTGCTCGAAGCTGAGCGCACACTCGGTCCAATCCCACATGAGTGCCATGGTTGCACCGCCACGATCCTCCATGGAACCGCCATCCGCGACCACCGCATCATGATTGCCCTTCAGAGTGGTGATGCCGCGTTCCCGCAAAAGCTCCACACATTCGGCAGGCTGCCCGCCGTAGCCCACGACATCTCCGAGACAGATGATCTCTGAAACGCCCTGCTTCGCGATGTCTGCCAGCACAGCCTGAAGCGCGGGCAGGTTCGCGTGGATGTCACTGATAAAGGCAATGGGCGGCGGCATGGAGATACCGTCGCCCATTTTGGCTTTGATGGCGAGGCGAACTACTTCGCTGGCACGACCTGCACGGCATCAAGATGCACGTTTCCTTTGGCACCTTCGGTGCGGAAGGTGACGGAGGCTTCTTCTCCGGCGTTGAATTTGAAGGTGCCGAGTGGCTGCGCGCCTTGTTTACCGGTGGCGGGCTTGCTTTGATCGACGGTGATCGTCTTCTCACCATCGGCACTGAGGATGGTGATGGGAGCGGCTTTGGCGCGATTTTCATGAGGCTGCCAGTAGGCGCGGACTTCGTAGGTGCCGCTCTCTTTGACGGCAAAGCTGAAGCGTGCGCTGGCATCTTTGGCGCTGCCGTAGCTGTAATGGCTACCGACGTAGGGCTTCAGGCCTTCGCCTTTGCTCCATTTGCCAGTCAGCTCGGCGTCTTCGTCGTCGATGACAATGCCGTCCATCTTCTTGGGGTCGATGCTGTCAGAGCTGAGGGCAGTATCGGGGAGCTTCTTGGCATTGGCAGGCAGGTAGAGGTCTGCCTCCAGGCTGTCGCGGCGCATGGCTCCGGGCTGGTTCATGAGATCCTTGAGGATGTCGAGATACTGCTCATACACACCGCGTGGGCTGGTATGGTGGCGCACGCAGATCCAGGCGGCTTTGCCGACGACCTCGCCCATCATGCCGCAAGTGCGCATGACGCGGGTAGAGCCGAGGGAGTTACGATCCACGCTGATGGTGCGGCCTGCCATGAAGAGGTTGCCGATGTCTTTGGAATAGAAGCAGCGATAGGGCACGGGGTAGCCGTTTTTGCGGTCAGTGTGTTTGCCGAACTCGGCACGGCTGATGAAGGGATTGTCGGGGAACTTCACGGCATACTGCTCTTTTGGATAATGCAGGTCCTGGTCCCAGGTGGTCGGCACGCAGCCATCGGGATGGATGATGCCTTTAACCATGTCTTCGCCATTGAGGATCATGTCGCCGACGATGCGGCGGCTTTCGCGTGGGCCGCCGATGTAGGCGAGCCACTGCATGTCATAGGGGGCGTATTTTTCGCCACCTTTCGTTTTCAAAGTAGAGACGGCACCATAGACGGCGCGGAAGTTATGGTCACGGATCAGTTCCAGGTCATTCAGCGGATGCTTGTCGAAGCCACTTTCCCAGAACCATTCGCCGTGAAGGAACTCTTCCATCTTGGGAGTTGGTGTGTAGCCGAGGTCATAGCCAGCTAGGTTGGCTTTGTTTTTGATGCCCACGGGCTCCATGGATTTGGGAGCGGGGAAGTCGCCCATTTCCATCTGGAGCGCCCAGGGGGTGGCGGGCCAGGTCACAGGTTTGTCATGCTTTTTCAGCACCCACATGTTGCTCATGCCCATGCGGCCTTTTTCTTCCATCATAAACTGCGCCCCAGCGAGAGCACCGACGCTGCCGTGGCCAGTGCAATCGACGAAGAGCTTGCCGACGAAGCGAGTTTCCTTGCCGGTCTTCGCATCGAGTCCGACGACGCTGCGGATGTTTTTTCCGCCTGCGGCCATCTCCACGCCATACACATGCGTGTTCAGGAAGAGGTCGATGGTCTTCTCAGCCTTCACGGTATCTTCCTTCAGCTTGTCATTAAACTCCGCCGGATCTGCCGCCGGGCTGTTGCTGGCGCGGTCGGCAAATTCTTCCACGATCTCGCCGAGATGCGGATACAGACCACGGCGTGTGCCGCCCATGGCCCACACTTGGATCTCGCTGCTGCCATTGCCGCCGAGGACGGGGCGATTCTGGATGAAGGCCACCTTTAAAGCCTGACGCGCACCCGAGAGCGCCGCGCCCATGCCTGAGTAACCACCGCCCACGACCACCAGATCGTATTCCTGTGTCTCGGGAGCTTTCTCGGGCAGTCCGAGCAGCTTCCGCCGCAGTTGGTTCGTGGCGGCAAACTCTGAGGGCGGCGTGAAACCTTCGTCGCTACTAAGCAAAATCGCATCCACACGGCCGTCAAAGCCAGTCAGGTCATGCAGGGCGATCTTGGCTTTGCCATCCACTTTCGCCACTCCAGCTTTCTCCCAGAGCCAGTCCTTCCCTTCGGTCCCGAGCACTTTCTCCAGCTTCGTTCCATTCACGCTGACTTGAAATTTCCCCGGAGCATCGGCCGTGACGCCAAAGGGAGCCACCCAGTTTTTCGTGCGCACCCAGACACTGTAGGTCCCAGCGGGCGCGGCGGCTTCGGTTTCAGCATCCTTCACCGCCTTGCCCATGCCATGCGCCATGAGGTAGGGCGAACCCATGATGTCGATGAACTGTGTGTCCATCACCCAGCCGCCTGGGCTGGAGAAGGATTCGGCTTCGATCCACAACTGCTCGGCATGAGCGGCGGTGGAAAGGGCGATTGCGGCGAGACAATGGCGGAGTGTTTTCATGGCGGGTCGGTTTGGTTCTGAAGGGCGATTCTAAACGCAGATCTGGCAGGATAACAATCACAAGCAGACAGTTACGGTAACTTTGAACTCCGCCAGCGGGCTCAGTGGGTCCATACCTTGGTGGATGCATTGACTCGGGTCGTAGTTCAGTCCGAAGGTCCGGTGAACTGATGTGGCTGGGAAGCATTTAGCACAATCTTTTGTAACCGCCCCCTCAAGTAGCGCATTCCACCCACAGCAGGCCTCTTTCTGGCCCAACCTCAAACCCATCTACCCACTATGAAAACCTCATCCATATTCGCTGTCCTCCTCAGCGTTTTTACCCTCGGCAGCAGTCTGGCGCAGGCGCAGAATTATGTACTGGAAAGCAGCATCGCCGTGCTCGGCACAGTGACCACTCAGGGCACGGAGAAAACTACCGCTGGCCCACGCGGCACAGAGATCAAACGTCTCCAAGTCGTGGTGAATCCGTGGACGAACCGCGATATCCTCGCGGAAATGAACACACGCGGCCTGCTCGGCGGCAGCACCTCAGGCTGGAGCCTCGTGTATCTCCAGGACGCGACTGAGAAGGGCGGCATCTACGCGCGCAAAACTGGTGTCGTGCCCGTCGCAGTCCCGGCGGACCTCGTGACTTTGCCAACTTACAGTGCGGCTCTTCAGACCGGCACAGAGACGAAGGGCAGCCTCGGCACCTTTGTCGGCATCACCGAAATCGCCGTCGCTGAAGCCACCGTGCGCGGACTGATTGTGAGAGGTCTCGCCACGAATGGCGTGCGCACACTCACCGTCACGGTGCAGGGCCAAAACTACCTCGTGGACACGGTCAGCTCCGTCATGCAATTCGCCGGTGGAGGTGCAGGAACGACTGGCACCGAGATACTGAAGGGAAGCATCGCGGTCGGCTCGGCAAAGGTCTCCACGATCACGACGCTGCCTTGATTCCATCGCAACGCCTGACATCTCTCCCACGCGGGCGGCTACTCACCCAGCCGCCAGCGCTTTGCTACCAAAGAGAACCGCTCCATGTCTGCCGACCTCATCACCGACCCTGATCTGCCGCTCGTGCGACAGGCCCAGTCGGGAGGCATGGACTCCTTTGATGAACTCATCTTCCGCCATCAATCCATGATCACAGCGCTGCTCCACCGCTTCGCTCCAGCACATGCGGATCTGGAAGATCTCGTGCAGCAGACCTTTGTGAAGGCTTGGCAAGCCCTGCCCACATGGCAGCCGGACAAACCGTTCGTTCACTGGCTGAAACGCATCGCTGTGAACTCAGCACTGGAGTTTTGCCGCAGACGCCGCACCTCTCCGCTTGCTCGCACGGTGGAGCCTGATGCCGAAGGCCGCTCCGCACTCGATCAGATCCCCGCCGCTGAATCTCAGCAGGAGCGCGGCCATAGCGCGCTGGAGGAGGCGCAGTTCATCCTCTCGCATCTCCCGCCGGAAGACCGTACCCTGCTGACCCTGCTCCACCTGGAGCAAATGCCTCTCTCCGAGATCGCCGTGCATTTCGGCTGGTCCCGGATCAACGCGAAAGTAAAGGCCTTCCGAGCCCGTCAACGACTGCAAACCCTGCTCAAAAAACATGGCTATGAACTCCCCTAAAACCCGCAACTGGTCAGATCTCACCGAGACCGCCCGCACAGCCGTGCCTCCGGCGGAGATCGACGTGCGCTTCGCTGTGCGGCAGCAGATCGAGTCAAAAATGCATCCTATGAGGCAGCCCCCCGGTCTCATGGATGAACTCGCCACCTTACTCCAAGTCGGCTGGCTGCGTGGGGCACTCGCCGCCCTGCTGATCACCAGCATCTATGCCTGCTGGCATGGCATCGACGCTGCGCGTGAGATCGCCTGGTTTTACGAACTGCAAGGCCCCACTCTCGCCAGCCTCACGAACCCTTGATT
>JAGKWZ010000292.1 GCA_021151605.1 Verrucomicrobiaceae bacterium
TGCGGCAATGGCGCGCGCTGCTTTGGGCGCTTCGTGAATCTTTTGCACGATGGCAAGCTCGCCAAGATCGCTTTCGAGACACTCGCGGGCATGATTTCCGCCGAGTTCGAAGACGACCAAGTTCGCATCAACATGAGCGCTCCGCACAGCCTCAAGCTCGCCCAAGAGCTGCCCGTTTCCCAATCAACGCTCACCGTCCATAGCGTGAATACCGGCGTGCCTCATGCCGTTGTTTATGTCGATGAACTGGAAAATGTGCCCGTGATCGAATGGGGCGCAGCCCTGCGCTACCACGAAGCCTTCAAGCCCAAAGGCACGAACGCCAACTTTGCCAAAGTGCTGGCCCCCGGCAGCATCGCCATCCGCACCTATGAGCGTGGCGTCGAGGGGGAAACCCTGGCCTGCGGCACCGGCATGGTCGCCTGCGCACTCATCCATCACGAACTCACGGGTGCTCCCAGCCCTGTGAGCGTGCTAGTGAAGGGCGGCGACACCCTCCGCATCGGTTTTGTGGAATCCGCCCCGCACGAATACACCAACGTGACACTGTTTGGTCCGGCGGATGTGGTCTTTACTGGCACGGTCACGATCTGATTCCTTTTCGCTCTTTTCATCGCTTAGAACTCTCTATCCTCACCTTCCCATGTTCGCCGGAACCCACACCGCCATTGTCACCCCCTTCCGAAACGGTCAGATCGACGAGGAAGCCCTCCAGAAGCTTGTCGATTTCCAGTTTACCAATGGCGTGACTGGCGTGGTGCCCTGCGGTACCACGGGTGAATCACCGACCCTTGATTACGATGAACATGAGCGCGTAGTGAAACTCACCGCCGAATTTGCCAAAGGTCGCGGCATTGTCATGGCAGGCACGGGCTCCAATAGCACGCGTGAAGCCGTGGAGATGACTGAGGAAGCCGAGGCCGCAGGCGCCACTGCGATCCTCCAGGTGGCTCCGTATTACAACAAGCCCACGCCTGAGGGTCTCTTCCAGCACTTCAAAGCCGTGGCTCAAAGCACGAAGCTGCCGATCATGCTATACAGTATCCCCGGCCGCTGCGGCATCGAGATCGGTCTGGAGGTGCTCGTCCGTCTCGCCGATGCTTGCCCGAACATCTGCGCCATTAAGGAGGCTGGTGGCAATCCTGAGCGAGTGAATCAGATGAAGCAGGTGTTACCCGCGAGCTTTGAGATCCTCTCAGGTGATGACAGCCTCACCCTTCCCTTCATGGCCGTCGGTGGTGTCGGCGTGGTCAGCGTGGCCTCGAATCTCATCCCCAAGCAGATCAGCGACATGGTCAAACTCGCCCTTGCGGGAGACTTTGCCGCTGCTGGGAAGCTGCATCATCAATACTACCCGCTGCTCGCTGCCTTCCTGAAGCTCTCCACGAACCCCATCCCGATCAAAGCAGCGATGGCACTCGCCGGTCATTGCACCAGCGAGATCCGCCTGCCAATGGTCGAACTGGAAGAAGCCAAAATCGCCGAACTCAAAGCCACGATGGTGAAGCTCGGGCTTCTGAAGCGCTACGACTCGTAACCCACCTTTCGACCCACTCCGCCGCGAGTGCTACCTCAGGCCAGCGGTTCCCCACCTTCGCCGAGCTTACGGAGGTAGTCGAAAGTGTAGAGGCCAGTGTTGTGGCCATCGCTAAACTCAAACTGCAGAGCATAACCACCCACGGGACGCCAGCCACGGACCGTGACTCCAGGAAAGCTCTTCTGATCCGTGCCGCCAATCTTGCGCCCGAGGAGATCGCGCTCGCCAGTGTTCTCAGCACTCGGAGATGCGGCACGTAGACGCTCGGACTGGATGTAATGCTCCGTGCCATCGGGCCAGATGAGAGCGACTTCGGTGCCAATGAGTTCGATACGTTGTGGAGCAGCAATCATAAGTGATGGTGTAAGGAAGTTTAAGTGTGCATACGACAAAGGGACGCCTCGCGGCGTCCCTTTGGAAAATGAATCGAATTTGACTCCGATTAACGGGAGTAAAGTTCGACGACGAGCTGCTCGTTGGCGATTGGATTGATCTCATCGCGGATCGGAGCACGATTGATCGTGGCGGTCATGGTGTCGCGATCGACGGTCATCCAATCTGGGGAAGGATTGCCAAGGGACATTTCGAGGAAACGACCGACAAGTTGAGTGGAGCGTGGGCTTTCCTTGACGCCAATCTTGTCACCTGGCTTCACCTGGAAGCTGGCGATGTTCACCACGCGACCATTGACAGTGATGTGTCGATGGCTGACAAGCTGGCGGGAGGCGAAGCGGGTGTTCGCGAAGCCCATGCGATAGACCACGTTGTCGAGACGGAACTCGAGCATCTGAAGAAGGATTTCACCGGTCACGCCTTTGCGGCGCTGAGCTTCAGCGAAGAAGCGGCGGAACTGCTTTTCGAGAACGCCATACTGGAAGCGCAGTTTCTGCTTCTCGATCAGGGCGACGCCGTATTCCGACACCTTACGGCGGGCATTACGGACGCCATGCTGTCCTGGTGGAAAATTGCGGAGTTCGAGAGCCTTGGAAGGACCGAAAAGGGCGATGCCGAAGCGGCGAGCGATCTTTTCGCGGGGACCTGTGTAACGTGCCATAAACTAGAGTAAAGAGGAGGGGGCTGGGAGATTAGACGCGGCGGGCTTTCGGCGGACGGCAGCCGTTGTGAGGGATCGGTGTAGCGTCTTTGACGACGGTGACCTCGACGCCCATTGCCTGAATGGCACGGACAGCAGATTCACGACCGGAGCCAGGACCACGGAGACGAACTTCGACGTCACGGAGACCGTGCCCCATGGCCTGACGGCAAGCGTCTTGAGCGACTACCTGTGCAGCATATGCAGTGCCCTTACGGGAACCACGGAAGCCCATCTTACCAGCTGTGGACCAGCCGATCACGTTGCCGACTTTGTCGGAGATGGTCACCATGGTGTTATTGAAAGTAGCCTGAACGTGGACGATGCCACTACCGACATTCTTGGAACCTTTGGCCTTGATGACCTTGGAGGTTTCGGTGCCATCACCGCCACCGATCTCGAGCCAGACGCTCTGAGACACGGCACGGTCACCGGAAGTGGGTTGCTTGTCAGCGCTAGGAGCGGGAGCGGCCGGAGCCGGAGTGGGGGCAGCAACTTCAGGAGCTGCCACAGGTGTCGTTTCGTCTGCCATACTAATGTTAATTTACTTCGGTTTACTTCCTTGGATTAGACCTTGCCCTTCTTGGCACCTGGATTGCGCTGGGCGCCGACGGTCTTACGAGGACCTTTACGCGTGCGGGCATTGGTGTGAGTGCGCTGACCACGAACTGGAAGACCACGGCGATGACGTGTGGCACGATAGCAGTTGATACCAAGAAGACGCTTCATGTGCATCTGCTGCTCACGGCGAAGATCACCCTCGATCACGATTTTCAGCGCCTGCGCCGTCTGGGCAATCTGAGCAAGCTGGTCATCCGTCAGTTCACCTGTGCGGATGTTCGGATCAATGTTGGTGTGGGCCAGAATTTTACGGGCCAGGGGAAGACCAATGCCAAAGATATAAGGCAGAGAATATTCGATCTTCTTTTCGTTCGGGATTTCGACTCCAAGTAGGCGTGCCATAACAGAGGGTGCGTATTAATAGTTGGATCAACCCTGACGCTGCTTATGGCGTGGGTTTTTACAGACGACGCGGACGACACCAGCGCGACGAATCACGCGGCAAAGCTCGCACAAGGGTTTCACAGACGGACGGACTCGCATAGGGAGGAATACAGGGGAAATCCGCCATCAGGGCGGAGGGGCGTGAGTCGTATCACAGGGGACTTTGCGTGCAACTGACAATTTTGAGTTTTTCACAATGCTGAAGAATTAACAGGAAGCCTGGGAACTACTGTTCTCAATTCCGCTTCAGCGCAGCGATGACTTTCTTGAATGGCCAAGTGATGACGACAATCAACGCGCCAACCACAGAGGCAAAGAGCTCCATCGGCAAAAGCAGGACACGCAGGAAAGGATTCAGGATCTTCTGTAAAAGCGGCTTTTCTGAATAGGCCAGCGTGAGCCCGGTGATCAGGATAATGCCAGCGAACTTGACCAACTTTAGCTTAGTCGGTCCGAGTTGGTCAAAAAACTCGTGAAACTGCAATTCCGTGAGCAAAAGCAAGCCAACATAACCCACCAGCACAAAGGCAGTGTGTTCCAGCACGGGATATTTCTGGATCATCTTCACCGCGATCCCGGCGACAAGACGAAGGGCGATGATACCAATAGTGACACCGACATAGACAGGCCAAAGGTCCTTGGGACTCAGAGCAATCGCTGCGACAACATTGTCCACGCTGAGACTCAGATCCATGAGGGCGATCATGGTGATGGTGCCCGCAAAGGTGCGATGGTGGACGTTCACCGCCTCACCTTCATCTTCGGCCACGCCTTTCTGCCCGGCGAAGTGCGCGCACATCAGCCACACTAAATAAAGTGCTCCAACGAACATGATCCAGTGATTATCGATGATGTAGGAAGCAAAGAGGAGGGCGAGAATGCGGAAGCCGTAAGCGCCGATGTAGCCGATGTTCATCGCGGTGGACCGCCTCTTCTCATCAAGGTGAGAGGCCATGGCGGCGATGGCGAGCGCATTGTCCACAGAAAGAAGTCCCTCAATGAGGATAAGCCCAAGAATCACGGGCAGAGCTTGGACAAACTGTTCCCAAAGGGTGAGCGGGGCGGCGGCGAGTAGATCAGCAATCATTGGCGGGCAGTGAATACGAATACACCGCTATTGTGCAACGCTCATTCAATCCGCTCGCGCACTTCCTGTGATGTGGCATCTTCCCAGGTCCATGACCAATCACGGTGTTTTAAGCCTGCGCTGTCCTTCTTGTGGGCGCCTCTTCCTCTCCCTGCCCCAGCAGGCTGGGACGCTCGTGACCTGCCCGCATTGTGCCGGAAGCGCTCCGATGGCAGCCTTCACTCCCACGCAAAATCTTCAGGGCGTTGCCACATCCGTTCCCCTGCGCCGAAGGGTGGTGCGTCAGCCTGATTTCACACCAGCCTGGTCCACGCCCCCAACCCAGGCTCCCGCCACGTCTTCTATTCAGCGTCCGGCCTTTGGCACCCCGACTTGGCCAGCGGCTCCGGAATCGCCACCCATGTTCACCCCACCAGCGGTAGCCAGCATCCCATCGGCGGCTGCAGCATGGGTTCCCCAAGTTTATCCACCTGAGGCACCTCCAGTTTCATCCCCAGGTGTTTTTGGCATTGCTGAGCATCAGCCAGTTTTGACACTGACTTTACCCCAGGCACCTTTAGCTCAAGGCTATCCACCGCCAGCAGCGACTTCAGCTCCGATTAATTTTGCCGCCATGCGCGAAGCACCACCAATGCTGGAAGCAGACATGGAAACTTGGCGTCCCCCCCGCCAACACTCTTCGGTGATACCTTACTTGGCCCTCCTTATCGTCGTTGTCGGTACCTGTATCTGGGTTCTACGAGAGGAGCCTTTGCTGCCGGCCATGGTCGTGGAGATTCCAGTCGCCAAACCAACTGCATCGCCTACCCAAACCATCCCCGCTAAACCCGAGTCTCCCGTTGTCACAACTCCACCCACTGTGCTCACAACAGAAATCCGCCGGGCAGAGATCGTGAAGCCGAGGATTAATCTCATCGCTGCTGGAGATGCGGGACAAAAAATCTTCCTCGACCTCATTGAGGCTGGAACCCCCGAAGCCCGCGCCGCACTCATCGCCCAGCCGGAGGAGAATGGCGCAGATGTGGAGGAGTTCTTCGCTGCAGGGAAAATCGAACTACTTTCCTTCAAGCCGTCAAACGCCACACCACTGACCCTGCCAGGACAGGATGCCGTGCCGCTCTTCCAAGTCACGACAAAAGCCAACAGTCACGGCGCACTTCTTCGTCTCGTCCCACAAAAGGACGGCACCTTCCTGCTCGACTGGCCGCTCTTTGCCGAGACCCATGAGAGGAAGCTGGCTGGTTTCTTGGAAAAGAAGCCCGCCGAGCCCACTTGGTTCTACCTTGGCCTCCGCCGCAGCCACGGCCTGGAAGTCCCGCAAGCCAGCCGCGACATTCACGTCGCGTTCAAACTCCAGGGCTCTGCGGATGGGTCTCTCTCCTGCCTTGCCGTCGCTCAAAAGGACACTCCCATCGGCCGCTTCCTCGCCAGTGAGACCGATTGGACGGATATCTACCTCGCACGCCTGCTGCTTCAGCATCGCAAGCTGCCTGACGGCACAGATGCCATCTTCATCCTCGACATCGAAGGCGCTGCCAAAGCGGATCTTTAGTGAGGCCGAGCGCCGATACCAGGCCCCTCGGGCATGACCAGCAGGCCAGCTTCATCAAAGCGAACTCCAAAGTAATCATCGTCCGCCAGATATAGGTGCCCGTCGAGATCAGCAAAGTCCGCCCAGGGAGCCAGATGCGCCGCCGCCGTGATCCCGAGACTGCTCTCGATCATGCAACCGAGCAGCACGCCCAGCCCATTCTCACGAGCCTTCGCGATCATCCGCACGGCTCCGGCGAAGCTGCCGCACTTCAGCAGCTTCACATTCACGCCATCCACCAGCCCGGCCAGCGCCGCCACGTCATCAGCATTCTGCGCGCTCTCATCGGCATACACTTGGATGGGCAAAGCAGGCTCGTGGGCGCGGCGTGAGTTCAGCTCCTGCCAGCCCTCGACTCCGAGCGAATGATGAAAAGGCTGCTCCACCAGCGCCAAGCCTGACGCAGCAGCATCCGCCAGCATCCCCACCGTCTCCGCCACCGGCCAGCCCCCATTCACATCCGCGATGATCTCCGCCCTTGGTGCCGCTGCACGCGCCGTTTTCACGATCTGACGATCATGCTCCAGATCACCGCTGCCGAGCTTCAGCTTCAGCACCTGAAAGCGCTGCGCCGTCTCCACCACCTCAGCGGCGTAGGCTTTCATATCCGTCGGAATGCTAAACGAGCGACACACCGCGATCCGCCCCGTCTTCTTCCTCGGCAAAGACTCCGGCACCAGTGCCGAAAGCGGCACCGCACGCGCCCGGCATTCCTGATCGCAGCGCAAAAGATCCAGCGCCAGTTCGGCGGCGCGTCCGGGTTTGCCTGGCCCGCCCGAACGCAGCCAGGCCAGCGTCGCCTCCACATCCTCGTGGTAATAAGG
>JAGKWZ010000293.1 GCA_021151605.1 Verrucomicrobiaceae bacterium
CGGGCACACCACGGATGGCAAAGGCGACCTTGCTCCAAGCCTCTTTCATGCGGCTGAGGGCGACGAGCGCGGCGGCCTGCACCTCGTGCGGATCTTCGCCGGACCACTGCGGGTCGCGCACGCCTTGTTGCACGGCTTTTTGCCAGGAGCGGAAGTGGGTGATGAGGTCGGTGAAGTCATTCTGCGTGCGTGGAGGCATCGCGATCTCGGTCGGGCTCAGAGGCTCGCGAATGGCGGCGAAGATCTGCTTCAAAGCTTGCTCATGGGCATCGACGAGAGATTCGTCCGCCTCGGCTTTGAGCCAAGTTTTCGTCTCGGGGAGATTCAGGCGGTGCTTTTGCCAAAGGTCATCGATGGTCTTCGCGAGGCTGATGGCGCTCTCCGCACTGGAGGGGCGTGCTGAGGGCAGTTTTGGCAGGAAAACAAAGGCGCTGATGCCTGCGACAGCGATGACGAGTGCTGCGGCAATGATCGGCCATGGCGAGCGTCGAGGCCGCTCAGTAGGTTCGGCGAAGATGGGAGGCAGCGGGCTGCTGGGGACGGCGGTCGTGGCGTGTGGCAGGCTTGGCGTGGGCCGCAGGACGTTGATGCTGGGTGAGGCGATGGGCGCTGCTTTGATCTCGGGAAGCTTCGGTGTGGGCAGCGACTCTGGCGCGGTGAGGTCAAAGCAGGTGCGCACAGCTCCTTCGACCTGCTGGCGGATCGGTGAGTTGTGGCTCAAAGCAAGCCAGCGTAGCTCGGCGAGGTCGTCAGTAGGCTCCAGATGCGTGGTGAAGCTGACGAGCCATGCGGCGGTGCCGCCGATGGTTTGAAGCGACTCCTGGAAGAGATCGAGAGCACCGTCTTCGCCCGGCAGGAGCAGGAGACAACGCTGGGCCTGAGCGGGAAGAAGGGCGTTGTTGGCATTGCCAGTGACTCTTTGCCAAGCGCCACTGGCGGTGCCGGAACGAAAGCTGGTGAGGGAGATCTCCTCGCTTGGATCGAAGAATCGCGGAGCTTCATTCCAAGTCGTGAGCCAGCGCATCTGCTTCAAGACATCGGCGGGCGTGATTCCAGCTTCCGCAGCGGCTCGGGCTTCGCGGGCATCGGCGATGAGGTGATGGGCGAGATGATTGGTGCGTCCCGTGTAGTCGGAGCCAGCATCACGGATGCAGCTCAGCACATGGTAGCTCGCGGCTCCGGCATGGATGATGCGATGACTCAACACGACGCGTCGTGTGCTCAGCCCCGACAATCGGGCGAACTGCGACGCACGCTCCACCGAGGCCACCAGCAACCCACTCACCGCACGATGCCGCGCCACCGTGCCGAAGCCGGTGCGGCCCGCTTCAAGAAGGCGGGGGGCGGAGGTGTAGAGGAGCTGGGAGGCCATAGAGTTAGGAATGACGAATGACGAAAGCCGAATGACGAAGGAATGACGAAGAACTAATGCCAAAGAGCACTCGGACTTCGGGTTTCGTCATTGGGATTTCTTTCGTCATTCGGGAATTAGGAATTCGTCATTTTGCCGTCACCACTTCAGGCGCGAGCTGCGAGAGCACCCAAAGCGATGGCACTTCGACCTGCTTGGGCTGGATGCTTTGCGGGTCGGGGCCGATGCGGACATGGCCTTCGCTGTCGGTGAATTGGACGGGGGAGCAGCCGAGCGGGCTGATGGGGAAGTAGGCGACGTTCGAGGAGATGGCCTCGGCATTGGCGACGATGGCGGGGCAGAGTTCGAGGAGGAGTTCGCGGAGGCGGGCGGAGTTTTGGCGGACGTTTTCGAGCAGCAGCGCGCCTTTTTCCACGCAGGGCAGAAGTGGAGCATCGCCGAGCAGATGCACCCAGGTATCGCTCTTGCCGACCATGACGGCGAAGGGCGTGTCGATGGTCTGGCGGGAGTCGAGGCCGAGGACGTTCTTAATGCGCACCTCGGTTTCGGCGAGGATGACGTCCTGCTGATCGAGTCGGCGGCTCTGGATCTGCGGATCGCGGATGCCGCGCAGGCGGGCGCGGAACTCGGTGTTGTGCAGCGGATCGAAGAGGAAAAAGATGCCGGAGGCCACGGCGATGTGCTGGGCACCGGGAGAGTCGGCGCTGTTGCGCGTGGGCTCGAAGTGCTCGCCCGCGTTGTCGTAAAAGACGAGAGCAAAGTCGGTGTCGTGAGCACGACTGCGGGTGAGTTTGAAAACGAAGGGCTTCGGCAAACGAACTTTGCGGCCTTGGCGCGGGAGGGTTTCGTAAAGCATGCCTTCCAGTTCCGTCTTTGCCAGGAAGGCATCCTCCGGTGTGGAGGCGGAGAAGAGCTGCGTGCGCATCTGCGTGAGGATCACGTTCTCCGATGGATCGGCATCGCGGAAGGTGACGCCGAAGTTTTGATAAAGGCTGGTCTGGAGGGTGCGGGTGAGCACGCTGAGGTAGTAGCTTTTGCCCGACGAAGGTGCGCCCACGATGCTGAAGATGTGATGCGGCGTGTCCATGAAGCCCGGCGGCAGCTTCCGGCGGCAGTGTGGGCAGGCGAGATCCGGCGCGGCGAGCCCCATGGCATCCAGCGCCTGACCGCGATCATTGAAGCGGGTGGCGTGGAAGCGCTGCATCGCGTCTTCACCGAGCAGTGGATCGCCTCGGAGCGTGGCGTGGACGGCGATGTTCATGGCATCACCACGATCAAACTTGAACCAGCAGGTCGGGCAGGTGAACTCGCCATACTCGACATTCACAGGCTCTGAATGCACGGGCCGGACGAGATCATCAGCAGGGCCGGAGTCCACGACGCGCTCGGGGAAGATGTGGCGGATGTCTTTAACGAAGAAGCCGACATCACGCAGCCCGGCGGGCATGGCGATGTTGTCCTCGGCCTCTTCGGCGGACTGGCGGCGGAGGTGGTCGCCCATCTCCACGTGATCAAAAGGGCCATACCACTGGCGGGCGCGGGCATCGTAAAAGTGCCAGTGCATGTTGCCATCGAAGTCGCTCCACTCGGCAGCATCGGCGAGCGCTTTGAAGGCGAGCGCCTCGCCATTCGAGAGCAAAGTGTGCTCTTCGCCGAGATGCAGGGTGAACTGCGTGCCAGGAGCGCCATCGACGAGGGAAGCTCCAGCGCTGTCTGCATGAAGCGTGACCTCAAAGAGATCGCCCCGCTGCTGGATCGTGCCGAGCACAGGCGGGCAGGTTGGCGAATGCATGCGGAAGTCGGCAGCAGCGCTCGCGCCGATGATGAAAGGCGTGGCGGCGATGATCGCACGCTCGCCGGTGGCGCAGTTCAGAATGCCGACGCGGGGAGCGGACGAGCGTGGACGAAGGCTGGTCATGACGTGGGGGGATATTTTCGGTGGCTTACCAAGACCTGTCTCAGATTCGCCGGGCAGTGACGAGCCTATTTTGGAGGAGGCTGAGGGGATTGTCTGGGGAGAATGTGTTAAGGGAGTGTAAAAGCAGGGAAGGTCGAACCCTGTGATAGCTCCGGGATGGGCGCTGCGTTTGGGAGCGACCATGAATCGTGCCTTTGTCCTCTCGTTGTTGTCGTTGGTGTCTCTGCTACCCGTCTCGCATGCTGAGATCGCGGGCAAGAAGCCGAATATCCTCTTCATTTTGACGGATGATCAGGGCTATGGAGATATCTCAGCGCATGGAAACCCGGTGCTGAAGACGCCGAATCTGGACAAGCTGCGCAGCGAGAGCGTGCGCTTCATCGACTTCATGGTCAGCCCGACCTGTGCACCGACGCGCAGCGCGATCCAGACGGGGCGGCATGAGTTTCGCAATGGCATCACGCACACGATTCTGGAGCGCGAGCGCATGGACCCAAAGGCGGTGACGGTGGCTCAGGTGCTGAAGTCGGCTGGCTACACGAATGGGATCTTTGGCAAATGGCACCTCGGTGATGAAAAGGCGTATCGCCCCACGAGCCGTGGCTTTGATGAGCAGTTCATCCATGGCGGCGGCGGCATCGGCCAGAGCTATCCGGGGAGCTGCGGCGATGCGCCGGGGAACCTCTATTTTAATCCGGCGATCCTGCACAATGACCGCTTCGAGAAGACGGAGGGCTACTGCACAGATGTGTTCTTTGCCCAGGCGGCGAAGTGGATCGAGTCGGTGAAGGGAAAGACGCCTTTCTACTGCCACATCGCCACCAATGCCCCGCACGGGCCCTACATCGCGAGGCCTGAGGACCGGAAGCTCTACGAGGGCAAAGGCCTCGGCGCGGACACGGAGAACTTCTTCGGCATGCTGCATAACATCGACGAAAACGTGGGCAAACTGATGGCGAAGCTGGACGAGTGGGGCATCGCCAAAGACACGCTGGTGGTCTTCATGAACGACAACGGCGGCACGGCGGGCGTGAAGGTTTTTAATGCCGGAATGCATGGAGCCAAAGGCACCCCATGGATCGGTGGCACGCGAGCCAGTTCCTTCTGGCGCTGGCCGGGCACGCTGACTCCGGCGGACTGTGGCGCACTGACAGCGCACATCGATGTCTATCGCACCTGGGCAGGACTGGCTGGGGCTAAGCTCAGCGCCGAATCTGAAAAGCAGGCAGAGGGTCGCAGTCTGATCCCTCTCCTGGAGAATCCCCAGGCCGCTTGGGAAGATCGCTCCCTCTTCAGCCACACCGGACGCTGGCCGAAAGGCAGCGACTATCAGGCCGCGAAGACCCGGAATGCCGCCCTGCGCACCGCTCAGTATCACCTCGTCAGCGAGGCTCAGGCCCCTGCGAAAGCCAAGGCCAAAGCCGGTGCCGCGAAGTCGGGCTGGCAGCTCTTTGATGTCAAAGCAGACCCTGGTGAGACGAAAGACATCTCCGCCGAGAAGCCGGAGGTGCTGAAGCAAATGCTCGCCACCTACGATGCCTGGTGGGACTCGCTGGCGGGTCAGATCGACCTCAATGAAAAAGCCGTCGGCCCGAAGCTGAACCCCTTCGCCGAGGAATACTGGGCACAGTTCGGCGGTGGGCCGAGCGAGGCCGATCTGAAGCGCATGGACCCGCAGGCTGCGTTCACTTTCGAAACAAAGCGGGCGAAGAAGTCGAAATGAAGTTTCACCGTGACTTCAGATGGCGGCTGCCAATGATCGTGTCATTCACATAAATCATAAATCCGTCAGGGATAGCTTATAGCGGAAGCCGTGCACGCAGGTCAGTTAACCATTGGCACGCTTGAATTTGATTTCCATGTAGTTAGCACCTCTGAAGCTGAGTCTCTGTTGGATGCAGAGTCAGGTAGCCGTCGGAGGTGTATTGACAGCTTGTCTGCGGCAGATGCACGCTGCCATTGATCGTGGCGCGCACATGCATGCAGTATCCGGAAAGGGGAAAGCCGCGTGCTCGGAACTTGCCGCTAATCTTTGGTTTCGTCCCGGCCACGAAGGCCACAGGGCGGTTGCGCTCAGGCTTGGCGGCGCTGCTCTCCACCAGCGAGAACGGCTCGATGTCCGCCGTTTCATCCTGGTTGCGGTCAAACCAGTGAGGCGCTTTGTAGGTCACCTGACCGTTGTCACTCTTGAGTTCCAGATAGCTCCCCCTGCTGCAAACGATGCGAATCATCTGCAATGCATCAAGTTAAGATTTGGAGCAGCGCCACCACACAAGTCCGCTGATAACAATTAAAATGAATGAAGCTCTGCTAACCCATACAGCATTGCCAGATTCAATACCTTGAGTTTCTTGGGGGGTAGCGAATTTGTTCGAGTCTTCCATGTGAGGATGTTCTTCAGCAGTGGAAATTAGCCCATTAGCAGCCTTGGATTGCAATGAGGATGCTGAATTTTCTTTTTTCGGCACTGTGGATAATACCTCCTCAAGCATGCCATTTGAAGCTGCTTTGAACCGTCGAACTCCTCGAGGGTTACCTGATGTAATTAGATGAAACGGATCTTCCAAGGACAACTCGAGCCTGCCAATTTTGTCATCAAATTCGATTTCCTCACTTATCCTGATTGGAGGGAAAATAAGTGTGCTTGTTTCTAAACTGCTAATCACAAGCATGGGCTCACTTTTAGTGGTGTAAACAACAGCCGCGTTGTGTTTGTCATAAGTAGCTGTCAGTACTCCATTGTATTCTGGCAAGGTAATCGGACCTGCATTCTGGGGCAGCATTTTTGGATCTGCGGGTGTGCGCCAAAATGTCTTCACCTGGCCATTTGGCAGTTTAAATCGAGTGTGGTACCACACCCCCTTTTGATCGGATTCTTTTGTTAGAGAGACAACCGTTCCGTCTTGCAGGCTGAAATCCACTGAACTATCTGCAAGCGCTATGCCTAGAGCTGCCGCAAACATGACTAATATGACATATTTCATGCTAGTATGAGATAAGTGTTGGTATAGTTTCTTGAGTGCCTTTGGGATCTGCTTTCCATACCCACTTCGCATCACTTGTGAACAGGCCCAATGGCGGAATGTTTTGTGTTATGGTTAGCATGATACCATAACCTTCGATAGCTCCATCTTCCCACTGAGTGTAGTTATTGGAAAATGCGCTGCCGTAAGATGGGTCATAGATTTTGCCAGCATGAACCACCAGGTAGTGGTCAATAAAAAGGCTCCGAGGATTTTCTTGTCCTTGCGCCGGAACGCCATCTAAATCCGTTGGTGTAAATGGCTGTCCTGAAGATAAATTCCAGTTCTTAACATATAGTACATTTAATCCTGGTATTTGGTTCGCGGGTATCGTCAGACCTCCGAATGCCGCCTGTGCTGCTGCTTGTGCATCGCCTAACGGAGCTTGCGGTGCACGCATTTCGTACAACGAGGCATCAATGCCCTGTGCTCGTATAATGTCGATAAAGAACCTGGTCCAAGCTCCGCATCTTCCGTCTCCATAATTGTACAATGACGTGGGCAACACGTCTGCCACGGAAGAGTTTTTCCAGTAATTCATCTCCTCGCTTCGCAGATTCCCCGAACTGCGAGCCACTCGCGCAACTTTTCGATCCGTAAACTCCCCATAGATCGCGCTCACGATGTCGGCTGCACTCACGCTTGCACCCATCCCATTTGCTCTGCGGCAACCGATGTTAAAGAGAGTCTCTCTGCGGAGTTCATTGGCAGTGGAGATCGGGTCCGCCTTCACCACATAGACCGTATGCTTGGTCGTGCATATGGGCTTCCACTGATGATTGCCGGAGACAGGTTTGAATTCCCACTCGATC
>JAGKWZ010000294.1 GCA_021151605.1 Verrucomicrobiaceae bacterium
GACGGCGCTCATGGTTGCCAGCCGCGCGGGAAAACCTGGCGCGGTGAAGGCTTTGCTCGAAAAAGGCGCGAAAGTGGATGCGCAGGATCGCAAGGAGCAGACAGCGCTGATGTGGGCGGCGGCGGAAGGTCATGCGGACGTGATCGAGTTGCTGGTGAAGAGCGGCGCGAAGATCGATCAGCGGCTCGACTCGGGCTTCACCGCGTTTTTGTTCGCCGCACGCGAGGGCAAGACAGCGGCAGTGAAAAAACTCCTCCAGCTCGGCGCGGAGGTGAACGATGCGATTGCCACCGAAGACAACACCAACGGCCGCGATGCGCCGAATGGCACCAGCGCGGCGCTTTTGGCCGTCGAGAACGGGCACTTCGAGCTGGCGATGGATCTCATCCGCGCCGGAGCCGATCCGAATGACCAGCGCAACGGCTTCACCGCGCTGCACACGCTAACCTGGGTGCGCAGTCCGCCTCACGGCGACGACGAGGCCGGTCAGCCGCCTCCGGACACGCATGGAAAGCTCAGCAGCCTCGATTTCATTCGCGAGATCGTAAAAGCCGGTGCCAAGGTCGATGCCGTGCTCAAAAAAGGAGCCCGAGCCAAGGCCTTCGGTGCGCTCAATTTCGAGGGTGCGACGCCCTTCCTGCTCGCCGCACGAAATGCGGACCTGCCGATGATGAAGCTGCTCGTGGAACTCGGCGCGGACCCGCACAAGCCAAACGCCGACGGCTCCACGCCGCTGATGGCCGCCGCAGGCCTCGGCTGCTATGCGCCCAGTGAGGAGGCGGGCACGGAAGACGAGTGCGTCGCGGCCTGCGAGTATCTTTTGAGCCTCGGCGCGGATGTGAATGCCGTGGACGAAAAGAACCAGACCGCCATGCACGGCACCGCCTACAAAAGCCTGCCCAAAGTGGCGAAGCTCCTCGCCAGCAAGGGTGCAAAGATCGAAATCTGGAATCAAAAGAATGACCGTGGCTGGACGCCACTGCTCATCGCGCAGGGATTCCGTCCCGGAAACTTCAAGCCCAGCGTGCCCACCATCGAGGCCATCTCTCAAATCATGCTCGCCGCTGGTGTGACGCCTCCGCCATCGCCGGATCGCGATTCCTTGCCGAAGAAGAAAGGTTATGACCAACAATGAAACGGTTTCTACTGTTCCTCACCGCGCTTTGTGCGCCGCTGTCTGCCGCCGAACCTGTGAAGCTGCTCTTCGCAGGCAGTAGCAGCATGTATTGGAACGACATGCCCCGCGAGGTCGCGAAGGTCGTGGATGGCAACATTGCCGGACGTATCGGCCAGCAGGTCATTCCGGAGGCGGTGGGGCGCAGTGGCAGTGACATCCGCGTGTATCTGGAGCCGGGCTTCAGCCGCTACGAATACGGCGTGAAGCCCGGTCAGACGTTTTTGGACAAAATCGCCACCGAGAAGCCCGACATCGTCGCGATGATGGTCGTGTGCCGTTTCATCATGGGTGATGACGCGCCAAAGAACGGCGGCCCAGACCATACCACCGCCGTCACGACCTACTGCAAGGCCATCCGTGCCGCGGGCGGCGAGCCGATGTTTTATGAAATGGGCTGGGGAAAGGATGAAAAGCACGCCGAAGGACGGAAGCGCATCATGGAGCTCGCGAAGCAAAATCAGATCAAGCTCTTCGCGCCGTGCAGCACCGCGTGGGCTCGCGTCTATGCCGAGAAGCCCGATCTCGCCCTCCAGCATCCGCAGGACAACGCGCATCCCGGCGATGCGGGCCACTTTTTGAACCTCGCCTGCTTCTACGCCGCGCTCACCGGCGAATCACCCGTCGGCAAACTGCCACGCACCTTCCACGTCTGGCCCCATGGCAAGTATGAGGCCGATGAAGCCAAGCTCGCCGCGTTCCAGCCAGATGCGTATCAGGCCAAGATGGCGAAGTGGATGTTCAAGCACATGAGCATGAACGCCACCGCAACGCTGGATGAGGAAAAGGCCCGCTACCTCGAAACCGTGGCCTGGGAGACGTGGCAAAAAGTGAGCCAGGCACTCCTTTCTGGCTCCAAGTGATGCAGACACTCTTGTCTGCTTCTTTTCAGCAGAACAGACAGGAGTGTCTGTTTCACTTGTCAGGACTCCAGCGCCTCATCCGTTCCCGCTTCGAATGCCTCTCGACCACGAAACGACCCTCAAACACCTCTTTGAAGCCCGGCAGCGGCTCAGCGCGGCGGCGTGGCTGATTGTGCGGGATGCGCAGGCGGTGGAGGATCTGTTTCAAAATGTGGCGCTGAAGTCGGTGACGAAGACTGTGTCCTTCGAGCATGAAGGGGCGCTGCTGTCGTGGGCGCGCTGAAGGAGTGCGTGGATAACAAAGTGGCTGCGGCTTCAGCCGCACTTCCGGGAGGCTTGGGCTGAAGCCCAAACGACATTTTCATATGAACGACGATCTTCTCATCCAGCGCTATCTCGATGGCAAGCTCACGCAAGATGAGCTGGCTCGACTCCAGCATCGCCTGCGTGATGATGCAGCTCTGCGAGAGCATCTGCGAGACATTGCGGAGCAAGCCGTCGCCTTTGGGGATCTGGCCCGCTGTGAAACAGACACTCCTGTCGGTTCATCCAAAACAAAACCAGACAAGAGTGTCTGGTTCACGACGCTCGCACTCGCGGCCTCCATCGCTGTGCTGGCGACGAGCGCCTGGCTCTTCCTCTCAGGACGATCGTCCACGGTGCTCACACTCGTCGAAAGCACAGGCAGCGTGGCCTGGAGTCATGGCGCAGCGATTCAGCCTGGTGAAAAGCTGGCTGCGGGCACGTTGGAGACTGTCGGCGAGACCAGTTCGGCGATTCTTCGCTTCGACGATGGCTCGCTCATCACGCTGCAAGGGGACGCCGAGCTGTCCTTCGCCAACGAGAAGCAAAAAGTGCTGACGCTCGCTCGAGGCACGCTTTCCGCCGAGGTGCAGCCGCAGCCTGCGGGTCGCCCCATGCTCATCCACACGCCCAGCGCCGTGGCGGAGGTCGTGGGCACGGCCTTTGATCTCTCCGCCCGCGTGGAGGACACGCTGCTGAATGTGAACAGCGGACTCGTGAAGCTGAAACGGCTCGCGGATGGTCGCGAGATCGCCGTGGCAGCCAATCGCAGCGCCGTGGCCTCGTCGGAGCCCGACTCCGAACTCAGCGCCGCCTCCACGCCCGAGCCGCTCACGCATTGGATCTTTGATTTCACCCAGCAGGCACCGCCGCGTAACTGGCGTGGTTTTGCCAAAGAAGGCCGTATGAATGCCCTGCCCTTCATCGCCAAAAAACTCCCCGATGGCAGCGTGATCACCCACCACGGCATCTCCATCCGCACCGCGATGCTGGAGAAGCCTGCGAAGCTGCTCGCCACCGAGCAGAGCGTCATCCGCTATCGACTCCGGCAGAGCGCCAGCCGCCCGTTAACCGTGCTGCTGATGACCCACACAGTGAGTGGCGACTACGGCGGCAATTTTGAAGCAGAAATCGCCACGAGTGAGCTTCACCCCGATGCTGATGGATGGTGCGATGTCCGCATTCCCCTCATTCGATTCAAGGCCATCGATCCCCGCGAATACATTCGAGACCGCCACCCGTCGCCTGCCGGAAACATCCTCACCGGCATCCTGATTCACACGGGAAGAACCGAGAACAAACTCGCCATCTCGCAGTTCAGCCTTTCGCCAGAGCCATGAAGAGTCGCCGCAATCTCCTCCGTGGCATTGGTGCCACGCTCACTGTTCCCTGGATGCCTTCGCTCGCCTGGGCACAAGGCGGCAAGGCTGCGGAGAACGTCAAAGCTCCACTGCGTTATGGCTGCCTGCTTTTCGCCAATGGAGTGAATCCGCATGAATGGCATGTGCAGGGCGAAGGCGAGGCCATGCAGCTTTCCAGCTCGCTGAAGCCGCTCGAATCGCTGAAGCAGCACATCACGGTCATCAAGGACCTGCACGTCTTCAACAACACCAGCGGACCGCATTGGCCGCTGTTCTCGAACTACCTGAGTGGTGCCCGGTTTAAGGAAACGCTCATCCCTGAAGGCGGCGAGTCCATTGACCAGGTCATCGCCCGGCACACGGACAAGGAGACGGCGGTGCCGAGTCTCGTGCTCGCGGTGGAGCCCGCGGAGAGCGGCCTGCGCGGCGGCGTGCCGAGTGTGTATTACGGCACGGTTTCGTGGTCGTCGAAGAACACGCCCATCGCGCCCGAGGTGTATCCACGAGCCGTCTTTGATCGCCTGTTCGACACCAGCGGTTTGTTGCGCGACAAGAGCGTGCTCGATGTCGTGCTCGGGCAATCCAAGGACATGCGCCGCCATCTCGGGGCGCAGGATCAGCAGAAGCTCGACGAATACATGCAAAGCATTCGCGAGCTGGAGCAGCGCATCGAACGCGCGACGAAGGAAGAGCGCCTCGAAGGCTGGCGTCCCCAAAGCAGCTTGAGCTTTAGCCCAAGTGAGCGAGCCAAAGCCCGCGCTACCTTCCCCGCCGAGCTGCCGCAAAACGTGGCCGATCACATGCGCATGATGCTCGATCTCATCCTGCTCGCTTGGCGCATGGACAAGACCCGCGTCGCCACGCTCATCTTCAACCGCGACGTGTCGCACATGAAGTTCGGCTTCCTCGATGGCGTGCTCAACGAACAGCTTCATGGCATCTCGCATCACAAAGAAGACCCGAAGAAGCTCGCCTCGTATCAGCGCATCAACCAGTTCCACGTCGAGCATCTCGCCTACCTCATGGCAAAAATGAAGCAGGTGGACGAAGGAAACGGCACCACCCTGCTCGACAACGTGATGCTGCAATTCGGCAGCAACATGTTCAACGGCGACAGCCACGACGGCCGCAATCTCCCGATGATTCTCGCTGGCCACGGGGGTGGTTCCCTCGCTGGAGGTCGTGTCATCGACACCAGCGCCAAGCCCGAAGAGCAACAACGCGCCTGCAATCTCTACCTCGTCCTCGCACAACGCATGGGCGTGAAGCTCAAACGCTTCGGCGATAGCACAGAAGCCATGCCGCTCAGTTAAAATCAGCACGCCACACCTTACCATGAGACACCCCTTTTCTTGGGTTAAAGCCCAGACAACGCTTCTCCTCCTCTTCTGCACCACTCTCCAAGCCGCTGACCTCTGGCTCGCGGTCGGCTACGGTGGCCGTCGCATGATTTCCACGGATGGCAAAACGTGGGAGATCACCGCCGAATGGCAGGAAGCAGGCGGAGATGATGGCAATAATCTCATGTCCGCCGTGTGGGCAAAGAATCAGTTCGTCGTCACCGGTGGCGGCGGTGGTGGAAAAGACGGCGCGGGGCACATTTTGGTCTCGAAAGATGGCCGCGAGTGGACGGAGACGCACAAGGACAAGGCACGCATCAATCCCATCGTGTTTGGTGCCGAGCGCTTTGTTGTCGGCACCTCGTCGTATCCGAGCGGCAAGCTCATGTGGTCCACGGATGCAGTGAAGTGGACCGATGGGGCCAAGATTGCCGCGAAGGGCTACACGCACTTCCGTGGAGGTGCGTTTGGCAATGGCGTCTTCGTTTTGACCGGCAACGGCGGCGGCAGTGGAGGCACGAGCTGGGCCATCGTCACGCCGGATGGCGAGAAGATCACCAGCGAGCGCAACGATCTGCCAGGACAGGGCCGCATCGTCTTTGGTGGCGGCCATTTCGTGATGATGGCTGGCCATAACAACGCGGGTCTCATTCGCAGCAAGGATGGGATCGAGTGGACCGCTGCCAGCCTGCCAGGTGATGCCAAAGTAAGCTGGCTGGTCAATGCAGGCGACGTGCTGCTCGCAGGCAACAGCAAAGCCGCCTTCACCTCCACCGATGCTCTTGAATGGAAAGCGGTCGAAGTGAGCGCCAAAGGCAACGTCCTGTGGAGCGATGGCAAACGCTTCATCACGAGCAGTTGGCCCGGTAAAATGACCTGGAGCACGGACGGCCAAAAGTGGGAACCCGGCAATGAACTCACCAAGAACGGCATCAACCGCGTGGTGCATGCCGGAAGCCAATAGTCAGCGATTTCTATGCGCCGCTTGATTCTGCTCGTTCTTCTTTCCATCCACGTCTGCGCTCAAACGCAGACGACCGGACCGCAAGAACTCCTCAGCCAGCACTGCTTCAAATGTCACGACGCCACCCAGGCCGAGGGTGATCTCGATCTCGAAGGCTTCGTCGCCAAGAAGCCTGGACTCGCCTCAGTCAGCACGCTGGAGGACATCATTGTGCGCCTTCAAGAGGGTGACATGCCGCCGAGAAAAGCCAAAAAGCAACCCACCGATGCCGAGCGCACGGCCATGATGGCCTGGGCTCAATCTCAGCTCGATGCGATGGCGGAGGCCAGCATGGACGAGCCGGGAATGGTAATCATCCCGCGTCTCACCCGGCACGAGTATCGAAACATCCTCCGCGACCTCACGGGCGGCATCGTTTTGAATGCAGGCCAGTATTTGCCCAACGAAGGCGGTGCCGGTGAAGGCTTCTCCAACGTCGGCGCGGCGCAGGGCATGGGCGTGGCGCAGTTCGAGAAATACCTGGAAGCCGCGAAAGGCGCTCTCAGCCATCTCCGCGTGTCGCCTCATGATGGACTGGTGTGGAGCACGGTGCCACGCGAACCCGTGCACGATTCCAAAGCCGCCATCGCCGAAGCGGTGAATGATGTGATCAACTGGCATGTCGCCCAGCAGCAGAAATGGGGTGCGGAACATCGAGAGGCACTCGCTGAGATGTTTGGCAATGCGCACGCGGCGTATCTGGAGGCAGCGAAGCGTGGCACAGACACTCTTGTCTGTGAAGGGAAAGGAAAGACAAGAGTGTCTGTCTCACTCTCCAAGGTCGCCCTTGCCAAATGGCAGCGCATTCTCGCCCGTCCCTCGCCCGATTCACCGTTCGCCGATTGGGCAAAAGCCTGGCGTGCGCTGCCCGCCAATCTCACCGCCGAAAAGCTCCGCGCTGAATGTCTAGCCATCGCCACGGGGAAGCGTGGCGGCTCCACGGAGGTGAACGGCGCAGACTTCGCGCCGCCCTACGAGATCAGTTTTCACGAGGCCAAGGAAGAAGTGATCGAAGCTGCCAGCAAGCATGGTCACTGGCCCTTCCGCATTGATATTGGCGATGCGAAAGAGCTGTTTCTCATCGTCACCGATGCCGGAGATCGAGGCCGCGGTGAATACGCCGTCTGGCAACGCGGGCGCTTCGTTTTCAAAGACGGCAGCACCAAGCCCTGGCAGGACGCGGTGCAGCTCCTTGGTGCCAATAGCGGCACCCCCTTCGCGTTCGGTCTCGATGGAGAAGCTGAAATGAACCTCGGCGCGGATGCCGTCGGCGTGCGTCCACCCGGTGCTTTGAAGTTCGCCGTGCCGCAGGATGCTACGGTCTTCGAAGTGGACCTCACGCTCGATAAGAACCGAACCAAGATCGCCAGCATCCAGGCGCTCGTTTTGAAGGAGAAACCGAAGTCTCAGAGCTACATCCCTGGCCGCTATGTCTTCGGCGGACGCAAACGCGAGGCCGACGCCAACCAAAAAGGCAACAAGGAGCGAGATCGCCTGCTGAGCCGTCGCAATGTCTCCGAGGCCAACCTCACCAAAGTGGGCCTCAATGCCGAGCGCAATGTCCTCGCCACCTGGACTCGCACCCCGCTCGAAACCATCGGCGGCCCATGGCCTGATCAAGTGGCGGACAAAGAGGAGCCGGACGCCCCCTATCACTACACCGCCGCTCAAGTCCGCCAAAACGCCACGCCTGAGGATCTACGGGTGCTGCAAAGCCTCGAAGATCGTCTCTACGCCCTCACTCAGCCCAGCGATGAATCCAAAGCCATCTCATGGCTAAAACAGTTCGCCGAACGTGCCTGGAGCCGTCCGCTGCAGGAGTCTGAAGTCACCACGCTGACTCAACTTTACCGCGATGCCAACAAACCCAGCATCAGCTTCGACAGCGCCATGAAAGCCCCGCTCCTGGCCGTGCTCATGTCGCCGCATTTCATCTACCCTAGAACGCAGAACCAAGAACCAGGAACCAAGAACAAAAAGCTCGCCTCCTTCCTCTGGGCCAGCCTTCCCGATCAAGAACTGCTTACCGCTGATCTAGCCAATCCCGCCACGCTCCGCGATCAAGTGCACCGCATGCTGCGTGATCCCCGCGCACGCTCACTCGCCACCGATTTCGCCGCTCAAGTCTGGCATTTCGAGGACTTCGAAAGCTTCACCGGTCCTGACGAGAAACGCTTCCCCGAGTTCACCGCTCAGCGCCGCCGCGAGATGCTCGATGAAGTCATCACGGCTCTGAATCGTGTCTTCATGAACGACGAACCCCTCACGCGGTTGCTCGCGGAAGACTGCCTCGCCACCCAGCCGCTGTTCTTGACCCAAACGTCCCTGCCTCTGCGCACCAGCCCCGTGCAGCGCGGAGCCTGGGTCGTCGAAACGCTCATCGGCCGCCGCATTCCACCACCACCGCCAAATGTGCCGCAGATCTCTGCCGACGAGAAAAACGAGGCCGGACTCAACATTCAGCAACAACTCGCCAAACATCGCGCCGACGCCAACTGCGCCGCCTGCCATGCCAAAATCGATCCACCCGGCATCGCCCTGGAGAACTACGATCCCATTGGCCGTTGGCGTGACACCGAGCGCGATGGCAGCCCCATCGTGAACACCGACCACCTCGCCGACGGCACCGAAATGCGCGGCGTCGCTGGTTTGAAAAAATGGTTACTGAGCCGCGAGGACGAGTTCACCAGCAACTTCCATCGTAAGCTCCTCGGCTACGCCCTGGGCCGCGCCGTCCTCCCCGGTGACAAACGCCTGCTGGAGCACATGAAATCGCACAAGACCTTCTCCGCCCTGGTGATCGAGATCGTCAGCAGCCCGCAGTGGAACCGATAGCTTATGAAGAAACTCCTCATCGCACTCATCACCATGCTTGGCTTCACCGATTGGGCTGAAGCCCAAGCAACGCTGCCCACCACACGCATTCACTGGATCGGCAGCGCCTGGATGAACTTCCACGGCATCGCCAGCCAATGCAGCGAATCCCTGCAAGACCGCGCAGGCTTTGGGAAGATCGAGCACAGCCACGACCGCGTCTGGCCGCTGCATGCGCTCATGGATGGCGGAAAGCGCAAGATGCAGCTCTACAGCAAAGAGCGCA
>JAGKWZ010000295.1 GCA_021151605.1 Verrucomicrobiaceae bacterium
GACGAATGTGGAGGTCGATTCGCTACTCGTAAGCCGGATCGGTGATTTTTATCGCAGCAGCAGCGTTTCGGAAGCTCAAATTGCAGTCTGCCTCCTTGATGAATTGCAGTCGAAAACGCACTTCACACGCTCGGCTGCAGCGATGGAATTACTGAAGTCGTTTCGAAAGGAACTCACTGCAAAACGGGCGGCGAAGGAATTCGAGGAAACGCTCACCGCGCTGGCGGCACAGCCTTTGCTGGCGTTTGAAATAGCTTTGGAATGGGCCACGGCTTTGAATCCAAAAGCAGACTGCGGCGTGCTGATCGAAATGGCGGCGATGGTCGTCACGAATGATCAACCACCCGCAGCGACGCCGAGTGAACCTGTTTCGAAAATGACGATCACTGGCTTGACCGGCACCCACGCACGCATCGCCGATGCAAAGCTCGAACTCGACTACCACGAGTTCACCGCACGGCTCCAGCGTTACGAACAGGACATCGTGCCTGCCTTCGAGCAGTTTCAGAAGCTCAAACACAGCCTCGCCGAGACACGCCGTCGCGAGTTGCGGCTCGATCAATTCAAAGCCGGTGTGCTCAGCTCGTTTGTCCGCAATCGTCTGCTCGACCAAGTTTATCTGCCGCTCATCGGTGCCAATCTCGCCAAGCAAATCGGCGCGGCGGGCAGTGACACGCGCACGGATCGCATGGGCTTGCTGCTGCTCATTTCACCACCCGGTTACGGCAAGACAACGCTCATGGAATACGTCGCCAGTCGTCTCGGCATCACGCTGGTGAAGATCAACGGACCTGCGCTCGGCCATCATGTCACCTCGCTCGATCCTTCCGAGGCGCGCAATGCAAGCGCGCGTGAGGAAGTCGAGAAACTCAACCTCGCGTTCGAGATGGGTGACAACGTCATGATTTACATCGACGACATCCAGCACACGAACCCTGAGTTCCTGCAAAAATTCATCTCCCTCTGCGATGGCACGCGCAAAATCGAAGGCGTATTCAAAGGCGAGGCCAAGACCTATGATTTGCGCGGACGCAAAGTCGCAATCGTCATGGCAGGCAACCCTTACACCGAAGTCGGCGGCAAATTCCAAGTGCCTGACATGCTCGCTAACCGCGCCGACACCTACAACCTCGGCGACATCCTCGGTGGCCATGAGGAGGCCTTCAAAGACAGCTACATCGAAAACACCCTCACCAGCAACGCCACGCTCGCCCGCATCGCCGCGCGCAGCCATGCCGATACGCTCGCCGTGTTGAAGATCGCGCAGACTGGCACCCGCGAAGGCGTGGAGTTCGAAGGCAGCTTCAGCGCTGAGGAGATCAACGACGCAGTCGCCGTCATGGAAAAACTCCTGCATGTGCGCGAGATCATCCTGCGCGTGAATCAAGAGTACGTGCGCAGCGCCGCCATGGAGGACTCCTACCGCATTGAGCCGCCCTTCAAACTGCAAGGCAGCTACCGCAACATGAACAAGATCGCTGACAAGATCCTGCCGCTCATGACCGATGCCGAAGTCGCCACCCTGATCGCCGACCACTATCGCGGCGAAGCGCAAACCTTGAGCCAGGCGGCCGAAGCAAACCTGCTGAAATGGCGCGAGATCAATGGTCTGGCGACCGAGGAGGACAAAAGCCGCTGGGAGGAAATCAAGCGGACCTTCAAACGCAATCTGCTCACCGGCGGCGCTGGCGAAAACGACCCGATCAATCGAATCACAGGCCACATGAGCGCCTTCACGGTCGGCTTGGAGAAAATCGAGCAAGCTGTGAGCAAGCCGACTCTGTCCGACATGACCATCGAGAGACTGCAAAAGATCATCGAAGGTCTGCGCGCCGTGCCGGTGAACGTGGAAATCAAGGTGCAGCCCGTGGAGAAGGAGGCGGCAGGGGAGTCGCCCGTGGATGTCTCCAGCGAAGTGAAGCAGGCATAGCGCGACAGCGTCCTGTAGTGCGGTGGCTAAACCACGAGGATGTGGCGCCACCGCTTTCGAAGTCTCCAGGCATTTTTGCGAGCACAGCCCCAATAAACGTGGGGCTGACGCCTCACCACACACAGCAAAATACTGTGCGCGTTATGGGCTGACTTGGCTCAGCGCCTCAGAGACATTATCCACAGTGAGCAGTTCGGGCAGCACAACGGGCTCGGTTTTTCCAGGGACATAAAGCACATTCACAGGCACAGCCGCTTTGCCGAGATCGGAGAGGGCTTTCGTGATGCGTGGGTCTTCGTTGGTCCAGTCAGCTTTGAGGAGGACGACCTTCTTTTCGGCGATGAGCTTCTTCAGTGCTTCGTTTTTATAGACGTGCTTATTGAACTGACAAGTGACGCACCACTTAGCGGTGTAATCGATGTACACGGGTGTTTGGGAAGCTACTAGTTCTCTGACTTTTTCAGGCGACCAAACTTCCCAGGTAAGCCCACTTTCCACCACCGGAGTCTGCTTCAACGGTTGGTCACTTTTCTCAGGCCAGCCAAGCGCAATGCCTCCAGCCAAGCAGCCAAAAGTAATCACTAGTGCGACCATGCGCGTGCGTGATGACTTGTGTGGCAAATGCCAGCGGCCATAAACCCAGCAGCCGAAGGCGATGAGGACAAGACTGAGCATTACGAAAAGCAGCGGCTGCCCTTCCACCATGCCGCTGAGCACCCAAATCTCGAACACGGCGGTTCCAAAAAGGAGAAAAGACAATCCCTGTTTGAAGCTTTCCATCCAGGCACCAGGGCGAGGCAGTACCGAGACAAAGCGAGGGAACAAGGCTAGCAAAAGAAACGGACTCGCCAGCCCAAGACCAAGCATACTAAACATCAGCAATGCGTTAGTAATCGACAGAGTTACAGCATAGCCTAAAGCCGAGCCGAGAAATGGCGCTGAGCACGGCGTCGCTACCACCACTGCCAAAAGGCCGGAAAAGAAGGATCCACCAAGTCCGTGCTTTGATTGCAGACTCTGACCGACACCTATGGCTGATGTTCCGATTTCAAACACCCCAGCCATGCTGAGTGCGAAGATCAGAAAGAATGCTGAGAGGCCAAAGACAAAACCTGGATCTTGAAGCTGGAAGCCCCAACCTTTTCCCAGAGTAATCACCAAAGCCCCGAGCGCCCAGAAGCAGACGAGCACGCCGAAGGTGTAGGCAAGACCGTGGAAGAGGACCTGTTTTTTGTTTTCACCGGCCTGCTGGACGACGCTGAGAACCTTGATGCCGAGAACGGGAAAGACGCAGGGCATGACATTGAGAATGAGGCCGCCGATGAAGGCGAAGAGCAAGTAACCAGCGAAGGATCGCTCGACGGTTTTGACTGCAGAAGCTGGTGCTGCGGTTTCCTGAGCAAAGATGGCTGCGTTCGCGGGATCAAGTTCGGCTTTGTCGGCGAGCGTGATGCTAAGTTTGGCCTCGGGCCTGATCGGTGTGCAGCTTTTGTTATCGCAGACTAGCGCAGTCACGTTCACTTGGATCTCCGCGACATCGCCGACTTTGCCCGTCGGTGTTATCTTCATCGGTAGATAAACGGTTCCATCGTAGCCGACGGATTTTTTTCCGTCGGTTGAATCGACCTCTTTCGTGGCAGGCCAGGGTAATTCTTCGAGGCTCCAGCCTTCGGGCAGAGTCCACTTGAGTGATGTGGGACGACCGACGACCCCTGGCGGCAAGACTTTTCCGTAAGTATGTGAGTGCTCCTCATGCACGAGCTTCACGGCGGCGCGGAAAGGCTGGCCGGGAGCGGTGCTTTTCACTTCAGAGACGATGCTCGCGGTGACTTTGGCCCCAGCGGCTCCACCTGGAGTGAGCAGATCGATTTGAGAAAGGGCGGGCAAAAGCAGTGCAAAATAGAGCAGGAGCGTGGGGAGGGCGCGATTCATGGTGGGCTGTGAATACGAGACATGGACAGGGGATTTATTCCAGTGAGCAAATCATAATGTAACACTGAATCCTCCATGCCTGAGGAGATGAGATTCCATCTGCGCCTGCGTATGAATCATCATGCTCAAGCCTCTCGTGCTTTCCCTTGCCGCCTCTTTTCCAGCGGCGGCAGTCGATTTTGTCAAAGACGTGCAGCCCATCCTGAAGGAGCGCTGCTACGGCTGCCACGGCGCGCACAAACAGGAGGCGGCCTTCCGACTCGATCACAAGCCCAGCGCGCTGAAGGGCGGTGACTTTGGTGTGGCGATCAAAGCTGGCCACAGTGCAGATTCGGTGCTCGTTCATGTCATCGAGGGGCGGAATCCCAAGATGCGGATGCCACGCAAAGGTGATCCGCTTTCCTCTGCCGAGATCAGCACGATCAAGGCCTGGATCGATGCAGGTGCTGAGTGGCCGGACAGTGCAAGTGTGAGGCTGGAGACGAAGACGGATCACTGGGCATTTAAGCCGCCAGTGAAGCCGAAGGTGCCAGGAGGGAAAAGTGTTCACCCGATTGATGCTTTCATCCAAGATCGACTCGCTAAAGAAGGGCTGAAGCCCGCACCGAAGGCATCCACAAAAAAGCTGGTGCGGAGGCTGCATCTGGACCTCATCGGCCTGCCTCCACGGCCAGATACGAGCAAAGACTATACTGTTCTAGTGGAAGATCTACTGTCCTCCGAACACTACGGCGAGCGCTGGGCACGCCACTGGCTGGACGCAGCGCATTATGCCGACTCGAACGGCTATGAGAAGGACCCCATGCGCTTCATCTGGTTTTATCGCGACTGGGTCATCAATGCCTTCAATCGTGACCTTCCTTACGACCAGTTCATCATCCAGCAGATCGCAGGAGATCAACTCCCGAAAGCCACGCAGGACCAGATCGTCGCCACCGGTTTCCTGCGGAACTCGATGATCAATGAAGAAGGCGGAGTCGATCCAGAGCAGTTCCGCATGGAGGCCATGTTTGACCACATGGACACCATCGGGAAGAGCGTGCTCGGCCTCACGATTGGCTGCACGCAGTGCCACAATCATAAATACGATCCCATCACGCAGGAAGAGTATTACCGGATGTTTGCATACCTGAACAACGACAACGAGCCCTGGCGTGTGGTCTATACCGCGAGCGAGCAGATGCAGCGTGCGCAGATCCTTCAGCGCATTCGCGAATTGGAGGAAAAGCTGAAGCACGATCAACATGACTGGCAGGAGAAAATGACAGCGTGGAAGAAGTCGCTCAAACCGCAGCCGAAGTGGACGACACTTAGCTTTGAAGACGATCCGAGCGGTGGTGAAAAGGCGCTGCGTCAGCCAGATGGCAGCATCCTCGCCCAAGGCTATGCACCCACGAAGAGCGAGGTGAAGTTCATCGTGAAGCAAGGCGCACCACTCAAGATTTCTGCCTTCCGTCTGGAACTCATAAATGACCCAAACCTGCCTGCCTACGGTCCCGGTCGCTCGCAGAAAGGCACCGCTGCGCTCACTGAGTTCAATGCCACGATCAAGGTCAATGGCAAAGACACCACTCTGAAGTTCATCAAAGCCACCGCTGACTTCGGCGAGCCTGAAAACACACCCATCCCAGGCTTTGCCAAAGATCAGGACACAGCGAAGGACAAGCGCGTCACCGGCCCCATCGCCTATGCGATTGATGGCAAAGCTGACACCGCCTGGGGCATCGACGCCGGTCCTGGGCGTCGCAATGTGCCGCGCAATGCTGTATTCGTTTTAGAAAAGCCCATCGAGGTCAAAGCCAACGCCGAACTCACCATCGGCCTCAGCATGAAGCACGGCGGCTGGAACAGTGATGACCTGCAAACGATGAACCTCGGACGCTACCGCATCAGCGCCACAGAGGCCGCTGATGCCGAGGCCGACCCTCTTTACGGCAAGAAGGCGGAGTTCCCCGTCTTCCGTGCCAGTGTGGCTGAATGGAAACCCATCAACGACGAGATCGAAGCGCTGTGGAAACAGCATCCCGAAGGCACCACCACGCTTGTCTTGGATGCCCGCGAGCAGCCACGCATGACCAGCATCCTGAAGCGCGGCGACTTCCTCAAACCTGGAGATCGCGTCAGCACGGGTGTGCCAGCTGTACTTAATCCTCTACCGAAGAATGCTGACGGCTCACGACTTACTTTTGCCAAGTGGCTCGTCTCGCGAGATTCACCGACCACAGCACGAGCTTTTGTGAACCGCGTCTGGCAGTCCTATTTCGGCATCGGCTTGGTCGAGACACCTGAGGATTTCGGCACCCAGGGAGCCAAGCCGAGCCATCCAGAGTTGCTCGACTGGCTGGCCTGCGAGTTCATGGAGCACGGCTGGAGCATCAAGCATCTGCACAGGCTCATCGTCACCAGTCACACCTACCAGCAGGACAGCCGCGTCACGCCCGAGTTGCTGGAGAAGGACCCCTACAATCGCCTGCTCGCCCGTGGCCCGCGCTTCCGTGTGGAGGGCGAGATCGTGCGCGACATCCAGCTCGCCGTCAGCGGATTGCTCAATCCCGAAGTCGGTGGCCGAGGCGTCATGCCGCCTGCGCCTGAGTACCTTTTCCAGAAGCCCGTCAGCTACGCGCCCTTCCCGTGGAAGATCGAGGAGACGAGCCAGAAATACCGCCGCAGCGTCTATGTCTTCCGCCGCCGCAGCACGCCTTATCCCTTCCTCAGCACCTTTGACGTGCCGAATGGTGAGTCGAGCTGCATCAAGCGAGCCCGCAGCAACACACCTCTGCAAGCCTTGATGACGCTGAATGAAACCCTCAGCCTGGAAGCCGCTGAGCATTTGGCGAATCGTATGGCGGATGCGGCCAAAGGCAACGATAAGGCAGCCATCGCCAATGGTTTCCACCTTTGCACCTCACGCCAGCCTACGGATAAGGAAACGCGCGTGCTGATGTCGCTACTGAATCAGCAGCGCGCCAACACCGCCCCCGGAACTCTGTCACCAATGACCACTGTCGCCCGAGCCTTGCTGAATCTGGACGAGACGATCACGAAGGAGTGATGGGCGACCTTTTTCCCCGAATTCTAATCTTGAGTCCAGAACCGTAATCGACCGGTCCTGAGATCATCAGCATTCTTCGAAACAAGAATGATGAGTGCTGAGCAGTCGTGTGGAGCTTGAGACATCACTCTGCCGAATAACGGAATGACGAAGCTGCGGGGATGTTTTCATGTCATGAGTTCTTTGATCGTGACGTGGGCCAGCGATTCG
>JAGKWZ010000296.1 GCA_021151605.1 Verrucomicrobiaceae bacterium
CTTTTCCGGCGACGGGGCGGTAGCCGAACTCGTCGGTCTCGCCGTGCATGAGGCCGCCTTTCACGCCTCCGCCGGCCATCCAGGCGCAGAAGCTGTCGGGCTGGTGTTCGCGACCATGCTTCTCGATGGGCGAGGTGCCGCTGAGATCCTGGCTCCAGGGCGTGCGCCCAAATTCGCCACTCCACACGACGAGCGTTTCGTCGAGCAGGCCGCGTGATTTCAAATCGCGGATCAATCCCGCGCATGGCTGGTCGGCCGCAGCGCAGGACTTGGGCAGACCGCCTCGAATGTCGCCGTGGTGATCCCAGCCATCCACGGTGACTTGCACAAAGCGCACACCTGCCTCGCTGAGCCGACGGGCTAACAGACATGCTCGGCCATTCTTGTCCGTCGTTTTACCTCCGATGCCGTATAGCTTCTTCGTTGCCTCGGTTTCCTTCGAGAGATCGACCAACTCCGGCGCGGCAGTCTGCATGCGGAAGGCGGTCTCGAGGCTGTGAATCATGCCTTCGAGATGCACGTCTCCCGCATCGCGATCAAGGAGGCGATGGTTCATGCGCTGGATGAATTCAAAGCGGCGGCGCTGCGTGGCCTTGTCAGTGGTGAGATCAGTGAGGAAATCGATGGCGGGATCGCTTTCCTTTGCCGGGAGAATCACGGGCGTGCCCTGATGAGCGGCGGGCAGAAAGGACGATCCGTAGAGACGCGTGTCGATGCCAGGATGGATGGTGAGGAAGCCGGGCAGGTTTTGATTCTCAGTGCCGAGCCCGTAGCTAATCCATGATCCCATCGAGGGCCGTGCCTCCGCTGTGACACCTGTATGGAACTGAAGCGCGGCGGGGCCATGCTGGTTGTTGTCGGCACAAACGGCTCGCAGCAGGCAGAGTTCGTCGGCGATGGCAGCTGTGTGTGGCAACAAGTCGGAGATGGTGACGCCCGATTGACCGCGAGGACGAACTGGGATGTCCGTGCCGAGCGCGAGAAGTTTGGCCGTGCTCTCATGCTTGTCCTTTTCTGGCAAAGGCGCGGCAACACTGTGGCCGTGGTTCTTCTGAATGAGCGGCTTCGGATCGAAGAGATCCATCTGCGAGGGACCGCCGGACATGTAGAGGAAGATGACGCGCTTGGCCTTGGCCACCAATCCTGGCGGACGCGGAGCGAGCGGGTTCGTGGCACCGTGCAGCAGACCATGCAGAGCCAGCGCGCCGAACCCGGCGCTGGAATGGCGCAGCCACGCGCGGCGAGAGAGTGACGATGACGGGGCGTTCATGACGGATTCCATTCAGTAGCGAAGCAAAAACTCACTGGTGCCAAAAAGAGCGCGGGCCAGCTCGGTCCACGCAGCGGTCGCGGAGGTAGTGATCTCGGCGTCTTTGAGAAAGGCGAACGCGTCAGCCTCTTCCTCCTCAGTGACCGGACGATTCAACACGCGCAACCAAAGCTTATCGATGCGCGAGGTGTCACTGCCCGATGAGCCGAGCAAATCGTTGGCGAGATCGGCGGCGCGTTGGCGGATCAAGTCGGCATTCAACAAGTAGAGAGATTGCGTGGGCACGGTGGTCTCATTGCGCTTGCTCGTGATCTGCGCAGGCTGCGGGAAGTCGAAGACATCGCGCAAGCGGGCCGAGCCCGGCTGCGTGCCGGTGCGCACGACGGGCAGGTAGAGCGTGCGCTCGAAGTTCTCAGATGCTCGCTCGGTCTTGATACTGAATTGCGGATGACCGCTCTTCGGCGCGATGGGCAGCCCGCTGATGTTATTAGGAAACTCCAGTGGCAGTCCCGGACCTCCGGCAGGTGCAACGAGGTGACCACTGGCCGCGAGCATCGCATCACGGATGGACTCCGCATCGAGCCGCTGGCGGTTCATGCGTGAGAGTAATCGGTTCTCGGGATCATCGGATGTGCGGTTCTCGCCGTTTGGCTTTGAAGCTTCGCTGGAAAGCCGATACGTCCGCGACAGAGCGAGCAAACGGATGAGCTTCTTCTGCGACCAGCCTTCCTGCATGAAGCGATGCGCGAGGTAATCGAGCAACTCGGGATGGCTCGGCTTCTCACCGCGCGTGCCGAAGTAGTCCACGCTGCGCACGATGCCTTCGCCGAAGAGTTTCTGCCAGATGCGGTTCACGGCCACGCGTGCCGTGAGCGGGTTCTTTGCATCGGAGATCCAATCGGCGAGTTCCAGACGACCACTCTGCCCAGCGGGGATCTTCGGCTGAGGACCCCACATCGCTACGCGCACGAGACCGCGCGGCATGGTGTCGCCCAGCGCATACGGATTGCCGCGAATGGTGAGACGCATATCTGCAGGCTCCGCCACATCCGCCACCGCGAGCGCCTGCGGTTTGCCTGGATGAAAATACTCACCGTGCGCGATGCGGAGATCGAGCGCTGTGATCTTGGCCTTCAGTTCCTCGCCGCGCTTCTTGCTGTCGGCATCCGTCTTGTCTGCCAGCGCTTTCGATTCCGCCTCGAACGTCTTCCTTTCCTGTTGCCATCCAGCCAGACTCTTCTCGTGCTCGACCGCTGCCGCGCGGTCCTCAGGCAACTCAGGCAGCGGCACTCGATTCACATTGCTCCAGATGCCGTGTTGCGTTTTGAACGTCGTCTTCGTGCTGCGGAACATGCCAGCCAGCGCGTAATAGTCCTGCTGGCCAATGGCGTCGAATTTGTGATCATGACAACGCACGCAGCCGAGCGTCATGCCGAGAAACGCGGTGCCCACCTTGCTCACCTGAGCGTCCACGAAATCATATTCCATCTTCAGTTTGTCGATGGCGTTGATGTCCACATCGCCGAGCACGATGAAACCCGTCGCGATGAGATTTGCGCGACGCTCTTGTGGTGTGGCGGCGGGCAGCAGATCGCCAGCGATCTGTTCACGAATGAATCGGTCGAAGGGTTTATCGTTGTGAAAGGATTCTACGAGGTAGTCGCGATAGCGCCAAGCATGCTCGGCGAAGATTTTCCCCTCAGTGCCGATCTGCTCGGCATAGCCGACGAGATCGAGCCAATGGCGTGCCCAGCGCTCGCCGTAGGCCTTTGAGGAGAGCAGGCGATCCACCGCGTGTTCGTGCGCCTGCGGCGAGTGGTCCGCTATGAACTCGGTGATCTCCGCCTCCGTCGGTGGTAGGCCCGTGAGGTCAAACGTCACGCGCCGCAGCCAAGTGTAAGCATCTGCCTCCGCGTTCGGCTTGAGGCCAGCCGCCTCCAGTTTCGCAAGGATGAAGGTATCGATCTCATTCAAAGGCCAGGCCTTGTCATGCACTAGCGGTGGCGTAGCAGCGCGCACCGGTTGATAGGCCCAGTGCTTGCGGCCAGCTTCCACGTCAATGCCCTTTTTCGTCAACGCCACCACCGACTCGCGCGGATCGGGCGCCCCCATCGCCACCCATTGCTCGAGAATCGCAATCTCGCTCGCTGGCAGCTTGGCCTTGGGCGGCATAGCAAGGTCATGCTTCGTATAACGCACCGCCTCGATCAGCAGACTCTTCTCGAGTGCGCCAGGAAAAATCACCGGCCCGCTGTCACCACCCTTTTGCCAACCGGAACGCGAATCGAGCACCAGCCCGCCTTTGATCTTCAACGCATGAGAATGGCACTCGTAGCAGCGCTGGCGCAGGATCGGCTCCACCTGATCACGAAACACGTCCACAGCGAGGCCACTGATCGCACTAAGATGGAACGCGGCCAGAACCAGAGATCGACGATGGAAAAATAGACTCACCGTCGATGATTACACCCGCACACGGGCCTTTCTTTGCATCTGCAGCCAACTAAGTCTCGCGGTATAGGATTTTGTGAAAGCATAACGCGTTTGCGACACTCAGTGTACCGAAGACATAGGTCATCCAGGAACCGATGCCGGGCCTGGATTGCGCAAAGAACGCCTGTATGCCGAGACTGGCATGATAATAATTTGTGCATCAGCTAGCGAGGTGCAGAAACAGACTGACTTACCCCATGCCGCGCAGCTTTGCTTCGCGCCCCACTGCCGCCTTCCCGTTGCCTTGCCCTAATTCTGGCTCCGTGCCCATATGCGACACAAAGCTGGTCATGAAGGAGATAATGAGGTTCGTCGACTTGGCCGAGCAATGCGGTGTTTTTGGCAAAAAGGCTCGACGCTCTCCGTGATTAGACACTACCCGATTTTGGGAAATACAAGCGATCGGGCGGTATTCTTTATATGGCTCACTTCACAAATTTCACGTCCACCTTTGGCAGCAGGGCTTTCAACTTGGACTGGGTTTCCTCGGGGTAACCTTTGCCGTAGCGGACGAGGGTGAGTGTTTTGAGATGGGCGAAGGCTTGGAACTGCGGGAGGCGGGTGTCGGGCAGGTCGATGCCGGAGATGGAGAGTTCCCGGATTTGGGTCACGCCGGCGACGGCAGTGAGATCAATGTCGGTGAACTTGGTGGCGTCCATCGAGAGACGGCGCAGCGTCGAGATGGATTTCACCGTATCGATGGCGTCGGACGCCGGGGTGTTCACGCCGTATTCGAGTGCCACATACTCCATCGGCAACTCGCGCAGATGCTTGACCAGGCCTGCGGTGGCCTTCGCACAACTGATCTCGATGCCAGTCAGTTTCTTGAGCTTTTTGAGATGATCGGCGCTGGCATCGGTGATGAGCTTGGAGTGCCAGAGCTTGATGAATTCGAGGTTGGGGAAGTTTTTGCAGACATAGCCGAGCCCTTCGTCATCAAGGGTGTTACTGTGGAAGTTGATGCGCTTGAGCTTGGTCCAGCCTTCGAACTTTGCGAAGCCATGCCCTTTTACCGGGGAGCCGCGGAAGGTGAAGCTTTCGAGGTTCTTCAGTCCGGCTAGTTGTTCTAAACTGGCGTCGGTAGCTTTGCCGAAATAGGCGAGTTCGAGCGAGGTAAGCTGGGGGCACTGCGTAAGGGCTTGGAGTCGCGCGAGACTAGGATCGCCGAGGGCGGGTGCGCCGGGTAATCCTCTCGCGGTGCCTTCCATGCTCAGGGATTTGAGGTTCTTGAGCTTCAGCAGCGGAGACAGCCAGGCGTCCTGGATCTTTGTCGCCACGATCTTGACGGACTCGAGGGTGGGGATGTGCCCGAGGTGCTCGATGAAGGCGGCATCATAGGGATCGTCGTTGCCGCCGCGATAGGCGTGCGCCTTGCCGTTCGCGATGCTGGTGCTGACAAGCGTGAGCGTATCAAAGAGCGCGATGTCGCCGCCCACCGCCTTCTTCAACGCCTCGGGGGTGGCGTTGATCTTCGTGAACGATCCCGGTGCGCTCTCAATCGTGCGTATGACGGCCTCGACATGCAGATGCTGCTCTGTGGCAGAGAGAATGACGGCGGCGTGGTCGCTGAGTGCTTTTTTCAATGCCACATCACTTGTGGTCGCGATAACGGCATCAAGATCGGCTCGTGAGGTGATCTTGGAAAGATCCAGATTGGCGGCGTGCAACGCTTGGAGCGAGGTGAGTAGAAGGGCGGTGAGAAGAGCGAAAGGATTCATGGGGTGTTAGAGGCTTGGAGGCATGGTGGAGTGTCTGCACGATGGATTCATTACTCCACGGCTCCAGCACTCCATGGCTCGCTCAATACTTCGGGAAGATGGTCGGTGTGGGGAAGCGCTCTTCGAGGTTGTCGTTGAGGTATTCTTCACGGGGGACTTGGGCTTGGGGCCAGCTTGCGGGACGGACGCGGACGATGCGGGTGGGACGGATGCCTTCGATGATGAGATCGGTCTCGAAGCGGATCTGGATGCCGCTGCTGCCGAGCGGAGCTTCACCTGGGAGTTTGATGACATCTTGGATGGGGCCTTTGGAGGCCATGTGCGCGGGGCCGTAGGCACCGTGGGTGTGCTTCAAGGTGTCGGCGACGGGATTCATGAGGGCGGGGCTGCCTTTGGTGAAGTCGGCGTAGAGTGATGGGTCCATGCCGCCGAAGAGAGTCGCGGTGATGGTGGCGCGGCCGAACTTGCCGTATTCGACGTTGTCGATCCACGCGGCCATCCAGCGGCTGCGGATGAAGGCTTTGTGCGTTTCGGTTTGGTTGTGGGCGGCGCGTTGAGTCGCGGTGTCGTCGAGCCAGATGTCGGATATGTGAAAGCGGGTGAAGATGCCATCGGCGGTGGGTTTCCAGGTGATGCCGAGGAGGACGGATTGGCCATTGAGCGCTTTTTTTCCTTCTGCGGGCCATGCGCCTTCGGTGATCAAGTCTTCGACGCTGAGGCATTCGCGACCACGCCAGACGCGGGTGGCGGCATCGAAGGTCATCGGTTCCTCGGTGGCCTTGGCGTCGCCGCCTTTCTTTGGCTCGCGGGTGGCGATGATCATGCCTGCGTGGCTTTTGATCTCCACTTCCTTGAGCTTCCAGGTCAAACCTAGGCGCTGGCAGTGGCTGGGTTCGTCTTCGAGGAGCAGCACATGATTCTCAGCGGGGAAGATGCCTGCGCCGCGATTGTGATTGGCGTCCTGTTTGCCGCTATCGATTGGCAAAACCGGCACGGAGGAGGTCTTCGGGTCCGGTGGCAAGAAAGCGTGGACATGCATCACGGTGCCGAGCGGGATGTCCCGCAGATCGGCGGGTGCGCCGCGATAACGAACGATGCCATACGGCAGCATGGCGAAGGGATGCGGATCATTGCGGAAAAACATGCCCGACCCCTGAACGCGGATGCTGCCACGACGGTTCGCGTGATCGACGAAGATGAGTTCGCCACGGTAGGTGTGCGCTTTTTCGAGGGGCGGGAACTTTCCGGCTTGGGGGCGGAAGACTTCGGTTCCTGGTTCTTTGTTCTTGGTGCTTGGTTCTGCGCTGGCGGCGTTTGCCAGGATGACGAATGAGCACGCGAGGGCCACGGTTTTGGCAACGAAGAACAAGGAACGAAGAACAAAGAACGGTTTCATGAGAGGATCAGTATTGTGGGAAGATGGCGGGAGTCGGGAAGCGCTCGTCGATGTTGGAGGCGCCGTTGCCGAGATATTCTTCGCGGGGGAGGTGGACATCCGGCCAGCTATTCGGACGGACTTTCACGATGCGTGTGGGGCGGAGGCCTTCGGTGATGAGGTCGGTCTCGAAACGAATCTGGATGCCGCTGCTGCCGAGCGGGACGTTTCCGAGTGTGTTGATG
>JAGKWZ010000297.1 GCA_021151605.1 Verrucomicrobiaceae bacterium
GTGTGATCCTGAATGACTGCATGAAGTGGCATCAGAGCTGCTGAATGAAGATTTGTGCAAACGCGGTTATTCAAATTCATAAGTACCTCACTTTGAAAGGGTAACGAACAACGCTAAATTGACAATAAACAGCTTCAGGATTGATTCCGATGAGCGGCTAGGTGTGTTTGCTGTGATGGTTGCCCGATACATTTCGTAGTTGAGCCGACATGTAATCACATTGGAATGACAGATGCCAAGAAAAAAGTGGGCATTCATCGAAGTAATTTCCGACGAGTGGCCTTCCTCTCCTGCATTGACAATCAGTGGCTTATGTTGAGGTAAGAAGTTTAGCCACGATTAAATATCAACCACCCAATCCATTGGCTTTCATACAATGAAGGCTCGCTTGAGATTAGACCTGACGCCAGTCTTTTTCGGGATGCCTCACTCAAGAAAAGTTCTTTTGAACACATCCCCATCCTCCTCAAGCATTCCTTGGCCAGCTAGATCCGACTGCGATGCTCACTGGGCCGCCAGCCGATCCATTTTTTGAAGGTGTTGCTAAAGACGAAGGGATTCTGGTATCCGACTGCGAGTGAAACCGTCTCAATTTTGAGACTGGTCGTGGAAAGTAGTTCGCAGGCTTTTCTCATCCGAAGCCATGTGACATGATGCATGGGGGTGCGGCCCAGGGCACGACGGCAAAGGCGGCGAAGGTGTTCAGCGCTGACGTGAGCCTGATGCGCGAGTTCATCCAGGGTCCAGTCGCGACCAACGTCAGCAGCGACCCTTTCCCAAAGATGCCAGAGGCGGTCATCTTGCTGCCAAGGCTGGGCAAAACGCTCCACATAAGTGTGTATGAGTTCGACCCAGTGGAACATGACGGCTGGTTTGGCCTCGCGGGAAGACTCCTCAATCAATCCTTCGATGGCATTCCATAGCGGCTGGCAATGAAAGGCGGCCATTAGAGGTGAACTGCTACTAAGAACGGGGCGCTGCCCAGGCTCCTGCTCATAACGCACCCAGCAGCAGCGCCAGGGTTTGGTTTTCACGGCTTCGAAGGCATTCAGCATGAAAGGTGGCAGGGCCACAGCCATGCCGGCGGTGCATTTTTGCCAGCGGCCATCCACGAGGACTCGCCCTTCTCCGCTAAGGCAGGCTAGGAAGTACAACCCGCCCTGGTGCATCCGCACGATTCGATAGGGCACCTGGGCGGTCATGACACCTGCATGAGAGATCCGATGAGTCTTGAGGGAACCACAGACGGGTGCACCACGCATCCAGGGCCGATTGTCTGCCGCCGTCGCTCTGACGACACGGTAATCGGTATCCGCCCCGAGGGTGTGGGTTTCGGATAGTTCATGGATGGCAGTGGATGCGTGCATGGCGGAAAGTTTGCGGTTGTTTGCCATAGTTTGCGGTGGTTGGCAGTTGTTTTGCAACCATGGCAAACAATCGCCAAAGACTGCAAACAACCGCAAACCTCACACAACCATGCCCAATCCCTGGACCGGAATCGGAAATCCCTACACGAAGCAGGAAGTCATTGACCGCCTCAAGGCTACGTTGGCCAAAGGCGAACCCATCATCGCCGCCGGAGCGGGAACGGGGATCAGCGCAAAATTCATCGAGAAAGGCGGCGCGGACCTCATTATCATTTATAATAGCGGTCGCTTCCGCATGATGGGACACGGCAGCACCTGCGGCCTTATGGCTTATGGGGATGCCAACGCCATTGCCATGGAGATAGGCGAGTACGAAGTCCTGCCAGTAGTGAAAGAAATCCCCGTCGTCTGTGGTGTGCATGCCACGGACCCCCGCCGCCGCATGTGGCACTGGCTGGGTCGGGTGAAGGAAATGGGCTTCTCGGGAGTGAACAATTTCCCCACACACACCATTGTGGACGGTCACTTTCGCGGCGTCTTAGAAGAGACGGGCATGAGTGTGCAGAAGGAGTTTGAAATGGTCGAACTTGCCTCCCGCATGGACCTTTTCAGCATCGTTTATGTGGCCACACCGGAGGAGGCTATCCAGATGGCGAAAAATGGTGCTGATGCAGTGATCGCGCATGTTGGCACCACTGTCGGCGGCAGTATCGGTGTAGTGAATGCCGTGGTGGACTGGGATCACACCGTCAAAGTCTCTCAGGACATTATTGATGCCGCCAAGAGCGTGAATCCGAATATCTTCACCCTCACACATGGAGGCCCGATTAATACCCCGAAAGATGTTGAGCACATCCTAAGCAAAACCACTGCCGACGGTTTCGTTGGTGCCAGCAGCCTAGAGCGCATGGGAGTGGAGGACTCACTGACCAGTCTGACACGTGAATTCAAGCGAGTACCGAAGCCAAATTAAAGCACAGTCCAAATTCACACCGAACGTCTTCGCTGGACGTTCGGTGAGTCAGTTATTGTTTGGCTGCTGAGTTTCTGTTTTGGATGTAAGTACTCCGAACGGCCATGTATGGGTCGATGGCGTTGGCCTTCGAGTCGTCATATTTCTCCAATTGAAGAGGGAGTTGACGAAGATTGTTTCCAGTGGGTGGAATCCAAGCCCAGTCATCAGCTTCACCTTTCAGGGCAAAACCCCAGTTAACCGGGTTCAAAGCATAGTCTCCGGCGAGTCCCACGACTTCGCGAGCTGTGCTAGGACCGAGAACCGGCAACACGATATATGGGCCATGTCCCACACCCCAGGTGGCAAGAGTCTGACCGCTGTCCTCCTCAGGTACATGGGCAAGTGAGGGGATCCTGTCTGACTGTTTAATCAAGCCGCCGAAGCCGGCGAAGGTGTTGACGCTAAATTTCTGCACCTCCTGACCTGCACGTTTGAATTTGCCTTGAAGGCCACTGTTCACGAAGCGGACAGGGAACTTTACGTTGTCATACACATTATCGATCCCCTGGCGTACAGGACTTGGAAGGACTGTAGTGTAACCCTTGCTGATGGGGCGCAGAACGAAGTTATAAAGGCCGTCGTTGAGCTTGAAAGTTGCCCGGTTTAGCGGCTCCAGCGGATCAGCGACTTCTGTGGCAACATCGTAGTCGTCGAGGGAGTCAGCTCCATTGGCTGCGGTCTGTGGAGGCTGCTTGGAAGCACAGGCGGCTAGCAGGAAAGCCACTGAAGGCAGAAAAAAATGCACGATAGATTTCATGAAGGGCGGGAGACGGATTGTTCAAGCGAGCGGATGACAGCCTCGGCACCGCCTTGTTTGAAGGTGGCATCAAGCTGGGAGCGGTAATTCGCAATGAGGCTGACGCCTTCGATAACGACATCGGCGATGCGCCACCCGCTGAGCTGTTCCATGCGGTAGGTCACAGCATAGTGACTACCTTTGTAAACCAAGGTCGTCGCTACATCCACACGACCAGCAGCAGGTGCAGTGGCGGTCTTGTAGTTAATGACAGGATGCTCACCAGGCGTAAATTTCCCGATATAAGTGCGGATCACCAGTGTGGTGAACAGATCAGTAGCTTTCTTTTGCTGAGCATCACTGAACTGCCGCCAGCCGACTCCGACAGCACGCCGGGTCATGGTTTCGAAGCTAGTATGACGCAGGAGCGTGGGACGGACGCTGGACACCAGCGCACTGCGGCTAGAGGCACGATCTGCTACGGCGAGCACTTCATTGACCGCCTGGCGAAGCTTAGCCTCAGCTTCAGATGTCTCAGCAGCCAAACCAAGCCGAGGCATCAGCGATGTGGCGAGAAGCAGAGCGATGAATGGGAGGCGATTCATTAGGGAGGGGATTTGCCAGTCTCTGTCTCAGAATTATCAGAAGACTTGTTTACACTACCGAACGCCATTTTGCCAATCAAGGATTCAATATCGACTGAAGATTCTGTCATGGTGATCTGCTCCCCTGCCCAGAGATAAGTCTCATCTGCCCCCGGAGCGAGAGCCACGAATTTGTCTCCGATCAGTCCCGTTGTCTTGATCGAGGCCATCGTATCTGTCGGCAGTTTCAGGCCTTCCATAACCCGCATCGTCACGACGGCACTATAGTCTGTCGGCTCCATGCGGATGGCTTCCACGCGTCCGACAGTGACCCCGGCAACAACAACGCTGCTGCCGACATTCAACCCGCCCGCATTGGCGAAACGCCCTTCAATGACATACGTCGGGCCACCAAGCAGCGACCCTGCGCCCACCTTGACCGTAAGCCAAGCCACGGCAGCGAGACCGAGGAGCACGAAGAGACCGACGAAGAATTCCAGCTTGTTTGCTTTCATGATTGAAGGGAAGATGAAACGCCGTTCTGGCGCAAATTCGAGATCGAGAGGTTGAGCGCCGCAGCGCTGTCGCGAAAATCACACACCATCGGGTCCGTCGATGCCGCAAAGGACTCCGGCGTGCCAGCAAAGCGCATCACACCACCGTCCAGCAATGCCACGACATCACTGATCACCAGCACCTCCGCCACGTCGTGCGTCACGATCACGGCAGTGAATCCAAACTGGCGCTGATACTTCACGATCATCTCGAAAACCGCATTCCGCCTCAGCGGATCAAGCCCCGCAGTCGGCTCGTCAAAGAGCACCAGCTCAGGCCGAGTCACGATTGCCCGTGCCAGTGCCAGGCGCTTCTGCATCCCGCCGGAAAGCTGGCTCGGATAGCGCTCCGCATGAGCTTCGAGTTCGAGTTGTTTCAGGGCTTCCATGCTGCGCTCACGGACCTCGACGGCACTCAGATCTGTCGTCTGCTCCAGCGGCAGCGACACATTTTCCAGAGCCGTCAGCGAATCGAAGAGCGCGTTGCTTTGAAACAGGAAACTGCAGCGACGACGGAACTCCGCGCGCGCCTTCGGATCATCGGCATCAAGTTGGCGGCCATCGAAACAAATCATGCCCTCATCTGGCCGCACGATCCCGGCCAGACATTTAAGAAAGACCGACTTCCCCGTGCCGCTTCGGCCTAGCACCGTGATCACCTTCCCTCTCGGGACCTCCAGGTTCGCGCCAGCAAGCACCACGTTGTCACCGAAGCGTTTCGTCACGCCACGGACATCAAGAAAGAGGGCTGGAACGGCGTCAGACATCACATGAGGAAAGATGTAATCGCGTAGTCAGCTGCCAGCACGACCACGCAGGAAAGCACGACCGCACGCGTCGTCGAGGCACTCACCGCACGAGCTCCGGTCGCCGACTTGCAGCGGTGCGCGTTGAAGCCGTAGTAGCAGCAAAGCGCCACCGTCAGCAGACCAAAGACCGCCGCTTTAATAAAGCACTCCATCACATCATCCGGCTCCACCGCACGCTCCACGGAGGACCAATAAACACCCGGCTCCAGCCCCAGCAGTATGGAGCCCGAGAGCCAGCCGCCAAAGAGGCCGATGCTCACAAACAGCGCCGTCTGCATCGGATAAACCACCAGCGCCGCCAGCAGGCGCGGCGTCACCAGATAACCGTGGCTGCTCACGCCCATCGTCTCCAGCGCTGCGATTTGCTCCGAGTTCCGCTGGATGCCCAGCTCCGCCGCCAGCGCCGAGCCCGCCTGCCCCACCAGCATCAGCGCCGCCAGCACCGGCCCGAGTTCACGCACCAGACTCAGTGAGACCAGTGCCCCGAGCAGACTCTCCGAGCCAAAGCGATTCAATACATGGTAGCCCTGCAAGCCGAGAACGAGCCCCGTGAAGACACCCACGATCAGAATCACCGGCAGGCAGCGCACCCCCTGCTCAAAAGCCGCACGCATCACACGATGCGCGAGTTTCCGAGACCCGATCACACTGCGGAATGACTCCGCCGTGAACAGAGCGAAGTCGCCCAGCCCGCGAACAAGAGACAGCGTGTAAAAGCCAACCGTGCGCACCATGATCCGGCGATACTGGCGCGTCCGCACTTTGATGCAAGACCACACGCACATCAAAGCTGGAATAAACCCGCACGCCATCATTGCCCGCTTGCCATCTCACCGCGCTTCCGCTGGAATCACCGACAACCATGAAAATCACCTTCTGCGGCGCAGCCGGCACCACCACGGGTTCGAAGCATCTCATCGAGGTCAATAACACCCGCATCCTGCTCGATTGCGGACTGTATCAGGGCCGCCGTGCCGAGGCCATGGAGCGGAATAGCAAGTTCCCTTTTGATCCTGAAAAGATCGACTGCGTCGTCCTCTCCCACGCCCACATCGACCACAGCGGCAATCTCCCGCACCTCACGAAGCTAGGCTTCACCGGCAATATTTACGCCACTCCCGCCACGCGTGACCTATGCAGCATCATGCTGCCCGATGCCGCCCACATTCATGAAAGCGACATCGCCTGGCTGAACCGCCACCGGAAGCGCGACGACCTCCCGCTCCTCACGGCGAACTATACCATGATCGACGCCGAGCACTGCCTCCGGCAGTTCGTCACCCTCAGCTACGAGCGCACCATGCTCATCGCCGATGGCGTGAAGCTTACCTTCATCGACGCCGGCCACGTTTTGGGCTCCGCCCAGGTCATCCTCGACATCCTCGACCACGCCGACAACAAGCAGAAGCGCCTCCTCTTCAGTGGCGACATCGGCCGCCCCGGCAACGATCTCCTCAACGACCCCGCCCCCAGCGACAAAGTCGATTTCATCATCATGGAGAGCACCTACGGCGGCAGAAAGCACGAACTCGAAACCGACTCTTCAGAGCACCTCTGCAAAATCATCCGCGAGATCCAGCAGCGCCGCTCCCACCTCATCATTCCAGCCTTCGCCGTTGAGCGCACCCAGCAGCTTCTTTACACCTTTGATAAGCTCCGCCACGAGAACCGCTTCGGGGCCATCCCCACCTTTGTGGACAGCCCCCTCGCCGTCAAAGCCACCGAGATCTTCCGCCTCCACGTCGATGAATTAAAGCCAGCCGCTGGCAAAGCCCTCTTCATGCGGGACGATCCCTTCGGCTTCGATGGCCTCCGGCTCATCCGCAGCGTCGATGAATCCAAAGGCCTCAACAAAATCAAAGGTCCCGCCATCATCATCTCCGCCTCCGGCATGGCCGAGAGCGGGCGCATCCTGCATCACCTGCGGAACAACATCACCAATCCCGAGAACATCCTCCTCTTCGTCGGCTACTGCGCGGAAAACACCCTCGGCTGGAAGCACTGACTTCATCAGACTGAGCCGCGCCTCCTGATCAGTTGCCTATTCTCACGCTCAGGTTAATCTCACATGTCCGCCGATGTCCCAGATCCCCACCAGCCAGCCGCCCGTAAAACCACTGCTCACCCAGGAGCAGATGGACAGGATCTTATCCTCGCGGCGCTCGATCACCTCCGAGGAGTTTCGCCAGCAAGTGTCCGCACATTTGGGACGCCCCCTCTCGCCAGGCAGAAAAAAGACCTTCGTGAATGGGCGCGAGGTCTGGCTTTGTTGCTGAACGAAGAAAAAATTGTCCCCCGGTTTGAGCGTGGTGGTCAGGAACACGACTGGTTCCGTGAGGGAGACCGTATTTTCAAAGCCACACGCGATGGCGTCTTCGGCTTTTCCCCAGGCATTGAGCTGGCGCTCGTTTCCTCTTCGGAGGATGCCCGCAAATTCCACCTTTGGCACGCCTCCCCCATCGAGTATCTGGAGCGCCTGTTGCTGCAAAACGAACTTGTTCCCCACCTGAACCGCCTGGAGGGTATCATCGATCAGGGAGACGACCTCGTGATCGTCACTTCTCAGCCACGCTTTGACATCGTGCCCGTCACTCAGGAGGAGATCGACGCTTGGTTTGTCGCTCAAGGCTTCGAAAAAATAACCCCCTGTGGCTACTATCGGGCCGATGATAATCTCGGCGTCTTCGATGCCCACGCGAAGAATCTCGTCCGCTTTGAGGACACACTGATTCCCTTTGATGTCATCCCCTGCCGTCCAGCGGGTGACTTCCTCAAATTCATTGCTGACACCCTCGCTGCCGGTCACACCATCACTGCTGTGCGGACTGTTTCCACCCAGCCCCGCCAGAGTTGAGTCGGTCATCATTTGGAAAAAGATGACAGAGCGCCGATCCATAATACTGTTCGCGCGAACTCATGGAACTCACGCGCAAACTCGAAATCCTGGCCGATGCGGCAAAGTATGACGCGTCTTGTGCCAGCTCCGGCGCGGCGAGAAAGGACTCGCGCGGTAGCACAGCCGTAGGCTCCACTGGCGGCATGGGCATCTGCCACAGCTACACACCGGACGGGCGCTGTGTGTCGCTTCTCAAAGTGCTGCTGACGAACGTCTGCCTCTACGACTGCCATTACTGCATCAACCGCCGCTCCAGCAACGTGCAGCGCGCCCGCTTCACGCCGGAGGAGGTGGTGCAGCTCACGCTGGATTTTTATAAGCGGAACTACATTGAGGGCCTCTTCCTCAGCAGCGGCATCGTGCGCAGCGCCGACTTCACCATGGAGATGGTCATCGAGGTCGCGCGGCAGCTCCGGGAGGTGCATCACTTTCGCGGTTACATTCATCTCAAAACCATCCCTGAGGCCTCGCAGGAGCTGATCGAAAAAGCCGGACGCTACGCCGACCGCATCAGCATCAATGTCGAGCTGCCCACGCAGGAAGGTTTAGACAAGCTGGCTCCTGAAAAGAACCTCGCGAACACGAAACAAGCCATGGGCGGCATGCGGGCGAAGATCGAGGAAACCGTCTCCGCCCGCAAAGAAGCGCGTCAGATCAAAAACGCCCCGCGAGCCAAAGCGCCCGTCTTTGCCACCGGCCAGAGCACCCAGATAATCGTCGGTGCGGACAACTCCGACGACGCCCTTCTGCTCGGTCGGGCTGATGAGTTGTATCGCGACTACCGCCTGCGCCGCGTCTATTACAGCGGTTTCAGCCCCATCCCGGAGCCCAGCGTGCTGTTGCCCATCAAACCGCCGCCGCTCGTGCGTGAGCATCGACTTTATCAGGCGGACTGGCTGCTGCGCTTCTACGGCTTCGATGTGAAGGAGCTGCTCCCCGCCGCGAATCCACACCTCGATCTGGAGATCGATCCCAAGCTCGCCTGGGCGCTGCGAAACCGACAGCTTTTCCCCGTGGATGTGAACCGCGCATCGCGAGAAATGCTCTGGCGCATTCCCGGCCTCGGCACGGTGAATGTGGAGCGCATCTTGGCCGCTCGCCGCCATGCACGACTGCACCTCGCCGACCTCCAGCGGATGCGCGTAAGTCTGAAAAAGGTGCTACCTTTCATCATCGCCGCCGATCACCTCCCCCGCCCTGCCCAATTGGAGAGTGATCAGCTCCGCCAGCACTTCCTTCCAGGTCCACGGCAGCTCGAACTCAACTTCACCGCCGCGCCCGCCGCCACCAAAGCAGACGCCCTCATGGCGCTGAGCGGCCAGCTATGATCACCGCCGCCATCGAGCCCACCTTCCCTGCCTGGCGGAAAAAAGCCCGCGAACTGCTGAAGCAAAGTGTGCGGCCTGAGGAGGTGGACTGGTGTGATGTCACGCAGACGGGCAGCCTGCTGATGGAGGACCCCGCCATCTATGCTGCGCGGCCAGCGCAGGACATCAAAGTGCCGCCCGACTTCCTCTCGCTCGCGGCCAGTGTCAGTGCCCACACCGATGAGCGCCGCTTCGCCATTCTCTATCGTTTGCTGTATCGACTCACGCTCGGCGGAGAGCGGCATCTGCTAGCCATGCCGCATGATCCCGACACGCGGCAGTGTCAGGTCTGGGCGAAGGCCGTGGCGCGCGACATCCACAAGATGCATGCCTTTGTCCGCTTCCGCCTCATCGGCACCAGCGAGGCTGGGCGGGAGCAATTCGTGGCTTGGTTTGAACCCACGTATCGCATCGTTCGCCTGGCATCGCCCTTCTTTGAGAAGCGCTTCGTCGGAATGGACTGGTCCATTTTAACTCCAGATGAATGCGCGCACTGGGATGGCAACGAACTCACCTTCAGCCCCGGCGTTGCCAAAGGCGATGTCCCCGACGCCGATGCTCACGATGACCTCTGGCGCACCTATTACCGCAGCATCTTCAATCCCGCCCGGCTGAAGATCCAAGCCATGCAGTCCGAGATGCCGCAGAAGTACTGGAAGAATCTGCCTGAGGCCCAAATCATTCACGATCTCATCACCGGCAGCTCCGCCAAAGTGAGCCAGATGATCGCCACGCCCGAGCGCCCAGTGAAGCCGATGCCGGACAATGCCTACCTCAAATCACTACATCAGCGCGGAGACACCCAGTCCTGATCTAGAAGAGATGATTCCGAGGTAATTGGCGGCTAAAAGTTGATCAAGTGACCTTTTGAACACTTATAAAGCCAACAGCCTGTCAAGGCACTTTCTTCTAAAATTATGAGATTTTCGCAATGAATGGAGCAACTCATATGTGAGAAAAGCACCTCTTTTTGCAAAAAACAGCCCCACGGGTTGACGTGGACACTAAAAGTTTTTACTCTGTGCACGTCCAATCGAGCCGTATCTCGAGCGGTCCACGGAGATGCAGCTTCTATAGCTCTCACTTTCGTGCCATCGGTCCTCACTGTTGTTGGTTGCTGGATCGCTAACAGACCCTCTGGTTTCACCACCAGAGGGTCTTCTTTTTAAAGCGATCCTTCCACTGCTTCACAAAGCAGCTCACGCCATCATCGGCGGATGCATTTCAAATCGTGGGATGCGAACAAACACAGGACGTCCCTGAGTGGTGGTGCCGAAGAATGAACCTGTCGCTGTGCTCTCGGCTTTGATCACATGATATGAGTTGTAATTGAATGTCTGCCCTGGCTCGAGCTTTGGAAACTGTCCAACGACTCCATCGCCTTCGACGACGAGTGTGTCGCCATCGGTATCACGCACGATCCACTTGCGGCCAAAAATATTGACCGTCTCCGCCGAACCATTGTGAATCGAAACATGATAAACGAATGGATGAGGACGATCTGGAGGCGCTGGCCTGGTGGGGTCGTAGGAAACATCATCCACGGTCGCGGTGAGTCCTGGAAGATGATCAAAGTGGACAGTCATATCGTAAGATAGTGCAGACGAGACGATGAACAAGAAATAGGTAAGCCTTCATTCCTGACTTCAATAGGAAGCGGCAGGTGTGCCACTTCAGAGCAATCTCCACCTGGAGAAGTGGCGGACAGAGAGGGATTCGAACCCTCGGAACGTTTTACCGTTCATACGCTTTCCAGGCGTACCCGATCGACCACTCTGGCATCTGTCCTTGAATTAACCACTGCCGGTCGGGGCAGCGGGTCGCGATAGTGCTTTGTCCCCATGATGCCCGCAAGCTGATTTTCAGAAGACTTCACGAAGCTTTCATGAAGCTCATAGCCCAGCATAGATTCTGCTTGCTGCCTGGTGGAGCGACAAAGCAACATGCCATCCATGATCACAAGCCGCGCCCTTGCAGCTGCCACACGCCTTTTCACGGGTGTAAGAAGACTCACCTCCGCGCCCCATGGCTGCGGGCCAGCGATCTTCTACGCGAACCACACAAGTCATCTCGATACCCTCGTCATCTGGTCTGCCCTTCCATGTGAGACGCGAATGCAGACCTCACCTGCTGCTGCGGAAGATTATTGGAGCGCCTCTGCCATGCGCCGATGGGTAGCCAAGGAAGTTTTTCAAGCCGTGCTCATCCCGCGCGAGGGCATCACGCGGGACAACAACCCACTCGACCGTCTCGCCACATGTTTGGAAGGTGGACGCTCGATCCTCATTTTCCCCGAAGGCACGCGCCGCAGTGATGGCCAGGTCGGCGTCTTCAAATCCGGCCTCTACCATCTCTCACGGCGCTTCCCGCAGATTCCTCTCGTGCCTGTCTATCTCGACAATCTCGCCCGCGTGCTGCCGAAGGGCACGCTTCTACCCGTGCCGATCATCGCCCAGGCGCACTTTCGTGAGCCGATCCACTTTGATGAAAGCGAAGCCAAGCAGGCCTTCCTCGAACGCGCTCGTGAAGCGATGCTCCACCATTGATCAATTATGGACTCCGAAACCAAACTCCTGTTCGCCATCGTCGGCGGCATCCTCATCGTCGCCTCCATCCTTGGAGCCATTCTGGCAAAGACGGCAAAGGGCGAGGGTGCTAAGAAGACCATCGCCAACATGAATGCCCGCACTCGTTCGTGGTGGGTGATGGTGGCGGTTTTTTCGGCGACATTGCTGATGGGGCCAAACTTCACCACAGTGCTCTTTGCCAGCATCTCCTTCCTGGCGATGCGCGAGTTCATCACGCTGAACAAAACCAACCGCGCCGATCACGAGGTTCTTTTCTGGGCCTTCTTCATCATCCTGCCGCTGAATTACTTCCTTGTCGGTATCCGCTGGTATGGGCTCTTCACCATTTTCATTCCTGTTTACGCCTTCGTCTTCATTCCTTTCCGCCGCGTGCTGACTGGCGAGACACGCGACTTCCTGATCAGCACCTCGAAGATCCAGTGGGCGCTGCTCGTGTGCGTCTATGCCGTGAGTCACATGCCCATGCTTCTTTCGCTCCCGCTCAAAGATTATGCAGGGCAAAATACGAAGCTGCTGTTCTTCTTCGTGCTCACGGTACAGCTCAGTGATGTCATGCAATATGTCTGGGGCAAGACCTGCGGAAAGCGCCCGGTGGCACCGCATGTGAGCCCCAACAAGACCCTCGAAGGCACGCTGGGTGGCATCGGCACCACAGTGGCCATCAG
>JAGKWZ010000298.1 GCA_021151605.1 Verrucomicrobiaceae bacterium
CTGGCGCGCCTCGGCCAGTGTATTTCAGGAGCGCATCTTTCGTCGTAAGGCTGATGAGGAAGGCTTCCTGACTTATTGGCCGCGCTGGGTGGAGACGGTTGTGCAAATCATGTTGATCGTGAACGCCGTCGTTTGGGTTCTCATGCTCTGGCTAGTGACCAGCAATGCCATGCACATCGTGCGGGAGCTTGTAGGCCTCCTGAAGACCGGCATCGCCGATCTCCAGTCTTCCATGGGCCAGTAGGCCGTGTGCTGGCGGAAGGATTTTCGACATGCGGCCCGTCCCGTGTATGCTCCACGCATGAAAATCGATGCCATTGCTCGCCTGGAGCGCCACGCGAAACGTCTCGGTGAGATCGCTGCCGTGCTCGGCAAGTATGGTCTCGCCGATCTGCTCGGTGGTCTGGACTATCCCTGGCTGAAGGACAGGCTGCGCAGTGCCGACGGTCAGGCTTTAGCCGGAGTCACCACCGCCGCACGCGTGCGCATGGCGATGACGGAACTCGGCACCACCTTCATCAAACTCGGCCAGATGCTCAGTACGCGTGCTGATCTCATCGGCAAAGAAATGACCGAGGAGCTGGCGGAACTGCAATCCAATGTGCCCGCAGAATCCGTCGAGTCCGCTCGCGCGATCATCGAGCAAGATCTCGGCGCGACACTGGAGGAGCTGTTCGCCGAGTTTGATGAAACCCCCATCGCCGCAGCCTCCATAGCCCAGGTCTATGGCGCGGTGTTACCCACGGGAGAGCGCGTGGTGGTGAAGGTGCGTCGCACCGGCATCGAGAGCAAGGTCGTCACCGATCTGGAGATCGTGCAGTTGCTGGCCGAGCTGCTCGAAAAGCAGTCCGCCTCACTGCGTCCGTATCAGCCGGTGGCCATTGTGCGCCAGTTCCGCCGCACCCTGCTACGTGAATTGGACTTCACTTACGAGAAGCGAAACCTCGAAGAGTTCGCGCTGCATTTCAGCGATGACCCCACTGTCTGCATCCCGCGCTCTTATCCGGAACTTTGCTCCCAACAGATCGTCACCATGGATCGACTGGATGGCATCCCCGGCACAGACATCGACGCGCTGAAATCTTCGGGTGAAGATCTCGCCGAGTTCGGAAAGCGGGGTGCGAACATGTACCTGGAGATGGTCTTCCGCGATGGCTTCTACCACTCCGATCCGCACCCCGGAAACCTTTTGCTCCTGCCCGGAGCCATCGTCGGTGTGGTGGACTGCGGGCAGGTGGGCCGAATCGACGATGAGCTGCGTGATGAGGTGGAGTCCCTCCTGCTCGGCATCGTGGAAAACGACGCCGCTCAAGTCACCGAGCAAGTCCTGCGCCTTGGCTCCGTGCCGCCCGACTGTCCCCATGATAGGCTCCGTGCCGACCTCGATGACTTCATGGCTGACTACGTCGGGCATCCGCTTACTGACATCAATGTCGGTTCGGCACTCAGCTCTCTCATTGAGATCATCCGCCGCTATCACATCACGCTGCCACCGCCGCTGGCCATGCTTTTGAAAACGATCATCGTGCTCGAAGGCACCAGCCGCCGCTTCAGTCCCGATGTCAGTCTCGCCGAACTCATGCAGCCCTTCTGCCAGGGCATCGTCATGCGTCGCTTCGGCCCGAAGCGTCTCGTCCGCCGCGCCCGCCGTGCTTATCGCGACTGGGACCGCTTCATCTCCGCCCTGCCGCGTGACCTGACCGATCTGCTCGCCCGCTTCCGCGATGGCACCCTCACGGTGCATCTCGATCATCGTCATCTCGATCCCATTGTGAACCGTCTCGTTCTCGGCGTGCTCACTGCAGCCATCTTCCTCGGCTCTTCCCAGCTCTGGAGCAGCCAGGCCCAGCCCGTGCTGTATGGCATTTCCATCTTCGGCGCTCTTGGTTACATCATCAGCCTCTTCCTCGGCTGGCGCCTCCTCCGCGCCATTCGGAAGTCAGGGAATATCAATTCGAAGAGTTGAGCGGCGGCTGAGGCCTGGTAATCCGCCATCCCACCAAAGATCCTTCACACACGAAGCCCAACGGGCTTACAAAAAGAGCACTCAAAACAGGGCAAACAATCACTCTGGAGCCCATATTCCACGGGCTTTGGACGGCATCAGGGGGCTGTCTTTTGACACCCCACCCATGGTCATGCATGACAAAAGCATGACAACTCAGGCCCTCCCCTCTCGGGGCAAGGGCAAACCAATCGCCGTGGTCAAACATGGCTCCGCAGCCGTGCCCATCTACCGGGGAACCTGCCGTGGAATGCCCCGGTTCACTGTCGCGTTCTACCTCAACCAGCAGCGCCAGCGGCTTACCTTCGGTTCACTGGATGCTGCCAAGGAAGAGGCGCGCAAGGCCGCACTCAATATCCAACGCGGCATGAGCAGCGATAACGACCTGCGACCTCAGGACCGGGAGGCTCTCCGGGCTGTCCAGCACATGCTCCAGCCGTTGGGATTGCCTTTGGTTTCAGTCGTCGAGGAATACCTCCAGTGCCGGCGCAAGCTGGGAGAGGTGCCGCTGTTGATGGCCGTGGAGGACTTTTTGACGAGGTCGCGCAGTTATGAGGCTGGCATCACCGTGCCTCGGGTGGTTGACGAACTTCTCCTGCTCAAGAAGCAAGACGGGGTGAATGCGCACTACCTCAAGCTGCTGGACGGGAACCTTCGCCAGTTCGCCAAATCGTTCCCTGGCGAGATCACGAAGGTGACCGGGGCCATGATTGACGGCTGGCTGCGTCGAGGGGCTCATTCCATGGTCACCCGCAACAACTGGCTCAAACGCGTGAAGGAGCTGTTTTCCTTTGCCAAGCGGCGAGGTTACCTGCCGAAGGGTGAAGCCACCGTGGCGGAAGCCATCAAGCGCGGCAAGCAGGCGGACACGGATGTCGGCATCTTCACGCCCGAGCAGATGGAGAAGCTCATGAAAGCAGCGACGGAGGATTTGATTCCGATCCTTGCCATCGGGGGATTCGCGGGACTGCGTGGCGCTGAAATCGCCCGGCTGAACTGGAGCGCCGTGGATCTCGGGCGAAAAATCATCGAGTTGCGCGCCGGACAGGCTAAAACAGCCTCGCGCCGCATTGTGCCCATCACCGACAATCTGGCCGGCTGGCTGGCAAAGATCGAGCGGAATGGCCCTGTGGTTCCTGACGATGGCGTCTTCCTGAAGGCACGGCGTCTGGCCAAGAGCTTGGGCATTCCATGGCCGCACAACGCCCTGCGGCACTCCTACATCAGCTACCGGATCGCCGTGGTGCAGAGCGCGGCCCAAGTCGCGCTGGAGGCGGGAAACTCTCCGGCGATCATCTTCAAGCATTACCGCGAATTGGTGACCAAGGAGGCTGCTGCCCAGTGGTTCGGCATCATGCCTAAAACCTGCACATCCACGCTTTGACATGCGAATCCCTGTATGAACCCAACACTCAATGCTCCATCACCCCTGCTGAAAAAGAAGCCCTTGGCTGCCCTCTTGGGAGTCAGTTCACGAACCATCGACAACTGGGTGGCGCAGCGAATTATTCCCTACCTCGCCACCAGTCCCCGAATGCATCTCTTTGATGTGGATGCGGTGCGTGCCGCGTTGCATGCACGATTCGGGGTGGAGGCTCGCGAGCCGTAGTCACCCGCGACTTCGTTGCGCAACGAGATGCAACTTTCATCGCGTCTTACGATGGGTGGAGGGTGGAAGTTGGGCAGGCGGGTCGATGAGTCGAATGAGCGCCACCACGGCATAGCCACGGGGCGTTGCTCGTTCCTGTTCCCAGTTCTCCAGCGTGCGCTTGCTGATGCCGAGGAACTCCGCAGCATCGCGCTGACTGAAAGCCTTCTTCTCACGCCACGCCTGAAGCGCACGGGCGAATTTATGGGGAGTCACCCCTTTGGGAAGTTTCATGGACATGGGGGAGAACTACGCAGTTAGCGGACAGGTGGCAACTCGATTGACGCACCCCATGGCACCTCCCAAACCCTGCGACCTACTCAAACCCCACGGCATCATTTGGTGATGCAAACGGATGGAATCCCGAAGTCACGGTGACGAGGCCTCCATTCATGGACCTCTGTGGCAGAGCGGCTTTGGCAAGTATGTGTGGAAGCGCTTGCTCACCATTAGCGCGGAAGACTGCTGGGGTATCCTCACGCAGGAGGTGAAAGCGCTGCATGACAGCTACTTGGTCATCAATGACGGCATCCCGCCGAGGCAGGCCAAGGGCCGCATCTTCATCAGCAAGGCGGTCATTCTGCTGTGCTTATCGAAGAAAAGCCGTGATCCCGATCACCTGCAAAATTACGTCTATGATCAAAGCGCAGGACTTGATCCTGACACGCTCGCCCAAGAACTGCGCAGCAGCGGTGAGTATGTAGCCATCCCTGAGTATGCGTATGATTGCCACACACGCGAGGGCAAGAAGCGCGGAAAGACGAAGGCAGACTTCTTCAAAGCGGAGCAGGCGGCGTTGGAGCCATTGCAGCCAGGGTTGTTTGATCACTTGATTGAAGGCTGACCTGATGGTCGCAACAACACGCGTTGATGGTCGCAACAAGTGCATGTCGGGGGTCGGCATACTCTCATACCTTGCGGAGCCTCTGATCCTGTAAAACGCATCCCACGCGCCTTCACAAGGTCATGCTGGTGTGGGGTGTTGTTGGTTGGAACTGAGAGCCGCTCAAATGGTGCCAATCATGGATGGACAACGGTGTTCTGCGTCTCTGCCACATGGTGATCAAATCGGTGCGACACACAAGGCCATGGTGACGAGGCCGGAGGGAAGCCAGCCCAGCGCTGGTCAACAAGCCACCCTCCATGACCATGAACACCACCGCCTCATCGCCCATCACCAAGCCCATGCTCGCCGACAAGTGCGAGCGTCTCCATGCCCTCAGCTTCCCGCTGCTGGCCACGCCCAAGCTTGACGGCATCCGCTGCCTCAAGCTCAATGGTCGCGCCCTGACGCGCAGCTTCAAGCCCGTGTCCAATCGCTTCATTCGCGAGTGGATCGAAGCCAACCTGCCTGATGGGTTGGATGGCGAGTTGATCGTGAAAGGCACCACCTTCAACGAAACCGCCGGGCATGTGGGCCGCGAGAGTGGTGAGCCTGACTTCACCTTCGCTGTCTTCGACTATGTGAGCGATGGCATCGACGTTCCTTATGCCTGCCGGATGAAGGAACTGGCGCGGCTGCCCGATTACGAGCGCGTCGATAAGGTGCTGCCTGAGCAGATCCATTCACTCGATGATTTGATGGCCTATGAGGGGCGCTGCGTGAGCGAGGGCTACGAAGGCGTCATGATCCGCACGCCGGGCTCGCCCTACAAATGCGGCCGGTCCACGGAGCGCGAGGGTTACCTGCTCAAGATCAAGCGCTTCGAGGACGCGGAGGCCGTGGTGCTCGATACTTACGAGGGCATGAGCAATCACAACGCGGTTGAGAAGGACGCGTTTGGCCGCACCAAACGCAGCATGGCGCAGTCCGGCATGGTTGGGCGCGGCGAACTCGGCGGATTCATCGTTAAACACGTGGAGACGGGCATCGAGTTTCGGCTGGGCTACAACCACGTCGTCGGTGGGGTGGACCGCGTCACCCTGTGGCAGCAGCGTGAAGCCTTGTTAGGCCGAATGTTGAAGTTCAAGCACCAGCCCAGCGGCGCGAAGGAAGCGCCCAGGTTCCCGAAGTTCATCGGGTTCCGCGAGCTGTGGGACCTCTCATAGGAGGTCTTTAAAATGGTGATCAAAACGGTGCGACACACGCGGCCACGGTGACGAGGCCAAGGAGAAGTCCGCATGGACTTCAATCACCCGCATCCATTCCTCCACATGAAAACTGCCGATCCCAAAGCCGCCCTGATCCAATGGGGCATTGAACTGGAAACCCGCCTCCCGCAGACCAGCCAAGTGCCTGTGGGCAATTACCACGCCGGTCATCCCGTCACCACTGGCATCACCACTGCCGGTGCCCGCAGCAATGCTCCTGCCTTCAACGCTGATACGTGGAAGGCGGAACGCGATGGCTCCATCCGCTGCGACGCTGGGCAGATACCCTGCGAATTCGTCTCACCCATCCTCCATGGTGAGCAGGGCGTGGAGCACCTGATCGGGTTCGTTGAATGGCTCAATGCCATCGGTGCCACGGTGGATCGCTCCTGCGGCTGTCACATCACCGTAGGCATTGAGTCCATCATCGGAACCTCCGACACGAAAGCGGTGAGCGAGTTCATCCGCAAACTCGCCCACATTGCCCGCTGGCACGCCCGCAGCCTCTATGGCCAGACGGGCACGGACCGCCATCTCAACCACTACAGCCACCCGCTCTATGAGCAGACTGCCGACCACATGCGCAAAATCGTCACCTGCGAGCAGGAACGCGTGAAAGCCGAGTGCGCTGAGCAATGCGGGCGCGGCATGGTGAATTTTAGAAAGGCGTTCAAGCGTGACCGCAACGGACGCTTCATCGGGGTGGTGGAGTTCCGCGTCTTTGCCGGCACGGTGAACATCGAAAAAATCCTGCATCACCTTGCCAGTGTGCTTGGCCTGTGTCGCCGCGCTCACGAGGTCCAATGCCTCGGCGGGTTCGGCAAGAACAAGATCCAAGCCAAGCGCACCGCCACGGCTTCTGACGGTCTGCGCTTCCTGTGGGACTACCTCGGGTGGACCGGCAGTGCGCGGCCCGTCGCCCTCGGCCTCTTCGGAAAGCTGCACTCGGAGTTCCGCCACTACCGCAAGCACGCGCAGCGGCTCTGCCAGCAGTTCGATAGCCGCTACCCCGACGCGAACCTCTAACCCTTTACCCACACTATACGCAGTCTGCGGATAGTCGGGCCAAACCCAAGAACAACGAACCCAAGAAACGAACCTGATATGTGTGTGATCCTGATTTGTCCTGAAACCGTGCGCCCGAAGTCCGAGGTGCTGTATGCCTGTCATGAAGCCAACCCGCATGGCGCGGGCGTGGCATGGCGGGAAGGTGGCCGCGTGCGCTGGCAGAAAAACCTCAGCACCGGTGAACTCATCACTCTGCTCAAGAAGCTGGAGGGCGAGGTGGTCATCCACTTCCGCTGGGCCAGCGTGGGTGGAGTCGATGCGCGATTGTGTCACCCGTTCCCCATCACGCCGAAGGCCAGCGTGAGCCTTTCGGGCATGGCTGAAAGCGTGCTGTTTCACAACGGCACTTGGAGCGGCTATGTGGATGCCCTGATGCGGTTGGAGCAGCACCGCAAGGAGCCGCTGCCGACCTGTCCGATGAGTGACACCCGCGCGGCGGCTCTCGTGATCCACACCACCGGCCCCGCGGCGCTGCACAAGCTGCCAGGGCGTTGGGTGTGGATGAATGCGCAGGAGACCCAGCTCTACGGAGCTTGGGAAGACTGGCGCGGGATGCAGGTGAGCAACACGCACTTCGTCCCACGCCTGCGCGCGGCTCAGGCACGACGTCACCACGCCAAAGCCAATGATCACCTGCCTCTAAGCCAGTCCTGCCTTTTTGCCTGCTAACCCAAACCCAAAACAAAACGAAAATGAAACTCTTCAAACTGATCGCCAGCCGAGCTGGCCAAGTGTTGTTCGATGACCGTGTGGAGGCTGACTCCCCACGCGAGGCCCGTGAACAGATGAAAGCCCTGATGGGGCTCAACTCGCTGACCGGAGTGGTGTATGCCATCACGGAAATCCCCATTGATCTCATTCAGAGCATCGTGGATGCGCGGCTCGTCGAAGCTCTGCAACGCCTCAACGGCGGGCAGGCTCCGGCCACGGTGGAGCAGATGATCCGCCCCATCGCCAGCGAGGCAGTCAGAGAACAACTCGCCAGCTTGCGCACCGTGCAGACAGCGGAGGCAGCACCACCACCCACGCCGCAGCGCTTTGATGCGTTCACGCCTACTGTGGACCAGATCATTGGCACGCCCACGCCGAAGCCACAACGCAAGCGCGCCAGTGTGACCACCAACGGCACGCTGGTAGATTGGAAAGCCGTGAAACGACTCTATCGCCGCACCGGTTCCATCAAGCAGGCAGCCGCGCAGTTTAAGCTGTCAGTGAACTCCGTGAAGGCGCGCATCCGCCGGGAGGGCTGGACCCATGAGTGATCGCCTTTCCATCACCAAGTATGGCCAGCGGTATTGGGCCGTGTGGCTCGACGGTGAGTTGCTCGCCGTCACGCTCTACAAGAAGGGCGCTCGCGCCATCACGGCTGCGATTACGACGCTCTCCACGACTCATGGGAAGGAGGTCCATCATGGCATCCAAGCCGCGTGAACGTGTTCTCAAACAAGCTCCGTCCTCGCCGATGAACTGGCGACCGCGCACAGCGGAGGATTTGATCGGCCAGGCCAAACGTGTGGCGCTGGCGCAGGTGAGCAAAGCCAAGCGGCTCGCCAGTGATCCTTCAGCCACGATGAAGCTGCTGCTCTATGGTCCGCCGGGTGTGGGCAAGACGAGTGTGGTGGAACTGGTCGCACTTCAGTTGGCCGGTCCACTCGCCATTGAGGACTACAACGGGCGCGAGGTCACGGTGGACCTTGTGCGCGATTGGATGCGGCAACTGCCGTATGGCAGCCTGTTTAGTTCATGGTCGGTCAAGATCGTCAATGAGCTGGACCGTTGCTCCCGTGAAGCACAGGACCTGCTGCTGACCTACCTGGACCGATTGCCGCCGGGTCGGGCGTTCCTCGGCACGAGCAACCTGCAGCTCGATCTGCTCACCGAGCGGTTCCAGACGCGGTTCCAAGCCATCAAGCTGCTACCGCCCACTACGGAGGAACTGGCGGCGTTCCTGAGCGCCCATTGGGCTGTGCCATCCGTCACCGCGAACCAAATCGCCGTGGGCAGTGGTGGCTGTGTGCGGGCCGCGCTCGCCGATCTCGAATCCTATCTTGACCACACACCATGAAACACATCCAACAAATGATTGATCAACACGGCGGCTTTGAAGCTGTCCGCACTCGCTACCTCCGCCTTGAGAACCCGCCGTTCATGCGGCTGGTGATCGAGGTGATCGGTGGTCCCTATCCCAACGGCGCGTATGAACTGAGCATCGCGCATTACTCTGAACAGAACGGCGACGCCATGCGTGATCCCGAGATCACGTTCCTCGTGGTGCCTTCGGCAGAGGGCACGACATGGACGCCGCTCAACTATGAGAACAGTTATCTTGGAGCCTACCAAGTCGTGGCAGAGGTGAGCCGCGAAGGCTTGATCAAGGTGAAGCAGTCACAGTGGATGAAGGAGCTGCGCAGCTTCGCTAAACAGTGGGACATTAATATCAAGCAGCAGGGATTTATGGAGGTGTTCGAGCGCCAATATGGTGCTGCAAACGGTGCGACAACGGAGGGCACGGTGACGAGGCAAGGAGACGGCCCGCAAGGGCAATGAACCCGAACCCATCCTCCACCCATGAGCAAGAAAGACATGATCGAACAACTGCGCCACCGTCTGGCCAGCAATGACCGCTGGGCATTGCGTGCCCTGATGCGAATCTACCAGAACCAGACTGCCGACGAGCAGTGCCGTGAAACCACCATCGAACGCAACGGCATCGGGTTCACCGGACCTGACGCGGAAATCCTGACCAGCTTCGCTCGTCAGTATCAGCGACGCGGATGCCTCAGCCCCAAGGAGATGATCATCCTGCGTCGCCGCATCCCCGCCTATGCTCGCCAGATCGTGCAAGGCACAGACACCACGCGCATCGAAGCCGCACTTTCCGGCACTGTAAATACGCAAGCTGCGGAGCCTGTAGCCTGAACCTAAACCCAAACACCACCACCACCATCATGCCCACACGAACTGCCCCTGAAATCGAACTGCCGCACGATGCCGCCACTGCTGACGATCACCGCACCCCGCGCCGCCGCAGGAGGGATCGCGATGAAGAGGAACCGCCCCCTGATGTTGGGATGCTCGTGCAGCCGGAGCCTCGTCATGACCTCGACAAGATGATCCTGCATCCTGAGGTGAAGACGGACATCCTTGCCGGTCTGCGGGCGCTGGAGACCCGCGCCGACCTAGACCGCATCTGGAACTTGAGCAGCATCCAGCCGCAGCACGGCCGATGCATCCTCAACTTCTACGGCCCACCCGGCACCGGCAAGACGCGCGCAGCGCTGGGCATCGCGCTGCGCCTTGGCAAGCCGCTCTACCAAGTGGACTACAGCGCAGTCATATCGAAATACCTCGGTGACACCGCCAAGCACATCAAAGCGGCCTTTGCCGCTGCCCGTGACCACGGCGCGGTGCTGTTCTTCGATGAAGCCGACAGTCTGCTCTCCCGCCGCGTCGCCACTGGCGAATCCTGCTCAACATCCATCAACCAGAACCGCAACTGCCTGATGCAGGAATTGGACCGATTCGATGGCGTGGTGATTGTGACCACTAACTTGTTTGAGAACTACGACCCCGCTCTGCTCCGCCGCATCCAGCGCCACATCAAGTTCCGCATTCCAGACGCCTCCATGCGCCGGGAGTTGTTTGCCCTTCATCTCCCCAACCCAGATCGGGTTCAGGCTGATTACGCGGTTCTCGCGGCCATCTCACGCGGCCTTAGCGGCGGGGACATCCTGAATGTGTGCGTCAACTCGATCTATGCCGGCAGCACGGACCCGAACCCAGAGCGCTGGCTGGTAACGCAGGAGATGGTGGAGCGGGAGGTTGCGAAGGTGAGAAAGGCGAATGCCGAGCACTCGAGGGAGAAGGGCAAGAGTCGGAGGAAGATTGGATTTATACAGGATTGAAATAGGTGGGACCAGGAGCAAAGGACGGCCAGCGGCGAGAGGAGCAAGGCGGCAAGTAAGGTGAAGGTATGTTTCATCATTATGATATGGCAAGCATCACGGCTGACGCATCAGCTCGCTGGTGGTGATGAGATGGATG
>JAGKWZ010000299.1 GCA_021151605.1 Verrucomicrobiaceae bacterium
GTGCATTTGAAGGGAGCGTTTCTCTGCACCCAGGCTGCTCTGAAACTCATGGTGAAGCAGCGTGCCGGACACATCATCCACATCGGCTCTTACAGCGCGCTAAGCGGTCCCGCCGGTCAGGCAAACTACGCCGCAGCCAAGGCAGGGCTCATCGCACTCACGCAATCCATCGCTGCTGAATATGGCGCACGTGGCATCCGAGCCAACTGCGTGTTGCCCGGCTTTCTCGACACGAAGATGACTCAGCATCTCCTTGCTGATGAAACGCAGCGCGAACGCGTGCTTGCCTCTCACACCCTGGGCCGTCTAAACACGCCCGAAGACGCTGCGCGATTCATCGCTTTCCTTCACACGATGGAGAACATCAGTGGTCAGGTCTTCCAACTCGACAGCCGCATCTCCCGCTGGACCTGACTCACGGCCACTCCCGCAGCATTGCCAGCCCATCGCGGAAGCGTGGTGCTAGCGTGAGACAGTCCAAAAGATGCTTCTTCGCCTGAGGGGCATCGGCTTCACGCAGAAGCTTCGCGAGTCGGAAGTGCGTCATCGCCGCTCCATCAGGATCAAGAATGAGCACACGGCGATAAGCTGCGGCCTTCTATATTGAAGGTCTTGAATCAAACCAGCTCCGCCAGCGGCCTGCCCTGATCCACAATGAAGTTTGGCCGACCTTGATGATCCAGGTAAGTCGCATCCAGCGGCACGCCCATGTGGTGGTAGATCGTCGCGGCGAGGTCACCGGGGGTGACGGGACGTTCGTCGATCTCGGCACCGTCTTTGGTGCTTGCTCCGATGACTTGGCCGTGACGGAAGCCGCCACCGGCAAGGCTCATGCTCATCACGACGGGCCAGTGATTGCGGCCATCGGTGCTGCCTTGCGTGCCGAGGTTCGGTGTGCGCCCAAACTCGCCCATGGCGATGACGAGTGTATCGTCCAACATACCACGTTCACCGAGGTCGCTGACCAGTGTGGTGATGACGTGATCAAAGATGGGCAACAGCGGCCGTAGGCCATTCCAGATGCCTCCATAAGGCGGGATGTTATCGCCATGGTTGTCCCAGGTGCCAGAGGCGCTGTGATTACTCAGATCAATGGTCACAAAGCTTGATCCACGCTCCACGAGACGACGCGCGAGCAGTGCTTGCTTGGCCCAATCGTGATCGCCATAGCGGTCGCGGACTTTTTGCGGCTCCTGACTGAGATCGAAGGCTTCCTGTGCTCGCCCCCCAGCGACGATGTCGAAGGCTTTTTGACCAAAACTATCCATGGCGGTCATCATGCCGCTGGAGTCGATCTCGGCGCGCAGCCCATCCATTTGGCGGCTTAGAGTCTGCCGGGCATGGAGACGATCCATGCTGAGACCAGAAGGCAGTTGGAAGAGCTTGGTGGCATTGTTGCCATCAAACGGATCATACTGAGTGCCGAGGTAGCCGCCCCAGGCCACATGCGAGCGCGATTTCATGTTCAGCACCACGTAAGGCGGCATGGCCGGGTGATTCGCGCCGTGATGCTTTGCAACGATGCTGCCGAAAGAGGGAAAATGTTTCGCTTTGGGATTGGTGCGCGGCTCGTTAGCGAGGTTCGCGGTCTGCATGACCATGTTCGGCTCATGGTTGCTGAAGCGACAATCGACCGAGCGGATGATCGTAAACTTGTCGAGCATCGCAGCCTGCTTCGGCAGGAATTCGCAGATGCGCACGCCGGGGAGCTTGGTTTTGATCGTCTTGAAGGGACCGCGGTTTTCGATCGGGCGATCAGGCTTTGGATCCCAGGTGTCGATGTGGGATGGACCACCCGTCATCCAGAGCAGAATGACAGATTTACCACTTTTCGTGGCTGCACCTTCCGCCTTCAGCTTCATCAGGCCGGGCAAAGTGAGTCCGCCGAGACCTGCGAGGCTTGTTTTCAAAACGGAACGCCTGCCATGCACCACCACGCCATCGCGCAGGCGTGGATTCATGAAGGTGAAAGCGTGACCGTGATCGTGAGAGGCCATGCACACACCTACGCTGGTAGCCGGCACATCTTCTCAATTCAGCATAGGCATCTTCACGGCCACTCGCGCAGCATCGCCAAACCTTCGCGGAAGCGTGGTGCTAGCGTGAGACAGTCCAAAAGATGCTTCTTCGCCTGAGTGGCATCGGCTTCACGCAGCAGCTTCGCGAGTCGGAAGTGCGTCATCGCTGCTCCATCAGGATCAAGAATGAGCACTCGGCGATAAGCCGCGATGGATCGGTCCTTTTCACCAAGAGCATCTGCGGCATCTGCCATCGCCTGCTGCGGGGTGCGGAGGAAGGGATTCAGCGCGAGAGCACGCTCGGCATTCGTGCGCACCCGTGACCAGTCCTGCTTCTTTTGATCCAACTCGATGAGGCGGAGGAAGATCGGCATCGCACTCGTCTCGTGCTCGGCGATCTGCCGCAGCACGGCGATCTCTTCGTCGTCGCGCTTCGATTCGCGCAGGGCGTTTGCTTTGATCTGATAGCCGCCTTCACCGCTGAAGTCCTCGGGCACGAGAGCGATCAATCGCTCGGCAAGCGGTAGCACGTCGGCCCATTTCTCCTGCTCGATAAGCATGTCGATCTGCCGATGAATCGCCCACAGGCTGTCAGGATGTTTCTTCGTGAATTCCGCGAGCGATTCGGGATCGAGCGGGTTCACGTCTTCAGGCTCGGGCTTCTTCCAGTCAGCCTTTTCACCAAAGGCCACCGCCTTGGCTTGGAGATGCTTTTCAAAGGCGGGCTCCAGCTTCTCCAGTGACTCGGTGTTGTCGGCGATGGCTTCGTTGATGCGTTTCCCACCGGCGAGATCGCGCAGGATGGCCTGAAACTTCTCAGGACCAAAGCGCTCCAGCAAATATCCCACGACCTGACTGCTCTGGTAGTAGGCGAACATGAGGTGGTCATCGCTCTCCGCATTCAGGAAGGCGCTGCTGAGCTGGCTGATCGGCTTCGCGGCCTTCTCCTCCAGGATCATGCGTCGGAAGGTGGCGTCCATCGGCATGCCCCAGATGGGATTGCGCTGGCTTTCCTCGTGGACGCTGATGCCCTCGCTCAACCAGCGCGGCATCTTGTTCTGCGTCAGCGTGAGCGTGACGACATGACAGAACTCATGCCAGAGCGTGCTCTGCCAGTTGTTCCGACCATGCGCGAGTCCGCCGGGACTGTTCATCGTGATGACGGTGCCGAAGCACACGCCGAGCAATCCCTGCCCGCCGAGACTGCCAAAGGTGCGGATGGCGAAGTCCTGCTGCTGTCCGAAGAACTCGACCATCACGGGCCGCTTCAAATCGAGCCCATACTTCGCGGTGAGCACCGTCTTGGCTTCACGCAGCAAGGCCAGCGCTTCTTCGCCATAGATCGGCCAGTCGCGCTTCGGCATCTTGAGAATGAAGTCGTCAAAGCTCTGCGTGGTGAAGCCCGCCATCTCCTTCTCCAGTAGGCCGATGTTATGCGCCTGCACATTGTAGCCATCCTTTTCACGGATCTCGGCAGCGAGCTTCCAAGCCTCGTCTTCTTCACCAAGCCGCAGCAGATCATGCGTCAATGCGACCTTGGCGGGAAGGTAGTTGGGATCAAACTCCAGCGCCTTTCGCTGATGCTTCGAGCCTTCGGCAAAACGATAGGCTCGTGACAGCACACGACCGATGGTGTGATCGACTTCAGGATTCTTGTCCCAGCGCTTCAGACCATTCGCCCGAGCCGACTCGAACTTCTTCACGTCCGCCGCACTGAGATGCGTGATGGCGGCCAAGAGCGCCCAGGCTTCGGGACAGTTGTCTCGGTATTCCAGCACCTTTTGCACGAGCCCGGCGGCATCGAGGAACTTCTCCGCGCCGATCATCGACTCCGCCTGATTCAGCAAAGCCACCGAGTGAACCGGGTTCAGCTCCAGCGCACGCTTCAGGCTCTCCAGCGACTTCTCTCGATCTCCATTGGCAAAAGCCAGCGCGAGCCCGACTCGCAGCTCAGCCGTCTCACCACAGGCTTTCAACCCCGCGCGAAAGACATCGGCAGCACGAGCCGCATCATCTTTCGACAAAGCCAGATGCCCCTCGGCGAGGTAAGCAGGCTCAAACTTGGCGTCCTTCTTTTGCGCCACCTGGAAGTACTGCTGGATGACCTTCTTCGCATCCGCTCCGAGCGCTAGAGCCGCCTGACCGAGAGCCACCCAATCCGCTGCGGTCCGATTTTTGGGCTGCTGCGCACGTGCTGCATCATTCACCGCCTTGAGAGCCTCATCGGCGATGTCCTTCCGCCCGATTCGTCGAGCATTGTCATGCTGGAGCATGAGGAGTTCGAGATGACCGGGAAAGGTCTTCACCGCGAGCTGCACTTCATCACGAGCCTCGACCTCGCGCCCCAGATTCATGAGCGCCTGGATGCGCATGATCCGCCAGTCAGGCGATTTGAAGCCCTGACGGATGGCGCGTTCGCAGATCAGCGCCACATCATCGTAGCGGCCTGCGGCCAAGACGCGGTGCATTGGCTCCAGGTTGTCTTCCTCAAAGATCTTCTCCAAATCCTGGCCGTGAAGGGCAGAACAAATCGTGAGGAGGAGCAGAGCGCGTCGCATGAGAGCAAAGAACGCGCCTTGGGCAGGCTTTTCTCAAGCCTTTGGCAGCACGCCCGTATCTTGAAGGATGGCGAGGATATGCTTGCGCTCGGATTCGCCGAGGTAGTCGAAGGTGCCGCTCTTGTCTTTTCCCGCGAGCACATCGCCGAGCATCTTGATGACCGTGGTCTTCAAATGCGGCGAGAGATGACGGAAGGTCAGCGAGTGAACCATGAAGCTGCAGCGGTGCTTAAAGAGCCGTGTGTGAAGCTGAAAATCCTTCAGCGAGCGTCCATCCGCCGACTTGGGAGCCCTGGCCGTGAAGGCTGTCTGGAAATCTTCCTCTCCTTCGATGCCACCCTCCGGCAAAGCGGCCTCGTCTTTGAAAAGCAGCGCCTCGATCACGTCCTCGGCCATGTGGTCGATGATTCGCCGGGCGGTGCCCACGGGCTCGTTTTGCACCGGCTCACCTAGTTCCTTTTGCAGACTGGTTTGCATGTGCATGGCACGCATGGCGGTGTGATTCGCCTTTGTCAGCACATTCTGAACGGAGGTCTGATGCTCCAGCACCATGAGGGCCACGATGTCGCTCTTCTTGCGCTTGTAGGGGCTGGTGTCGAAGAAGCTCGCGAGGTCCGTGATATTCGCCCCTCTCTCGATGGGCATGTCGCAGGTGTTGTCCGCATTTTCGGTGGCGGTGACATTGCCGCGATGAAGCTGGCTGCCGTGTTTGCCGGTGACATACCAGCCGCCCCAGCGGTCGGAGAAAGGCGTCGTGGTATCCACCACCGTGCTACCCTGGCTCATGATCGGATGGCCTTCGGGCCCAGGGAAAACAGAGCGCACGATGACGCCGGGCACTTCCGGTGTGAAAGGGCCTCCGTGACAGCTCAGGCAGCTCTGATCACGCTCGAAGTGCAGCGGCTTCGAGGGCTCCACCTCGGGATCGAGCAGATAAAAGATCGGACCTAGCTTCGGGTCGATGGTGGAAATCTCCAGCGAACCGCCGACGGAGTAGCCGACATAGGCATCATCGGAAAAATAGATCACGCGAGGTGTCTGCGGACTGATGCGGTCGTTCTGCTTGCTCGTCTTCGAGAAGACCATGACCTGCGACTCCTCAGGGATACCAAATTGCTTCAGCACACCACGCAGCACGCTCCAGGCATCTGTGCGATCAATCTTCACCTTGCCCGCGAGCATCATTTTCTCCAACGCATAGGCCGCATCACGCGGCTGCGTTTCCGAATAACGGATCGGAGCCTGCTCATACTCGTCCTCCGCCTGTGCCAAGACAGGCAGGGCGACCAGCGGAAGCAGGAAGAGCAATTTCATAGCAGAGAATACGCCAGAGGCTGCATAGCTATTGCCCGCGGCTTGGTGCGAGCAGCGCTTGTATTGTGCGGCTCTTGATCCTGGCAAAATTTTCACACAGCCAGCAGCAGGGCCTGAAAATCACTCTCGACATTTCCTGCTGTTTTTCGCAGACTTCGCAGCGCTATGCCTACACGACGCCTACCCAACTCCACCGCGACCGTCATCCGTACGCTTATCACCGCACGGGATGCCTGGAAGCAATTCCCCAACAACCGCCTCATCACTGCCGCCCATTGGGCGAAGCTTGATGATGCGAATCCTCAGTCCTTCCTCAGCCGCCTGCTCAAGGAGGCCGGGGATGTCCCGAATGCCCTCGCCACCCAGGCACCGCTCACCAGCGCCTTCACCCAGGCTCTGGACCGGCTCACCCTCTTCGTCAGCCACTTCCATCAGGTCTATGACCTCGGCGTGGATCGCGGCGTCTTCACCGCCGGTGGCCGCGCCCACTATGACCGCGATGTGACCGCCTCCGCGCTGCCAGATCTCAGCAGCATCACCGCCGTCCTCGAGGCCGCGTCCAAGATCGCCCCTGGCGAAGCCGCGCGGAAAGCTGCCGAAGGTGCCACCCACGTCCCCATGGCCCTGCCCAGCGCCGCCGAGGTCGCCACCGCTCATGCCGATGCCGCCGCGAAACGCGCCGCCGCTGAGGCCGCCAAACTCAACACCGACACCCAGCAGGGCGAGCTCGCCGCCCTCTACCCCGAGGCCGCTGAAGGGTAGATCCAGGGTGTCCCCCTCACCGCATTTTGAGTCCCTGCCTTTCATTCCCTTGCCACCCTTTCCTCTGCCCTTTTCAGGTTCCCAGTGCAGGATTCGGCGTTTTTGGCCTCAAACCCCTGATTTTGCGCCAATTTGTCCCAAAACAGAGCTGTAAGGGGCATTCCGCTCCAGCCGGAGGGGGCTTACAGGTCTGTAAGAGGCCTTTTTCCCGAGCGGAGGTGCCCTTACAGGTCTGTCAGGGGCATGCGGCGCGTGCGGGAATGGGCTTGCAGGATGGAAAACCCACCGCTGCTGGAGCGGGGGCGGGCTGACCGAGCTGTCTGAAGGGCTGTCTGAGGAGTGGCACTTGCTGGGTGGGTCTTTCCTTAGCCGCCTGGAGACAAAGAAAAGGCGGGACTCCCTGAGGAGTCCCGCCTGCTGAATTTGAGGAATGTCGTGCGCGATCAGGAAGGCTCAGGCCGGATCTTTTTTTGGGGCCTCAGCTTCGGCTTCTGGACGTGGTCGACCTGTGCCGCCTTCAGTCGGTGGGCGGCGGAATCCGCCCTCGCCACCGCTAGGACCACCTTCACCACCGGGACGGCGCATTCCGCCTGGGCCACCAGGGGCTCCACCGCCAGGACCGCCAGGGCCGCGCATCATGTTGCGCATGCGCTCCATACCGGCCTTCATTTCGTCTTTAGAGACCTTGCCGTCTGCATTTTCATCCAGGCGTCCGAAGCGTGTTTCAATCTCTTGTTTGGAGAATTCGACGTACTCTTCTTTGTCCACGTTGCCGTCGGCGTTTTTGTCCATGCGGCTGAAGATTTCATCAGGATTGAATCCCTGGCCGCCGCCGGGTCCACCGGGTCCGCCAGGACCACCTGGGCGCTGCCCTTCTGGAAGCATGGGGCGCTCACCTTCGGGCTTTGGTGCTGGACGCTCGACCTCAGTGCCGCTTGCTGGCGGACGGCGGAATCCGCCTTCGCCGCCTTCACCACCTGGACGGCGGAAACTACCACTGCCATTTTCGCCTCCTGGGCGGCGCATGCCTTCGCGCATGCGTTCGCCGATCTGGTTCATCTCGGTGGAATCGACGAAGCCGTCGGCATTGGCATCCATTTTGGAGAAACGATCTCCAGAGTCGCGCTTCGCGAATTCGTTGAACTCCTCCAGGCTGATCTTGCCATCGGTGTTGGTGTCGGCGCGCTTGAGGAACTCGGCGATGCGGCCGCCGCCTTCACCTTTCGGTGCACCGTCTTGTGCGACGGCGATACAGGTGCTCAGCGTGAGGATGCCGAGGCTTGTGAGGATTTGTTGGGTAGTTTTCATATGGGATCTCGTCGTGGATTGGGATCGACAGGCCGCTTCAACCGCCTGGGATGGGAAAGGTTTCGAAGAATGACGCTATGGCATTTGCAATGGCAGCGGCTCTCATCGACAAACAGTTCAAAGAACCCCGTGAACTATGGAAAGAACCCTGCTTATCTGCCCGTGTTCACGAATTCATTTTTGCTCCTAATCCTACTTTCCCATGTCCGACACTGCCGCCGCTGCTGCCCTTGTTAATGGTTTCAACAAACTCAAAGCCGCTCTCAGCAAGCGCATCGTCGGGCAGGAAGCCGTGATCGAGCAGGTCTTCATCGCCATCGCCGCTGGCGGACACAGCTTGCTGGAAGGCGTGCCAGGACTGGCGAAGACACTGCTCGTGAAGTCGCTGGCGGATGCGATGCATCTGGGCTTCCGCCGCATCCAGTTCACGCCGGATCTCATGCCTGCGGACATCACTGGCACGGAGATCATCCAGGAGGATGCTGATACAGGCCGCCGGAAGCTGGTTTTCCAGCCTGGCCCGATCTTTTCCCAGATCATCCTCGCGGACGAAATCAACCGTACGCCGCCCAAGACCCAGGCCGCGCTGCTCGAAGCCATGCAGGAGAAGCATGTAACGGTCGGCCAGAATACCTATGAGCTGCCGAAGCCCTTCTTCGTGCTCGCTACGCAGAACCCCATCGAACAGGAAGGCACTTACCCGCTGCCAGAAGCGCAAAAAGACCGCTTCCTCTTCCTGATCAAGGTTGATTACCCCAGCCGCGATGAAGAGCGCGAGATCGTCGCCCGCACTACGGGTGGTGTGCAGGAGGAGATTCAGGCCGTGATCACTGCTGAGGAGCTCCAGGCCGCCCAGCAGCTCGCTCGCAAAGTGCCTGTGCCAGATCACGTCACCGACTTCGTGCTCGACCTCGTCCGCGCCACCCGCCCGAACGAGGCCAATGCCCTGCCTTATGTGAAAGAGATGCTGAGCTGGGGCGCCGGGCCTCGTGCCAGCCAGATGCTCGTGCTGGCCGGAAAGGTCCGCGCTTTGCTTCACAACCGCACCCATGTCACCACCGATGACATCGAAGCCCTTGCCGCCCCGGCTTTGCGTCACCGCCTCGTCCCCACCTTCCACGCTGAAGCCGAAGGCATCACGGTGGACATGGTCGTGGCGGAGCTGATCAAAAAAGTGAAAAAGGCGGAGGGTCGGGTGCTGTAACCTTCGGTCAAGAGGTCAGGGATTCGTCAAGGAGGTCAAGATGACCAGAAGCGTATCCGCCCAACTCTTGACCCACTTGACGATTTCCTAACTTCCCCGTGGCCGCCATTTCCTCCATCCTCGAAGCCGAAGACATCACGAGTCTGCATAAATTGCAGCTCTTCGCTCGCACCGTGGTGGAGGGCTTCACGACGGGGCAACACACATCCCCGCACAAGGGATTCAGCGTCGAGTTCCGGCAGCACCGGCCCTATGTGCAGGGGGATGACATTCGCCGTCTCGACTGGAAGATCTTTGGCCGTGCCGACCGTTTCTACATCCGCGAATACGATGAGGAGACGAATCTCCGTGCCACGGTCGTGCTCGATGCCAGCGGCAGCATGGCCTATCGCGGCACAAAGGGGGTGCTGAAGTTCGACTACGCCCGCAAGCTCGCCGCTGCCATGGCCTACCTGCTCATGAGCCAGCAGGACGCTGTCGGCCTCATCACCTTTGATACCAAGCTCCGCGAGTTTATACCGAATCGCACACGTATCACCCATCTCCATCATCTGCTGGAGACGATGATCAAAACCGAGCCAGGCAAAGAAACCTCACTTGCTCCTGTGCTCGAATCACTCGCCCAGCGTCTGAAGCGTCGCGGGCTTGTGATCCTCATCAGCGACTTCTTTGATGACCCCGCCGCCATCCTGAAAGCCATCGGCGTGCTACGCAAACAGGGCCACGAAATCATTGCCATGCAGCTCTGGGACCGTGACGAGATCGAGTTCCCCTTTGGTCAGTGGTCGCGCTTTGAAAACCTGGAGAAAGACGATGACTTCCTCATGCTCGACCCCGCCGCCATCCGCCTCCGCTACCTGGAAGCTCAACGCGCCTTCCAGGAGCAGCTCAAAGATGGCTTCCGCAAACACCAGGTCGATTACCTCCCACTGCCGACGGATGAGCCGCACGCGGCGGCATTGAGAAGCTATCTGGCACTGCGCATGCGCTAAACACCATTGCCTCCCTAGCGCCACTCCCTTACACTCGTTCCATGATCGCTGATGTTCTCGATACTCTTGAAGCCCGCCAGACGGTGTATCCAGTGAGCGTGGAGTTTTATCACGAAGCCGGAAAGCTCGGCATGATCAGCGAGGATGTGGAACTGCTGGAAGGGGTGATTTTCAAAAAGATGCCCAAATCTCCTTTTCACGAATGGCTGGTGGAGTTTCTCCGCGAGCGTCTCCTGCTCATTTGCGGCCCCGGCTACTTCATTGGCAAGGAGCGCCCAATTACCTGCTCGGCCTCGGAGCCCGAGCCTGACCTTGCGGTGTTCAAAGGCAGCCTCTCAGACTATCGTTTCAGTCACCCCACCACCGCCGAACTCGTCATCGAGATCGCCATCAGCACCGTGCAGCGAGATCGCAGCAAAGCCGCCATCTACGCCGGGGCTGGGGTGAAGGAATACTGGCTCATAGAGCCGGAAGGCGGCTACATCACCCTCCATACAAATCCGCAAGACACCAGCTACACCACGCATCAGATCTTTACCTCTCAGGACCTCGTGACCAGCACGATCTTCCCTGCCTTCAGTCTGCGTCTTGCCGACCTCACCGCTTGACACTCTCTCCTCATGACCGCCACCGTCGAACGCATCAAAAATGACATTCGCCGCCTCTCCACTGAAGAGGTCGATGAGCTGCTCCGTGATCTTCAAAATGAGTACACCTTCCCTCCTCACGAGGTCGAGGAGGCCTCCATCCAGGCCGAATGGGATGCTGAGATTGATGAGCGCATGAGGGATGTGATGGAGGGCAAAGTGCAGTTGATCTCCTCCGCAGACTCTGAGCGCCGTATCGATGCGCTTTTCGCCAAACACGGCATCCAACGCTTGAGCGCATGACCGTCTGGGAAATCCATCCATCGGCTGAAGAGGAACTTGAGGAAGTCGCTGACTACTACCTCGGTATCGATGCAGAACTGGCGCAATCTTTTGATCAGCATTATCGCCATTACCGTCAATTGATTTGCGAGATGCCTCTGCTGTACAATCTTCGACTGAGAGGCACCCGCCGGGTCAATCTGCTCCCACGTTTTGGCGAATACTACATCGCCTACATGATCTGGCTGGAAAAGGTGGTCATCCTCGCCGTCGCCCACGCCAAACGCCGGCCTTATTACTGGCGTGGCCGCATCCCTCAGGCGAAGGAGCTTTTTAACTCATGACCTTCCTCAACGCCATCCTCCTTGCGGGCGCTGCGGCCTTTCTTATCCCGCTGCTGATTCACCTGCTGAACAAGCGCAAGGTGCAGACCGTGCGTTGGGGGGCCATGCACCTGCTTCAGGAAGTCATGCGGCAGCGGAAAAGGAAGTGGAAGATCGAGCAATGGCTGCTGCTGGCGGTGCGCATTGCCATTCCGATCGTGCTGGCGCTTTGTCTGGCGCGTCCGGTGCTCACGGCGCTGCGGGCTTTTGGGCTGGGCAAAACCTCGCTGGTGATGCTGCTGGATGATTCCTTCTCCATGCGGGCTCCGGCGGCGGGTGGATCACCGGCAGATCGGGCGCGGCAGGATTTGTCGCGAATGCTCGAAGTGCAGCCGAAGGGCAGCGATGTGCAGATCGTCCTGGCTGGCGGCAACTCGCGGAAGCTCCTCGACCAATCCACGACAACTCTCGATCTGTTGCCGAAGCAACTCGCCGACGTCCCGACACAGGCTGGACCTGTGAAAGTGAACGACGCCCTGCAAACCGCCGCAGCCTCTCTTTCCAAAGCCACGAATGGCGCCCGAGAACTCGCCATCGTCTCCGACTTCCAGGCCAGTGATTGGCAAAGCGTGTCCGATGGCGCGGCGCTTCCCGCTTTGGAAGCCCTGCTCAAGCAGGAGCCGAAGCCTCAGGTCACCTTTTACCGCCTCGCCAGCGACCTCACAGAGAACCTGAGCATCGCCAGTGCGGATCTCTCAGCGCTCGTCGTCGCTGCAAAGCAGCCTGTCGGACTCCGTGTGCGCATTCAAAATCATGGCAAGCGGCCCTGGCAGGATGTCGCCGTGCATCTGGAGGCCGATGGTGCCCGCCTGCGCACTTCGCGTGTGAGTTTGCCACCTGAGGGCGCGGCTGTGATCGCCTTCACCCATGCCTTTGATGGTGTGGGAGACCACTCGCTCGCCGTGCGTATTGAGGGCGACAGCTTCGCGGATGACAACGCCTTCTACTCTGTCGTCCAAGTGCGCAATCAACTGAACGTCTTGCTCGTTGATGGCGATCCCAGCACCTCGCCGCTCGAAGGAGCCGCTGACTTCCTGGAACTGGCGCTCACGCCTTATCAGGCAGCTGAAAACACCACACTCAAAGATCTCATCCGCATCACCAAGGTCGAAGCCCGGCGCCTGCGCGATGAAGATCTGAAGGGTAAGGAGGTCGTCATCCTTGCCGATGTGGACCGCCTGCAAGGCAATCGTCTCAATGATCTCGATAAGTTTGTGAAGGCTGGTGGTGGGCTCATCGTCTTCGCCGGGTCTCACGGTGACCTGGACTGGTATAGCCGAGACTTTTTCCGCAAAGGCGAAGGTCTTTTCCCCGCCAACATCAAAGGCCTGCAACGCGCCACCACTGCCTCTCCGGCACGCTTGCTCCAGCAGCGCCTCACACATCCCGCCACAATCTACTTCAATGACGCCCGTGGCGGACGCCTGCAAGACGCCGAGTTCCAGAGCTGGTGGGAGTTTGAAGCCAGTGACAAAGCCAAGCCCGTCCTGCAACTCGACCGCGGCACACCCCTATTGATCGAAAAGGCCCACGAGAGAGGGCGCGTCATCGCTGCCGCCACCACCGCCGATGCCGAATGGACGAATCTGCCTCTGCAGCCCTTCTTCGTGCCGCTCATGCAGCGCCTCGTCACTTACTTGGCGACTCAAAGTGCCATCAGCGCCTGGGACCAGGTCGGCGCACCCCTGCGCGTCGTCATGGGCAAAGAACGCATCGGAGTCGAATACACACTCAGCGGTCCCACTGGCCAGACCGAGACCATTAAAGTGCGTGCTGATGCCGACAAATCCCTGCTTGAGTCAAAGCCCATCGCTGCCCCCGGTGTTTACAAGCTGACGCAGGGCACCGAAACCCGCCTGCTCGCCTACAACCTCGATCCGTCCGAGTCGAACCTCGCTCCTCTCGCTGCGGATAAAGTCCAAGCCCTCTCCGAAAGGTATGAAGCTTCCTTTGTGGATATGACCCCCACGACCGAAACCACCCTTCGCTTCGCCGGTGACTATCCAGTCATCGGGGTATGGGTGTTCGCCTTCGGATTGGCAGCGGCGATGTGGTTCCTCTATCGGCGCGAGATGAAGTTCCTGTCGGGACCACTCGCCTGGGTGCCTGCGGCCTGCAGGACCCTGGCGGTGTTCATCCTCGTGCTGGCTTTATCTGGGCCAACGCTCCGCCATGAGACGACTCAGCGTCAACTCGGTCGCGTCGTGATCGCCGTGGATACATCGGCGAGCATGAAGCTCGAAGACGATGCTTCCGAGAAGTCGAACGTTACTTCTGAAACCAGACTCGCTCGTGCGGAAAAGATCCTCCTCGGCGGCACGGCACCTCTTTTGAAGAAGCTTAGCGAGACCCAGGATGTGGAACTCGTGCTCCTACGAGGCCAGCAGACACAGCGCACTTGGTGGCACCGCCAGCAGGGGAAAGACACTTCGGGCGATCTGCCGGCCTCCCTCCAGACACAAGCCGATGCTCCGATAACCAATCTCGACTCGACTCTGCGTGATGCACTAGGTCCCGTGGCGCCAGGCACAGCGCTCGTGGTGCTTACTGACGGTCAGCACAATGGCCCGGGATCACCGGAGGAGTTTGCCACGACGATGAAGCAGGCGAATACACCCGTGTTCGCCGTTGGTTTCGGCACGGAAGTGCCTCCGATTGATCTCAGCGTCGTCAACGTCATCACTGCCGAGTCCGTTTTTAGTGAGGAGAACCTCCAAGGCCGCGTCATCGTGCAGGATTCACTTCCTGCAGGAACGCCCGCACAGGTCCGCGTCAGCAGCGGAGGAAAGATGCTTTGGGAACAGAACTTCAAAGGTGAAGGCAAAGGTGAGCGGCGTTTTGACTTCGCTTTCCCGGTCAAAGCGCTCCCACCCGCTCCCGCCTCAGAACGCGACAAAACTTTGCGTCTGCTCAATGTCCAGGTCTCCGTGCAAGGTGACCGTGCTAACACGGAGAAGACCCGTGCCAACAACAGCCGAGAGATCGCCCTGCATCTGCTCACCAAGAAGCGTAAAGCGCTCATCCTAGACGGTCGCCCGCGCTGGGAGACGCGCTATATACAGAACCATTTCGACCGCGATGACCGCTGGGAAACAAAGGCCATCTTCGACAACTACTCAGCCAAAGTTGAGGACGGCTCCATGCGGAAGGACTTCCCCAAATCTCGTGAGGAATTGCTCAGCTATGACCTCATCCTGCTCGGCGATGTCTCCGCCTCACGCTTTGACTCACTGCACCTCGACTGGCTGGTCGAGTTCGTCGAGAAACGCGGCGGAGGTCTCGTGCTGATTGATGGTGTGCGCGGTGGCCTGAAAGACTGGGCACAGGGGCGCACTGCCGGTTTGATTCCGGTGAATTGGCCAGCGAATCCTGCCACTGCCAAGGCCTACACTTGGCAGCTTACTACCGATGGCGAGCGCCAGCCAGGCTTACGATTGAGCGACAGTCCGAGTGCGAACATGACGCTCTGGCCGACTTTGCCTGAGATGACCTGGGCGGCAAATGTGACTTCTCTTCCTGGCTCCGAAGTCTTGGCCGAATTGAAAGGTGGCGATGACACCACACCCGCCATGGTCCTCCGCCAGGTCGGAGCCGGGGCTGTGCTTTACCTCGCCACGGATGACCTCTGGCGCTGGCGCTTCCAGGTGGCAGACCTTTATCACCAGCGGCTGTGGATGCAGTTGGCCGCATGGATTGCAGCTCCACCTTTCCAGGCGGAGGACAGGTCACTCTCCATCGGCACCGATAGGCTGCGCTACACGCCGGGTGAGCAAAGTGAGATCCGAGTGCGTGTCCGCAATTCTAAAGGAGACCTTGTCAACGATGCCGAGCCGTACGCCTTCGTCCTGCTAGATGGCAAAGAGGTAGCCACCCTACAGCTCGAAGCAGACCCAACCCACTTCGGTATCTACCGCGCCCAGACGCCACCTTTGAAAGCAGGCTCGTATGAGATCGCCGTCGCCGAAAGCGCCTCCGCCACACGCAGTGAGCTGCGCCTTTCCCTCCGCGTCGCCGATGCTGGGAATCCCGAGTTGGCCACTCTGACCATGAACCGCCCGCTCCTCGAGGCCATGGCGAATGCCAGTGGTGGTCGCTTCCTACGCGAAGAGCAGGCCGCCACCGAACTGCCGAATCTCCTTCAGTCCATCGACCGCAAGCAAGTCACTGTGAAGGAGACGCTGCTTTGGTCGAGCTGGTGGTGGTTCGGTGCCGCGATTCTGCTACTCACCGTCGAGTGGCTGATGCGCAAGAAGTTGAAATTGGTTTAAGAAAGGTCGGACGATAAAGCTGGCTGTCTGGGGCGTTTCCTCCACCCTCCACCGACCTATGATCCGCACCCTGACCACTACCGTTCTTCTCAGTCTCTCCCTGACTAGCCTCTCGCAGGCTGAATCTGTTTTCACTGGCCGATGGGCTTTGGTCATCCCTGGTGGTGGTGCTGGCTGGCTCGGCGTGGAGGAAAAGGACGGTGGCTTTAGCTCCAGCGTCCTCTGGGGAGGTGGCAGCGTGGTTCCCACGGCAAGCACAAAGATCGAGGGAGACACCCTCGTCGTCACCCGCGAACAAAAGAACAAGGAAGGTAAGGTGACCGTAGAAACCATCACCGCGAAAGCTGAAGGCGATGTTTTAAAGCTGAGCACTTCCAAGAAAAATGCGGAGGGCAAATCCGTGGGCCAGCCAGCCGAATTCACCGGCAAACGCATCCCCACCATCCCCGCAAAGCCTGATCTCTCCAAGGTGAAGTTTGGCACACCAATCCCGCTCCTGAATGGCAAGGATCTCACAGGCTGGCGGCTGCTGAAAGAAGCCGATAACGGCTGGAGTGTCGTGGACGGCATCCTGCAAAACCGCGTTTCCAAAGAGAAGGGCAAGCACTTCGGCAATCTGCGCACCGATGCTGAGTTCGAAGACTTCAATCTGAAAACCGAAGTCCGCACCCAAGAAGGCAGCAACAGCGGCATCTACCTGCGCGGCATTTATGAAGTTCAGATCATGGAGAGCTTCGGCAAGCCGCTCGACTCCCACCACATGGGCGCACTCTACAGCCGCATCACCCCGAGTGTGAATGCTGAGAAGCCAATCGGTGAATGGCAGACTCTCGATATCACCCTGGTGGACCGCCACCTCATCGTGGTCCTGAATGGTAAAACCATCATCGACAACCAACCGGTCCTCGGCTGCACCGGCGGCGCGATGACCAGTGATGAATTCAAGCCCGGCCCTATCTACCTCCAAGGTGACCACACGAATGTGGATTATCGGAACATGGTGCTCACTCCAGTGGTGAAATGATCCCAGGCTCAAGGAGTGCGGAGAAGCTGACGACTTGAAGTCAATTCACCAACCCCGGACAAAATCTTGACGCTTGATGCTGGGTTTCGCTAGAACAGCGATTACTTCGAATCTTGTTTTTCCTCCGCCATGCCGACCGGCACTGCCATTCTCGCCATTCTCTGCATTGCCGCCGCCGTCGCTTGCCTGCGCGCGGCCAGCGAGCCCAAACTCTGGCGGCTCTGGTGGATGGACCTGCTCGGTGTTCTGGATGTGGACACAGATCGTGACGCCAGAAAAAAGCAGGAGAGGCACATGGCGCTGATGCTAAATCTGCTCTTCGTCCTCTTTGCCATGATGTCTGCGAGCTGCGCCTTCTGGACCGTGGACGGCATTCGCGAGATCAAACGCGAAAAAAGCTCGCTCGAGCAGGAAGTGGAAATGGGAAGGAAAGAGATCGAGGTGGTGAGGCGCAAATTCGGCGGCATGCGCTGAGGTAAATCTGTCTCGACGCCCCTTCGTGTCAGTGTTAGCCTTTAAGGCGTCGCGCGCCCGCTGTAGCGGCATCCAGCACACCGCGCTCCTTCCGACCCCATCCATGGCAAAAGCTCCAAAGTCCCCTCCAACAGAAAGCCCGGCCAAAACCACTCAGCCAGCCTCATCATCCCAAGCAGAGCTGGAGGATGATCTGAAGATGCCTGTGAAGCGCATCCTGCCTTATCTCAAGCCCCACCTGGGACGCTTTATTTTGGGTCTCGCCATGGGCATTTTAGCGGCCTTATTCAACGCCGTCTGGCTGCCTGCCTGCAAGATCATCTTTTCAATCGTACTCAATGATGGAACCGAGCCGATGACTTTGGGGAAAGAGTTCAGCTTCTTGGGGCTCGACTTCAGTCTGGCCGAAACCTTCGGCCTGAACCCCACTGCCCGCGTCGGGCTCACCGGGGCCATCATCGCCGCTGCATTCATCCCCCTGATGATGCTGACGAATGGCCTGCTCGACTATCTGAACAAATATCTGCTCGCCTGGGTGGGAAATCGAATGCTGCAGGACATCCGAAATGACGTCTTTGCTCGAGTCTTGAGTCAGTCTCCCACCTTTTTCAGCAGCACCAAAGCAGGTGAGCTGATGCAGACCATCTTTAACCAGACGAGCGTGGCCCAGCGCAATGCCGTGCAATACGTTCAGTTCATGGCCAGCAATCCGCTGCGCATCATTGTGATCCTAGTGGCGCTTTTCACCGAGTATCCGCTCTTCACCTTCATGAGCCTGTTTATCTTCCCGCTCTGTCTTCTGCCTGTGATTCGCATGGGTAAACGGGTGAAAAAATCAGGGAAAAAAGAGGAGCAGATGGCGGGTGCTATGCTCACTGCGATGCATGAGTCCCTCACCGGCATCCGCCTGGTCAAGGCGTACGCCCGGGAGGAGTATGAGGTGAACCGCTTTGTGCTGGCAAACGCCTCCATGAGCAGAAACGCCATCCGCTGGCAGCGCGCCTCTGAACTGGTGGGGCCTCTGGTGGAGTCTGTGGCATCCATCGGCATCGCCGCAGGTCTGGTTTACTGGTCAGTGAATGGCCTCAAGTCAGCGGATTTCATCGCCGTCGTCCTCTTGATGACGCGCATCTACCCGCCAGCAAAGGAGCTCAGCAAAGTGAGTCTCCTACTGCAAAAAACCCGCTACGCCATCAACAACGTCGTGAAAGTGCTGGACCGCGTGCCCGACATCCAGGATGCCCCGAATGCGCTGCCCTTGGGGCGAGTACAGGGAGCCGTCCATTTTGAAAACATCTCCTTCACCTACAGCCGGGCAAACGGCGAAAAGCTCGACAAATCTGCCATTAGCGGCATCGACCTAAAGCTGGAGCCGGGCCGCTT
>JAGKWZ010000300.1 GCA_021151605.1 Verrucomicrobiaceae bacterium
CCCTTTGAGCAAAATGATGACCGCCCCCTGAGCCGTGAGCGTCTGCCCCACCTGGTCCCGCACCGTGCCATAAAGCGTGTAAGACGGAGCCGGTGGAAAAGCCTGCCCCTGGGCGAGCAGGAGCAGCAGGAGGACAAAAAGTAGGAGGTGGTTCATAGACAAAATGGGCCGTCACCTCCTGCTAGCGAAATCGCCGCCGTTTTGTTTCTAGTTATCTTTAAATTCTTTCATTTTCCGCAGAAAACGGCTGCCGTCACATCCCCTGCTGACTTACGATTCAATGGAATACCCATTAATTTATGGCAGCTATAAAATGCATCCCATCACCCGCACTCACCTTAAACGTGGACTACATCTTGGTCAGCTAGGTCTCGGTATTAAGGCTGAGCGCGCAGTTCCCTCTCAAGGTGAGTGGTGAGATTCTCCATTGAAGCTGACCTCGGTTAGTGCTCTCCACTTACCCCTCCAATCATGAAACTCCTCGCACCTCTGTTCTGCCTCGTCGCCGCCATCGGCCTCGTGCTCGCAGCTCCCACGGCCAAAAAGCCGCGCATTCTTTTCTTCTCAAAGTCCAGTGGCTTCGAGCACAGCGTCATCTCCTGGAAGAACGGCAAGCCCAGCCATGCAGAGAAAGTGCTCTCCGAACTCGGTGGCAAATACGGCTGGGACTTCGAGTTCTCCAAAGATGGCTCCAAGTTCTCCAAAGACTACCTCGCACAATTCGATGCCGTCTTCTTCTACACCACGGGCAACCTTCTCGAGGAAGGAACCGACAAGCAGCCGCCCATGAGTGCCGAGGGCAAGCAAGCGCTCTTTGATTTTGTCAAAGCCGGCAAGGGCTTCATCGGCACACACTCCGCCAGCGATACCTTCCACACCAACAACGAATCCAAAAAAGGCCCGGATCGTTACCTCAATCATGGCGATCAAGCTGACAGCTATGTGCGCTTCCTGGGTGCCGAGTTCATCAAGCATGGCGCGCAGCAGGTGGCGAAAAACACGGTGATCAATCCCAAGTTCCCCGGCTTTGAAAAAGTTGGCGCAGAGTACTCTTTCCATGAGGAGTGGTATTCGCTCAAAGACTTCACCTCAGACATTCATGTACTCAGCGTCATGGATGCCCCGGCGATGAAGGGCGATGAATACAAGCGCCCCGCCTTCCCCAGCACCTGGGCTCGTAAAGAAGGCAACGGACGAGTCTGGTACACCGCCATGGGACACCGTGAGGACATCTGGACGAATCCTGTTTTCCAAGACATTCTTGTCGGCGGAATTCGTTGGGCAGTGGGTGAAGTGCAGGCTGACGTGCCAGCTAACCTGAAAGAAGTGGCCCCTGGAGCCTACACCAATCCGCCTTACGTCGAGCCCAAGCCAGCTGCTCCAGCAAAGCCAAAAGCGAAGTGATGACCATCTGAGCTTCAATCCATATATCACTCGAAAGCCGGACCTCGTGTCCGGCTTTCTTGCTTTCAAAAAGCGTGCCAATGCAACATTACACACAGCCATTCACATGCTTTTCACAACTCATTCACCTGCTAATCACAGACTTCTTCGCAATGCTTCGGAAAGCTGAAGGTTAAAAACTTCGTGGAACACTGAGGATGTTTCCCAAGTCTTTTTAAACAGCCTCAAGTTTTGCTTTGAATCGTGTCGGTTTCGCCATAAACAAGAGGCGTTAATTTTTGAAATTGTTCACGGCGCTGACTCTCCTGATTCAGCGCCGAATTTGTCCTCTCCCGTTACGATTATCATCGCTCCCAGCCAAGCCTCATCACCAGCACCATGGAGACAGCTCATGAAACCAGAATCCACTCACCCACTCCTGACGCTCACGATCTCGAAGGCTCGACACCGCATTTTGAAGTGCTCCCTTCCCCTTGGGAGCGGATCTGCACCATCCTGCTGAAGAAACTCGGACGAGACAATTACACTCGCTGCTTCTCTGGAACGACTGCCCGCATCTCGGATGACCACCGCGTCACCGTGCATGTGCCAAATCCGATTCATCAAGTGTGGATCGAAAGTAACTTTTCCGGCACCTTTGCTGATGCTGTGGCTGAGGTGCTCGGCACTGCCGCAAGCATCGACTACCAGATCGCCAGCGAGCCACTCCGCCCGCTGCCTGCGGATGCCACTCTGGAAAAGAAAGCCGCTCGCGTCATCTCCACACGCCATCACCAGGAAGAGCGCGCCAGCCCGCACGTCACGGATGACTCATTAAACATCCGTTCATTCTCCGAGGCAGGCCTCAATGCCAAGCTTAACTTCGACAGCTTCGTCGTCGGAAATAACTGCAGCTACTCCGCAGCCGTCGCCAAGGCAGTGGCTGAAAAGCCGGGCCGCATCTATAACCCACTCTTCTTCCACGGCCCTACCGGTCTGGGAAAAACCCACCTCATGCAGGCCATCGGCCAGGAGGTGCTGACGCGGAAAAAACGTGCCATCGTCCGCTATGTGACCTCCGAGCAGTTCACCAACGAATACGTCGAGGCCATCAAGAAGCAGACCTTCAGTCAGTTCCGCCAGAAGTACCGCAAAGTCGATGTGCTGCTCATCGATGATGTGCAGTTCTTCGGCGGCAAGGACAGCACCCAGGAAGAGTTCTTCCACACCTTCAACGAACTCTTCAATAACCAGAAGCAGATCGTTCTCGCCAGCGACCGCCCGCCGAGTGACATCAAGGATCTCGAGAGCCGCCTCGTCTCACGCTTTGAGTGGGGCCTCACTACACAAATTCAGGTGCCCGACTTCGAAACTCGGGTCGCCATCCTGCGGCGCAAGATGAATGACTTCAATGTCTCTCTCGACGCTTGGATTTTGGAGTTCATCGCCCAGCGCATCCGAGCCAACGTGCGGAAGCTCGAAGGCGCCCTCATGCGCGTCGCCGCTCATGTTTCGCTGGAAGGCAATATCGCCAACGAATCCGCCCTCTCCCAGTTCCTCCACGATGTCATCGATGAAGAACCGGCGAAGTCCGTCACCGTCGATCGCGTTCAGCGCGCCGTCGCAACGGAGTATGACCTGCGTGTCAGCGACCTCACCGGCCCTCGTCGCCCAAAGAACATCGCTGAAGCCCGCCAGGTGGCCATGTACCTCACTCGTCACATGGTAAAGCTGCCCCTCATGCAGATTGGCGAAGAATTCGGCGGCCGTGATCACGGCACCGTCATCCACGCCTGCAAAGTCATCGCTCAGCGGATGAATGAGACCCATGAGTTCCGCAGCATGGTGGACCGCCTCCAGTCCAGACTTCTCGAAGCCTGATCTGCGTTCGACTCCCCCTTCACGGCGCATCCACCCCACGGATGCGCCGTTTCTTTTGCCTCGGAAGCACCATCTTCCACGCCACAGAACAGGATTCCGCATGCCTGCATGATTGACTCCACTCCTCCGCATCGTTTGAAATGCTCCTCCTATGCAGCGAACCACCCTCCTCATTCTCTCCAGCCTCGCCATGATCGGCAGCGTCACCGCTCAGGTGAGTTACGATCTCGTCCCCGACTTCATCACCCCGCCTCCTGGTAAGGAAACCATCGGCGACGGCCATGGTGAGATCGCTGTGGACTCCGCAGGCAATATCTATGTCAGCGTCCAGGAAGCCAATGCCGGCATCCAGGTCTATGGAAAAGACGGCAAGTTCATCAAAGCACTCCCTCTTCCCGCCTCCCTCCACGGCTTCGTCGTCCGCAAAGATGAAGGCAATGAATACATCTACGCCGCCGTGCTGAGTGAAGCCCGCGTGATCAAATGCAAACTCGATGGCACCGTCGTCATGGAGATCCCCACCAGCGCCTTCCCTGCTGAGCAGCGCGACTTCGTCACCGTCGCGAAATCCACGGGTGAAAAAGACGCCAAAGGCCGCCCAAAGACCACCCCGATCGCCTCCGGCGTGAAGGTGGCTGATACCAAGACCGAGGTCACCCTGAAGCTCGCCGATGGCAGCCAGAAGGTCATCGCCAAAGAACCCGGCGTCTCCGTCTCCGGTGGCGGACTGAAACTCACCAACTGCGACGTCGCCCCGAATGGCGATATCTATGTCGTCGATGGCTACGGCAAGAGCTGGATCTTCGTCTTTGGCCGTGATGGCACCTTCAAGAAAACCTTCGGCGGCCCTGTCGCCCCCTACAACTTCGCGAACACTCACAAGATCTTCATCGACACCCGTTTCGAGCCCGCCCGCGTCTTCTGCTGCGACCGTGGTAACAAGCGCATCCTCCACACTGATCTCGATGGCAAGATGCTCGGCGTCATCGCCACCGATCTTCGCAACCCCAGCTCCGCCTCCTTCCACGGTGATCTCGTCTGCATCGCCGAAATCGCCGGACGTGTCAGCGTTTGGGACAAGGCTGGTAAAATGGTCGCCGAGTGTGGCACCAATCCAAAGATGACCAACACCCCTGGCATCGCGCCAAAGGACTGGCAGACAGGCATTGTCACCAGCCCACACGGCATCACCTTTGACAACGACGGCAACATTCTGGAAACCGAATGGAACAAGTGGGGCCGCGTGCTCCGCTGGAACCGGAAATGATCCGTTCCCAGCCAACCCTTCATCACACCATCTCAGGGGGAACTCGCACGTTCCCCCTGTTTCTTTTGGCCTGCGTCCTGGCACCTCTATTTGTCAGCGCCCATGGCACCGAGTTCATCACGGCACGGGTGAAAGTACTGCCGGATCAAAGCGCCATCGAGCTGCGTCTTGGCATCGATTTTCTGGGAAACCCCATGATTGCCGATGAAGCCGCCGCCCGCAGCGCCCTCATGCAGGCCCTTCACATCCAGCATGGGGAAAAAACCAGCCTCTTTAGCGAACTCGCCCCCCTCAGCCTGGAAACCAGCAGCACCTGGGAAGACACCCTGCCCGACTCCCTCCTGCCGCCTGATGACGGGCAACCGCACCAGATCCTGATTGGCACCTGGCGTTGGCAGGCTGATGCCGAGTCCATCGCCTTCACCGTCGCCAGGGGGAACCGGAACGACGTTCTCCTTTGGCAGCAGCCCACCCAGGGCGACCTGAAGTCCACCCTACTTCTAGGAGGGGATGTCTCCCCTGCCCTTCAGATCCCCAAAAAAGACAGCCTGCCTTACTGGCCTTACCTCGGCACTGGCAGCTTCCTCGGTCTCGTCGCCTGGCTCCAGTGGCGCCGCCGTTGGAAATCATCACTCCCCTAAAGCCTGCCAAATGGCTCAGACAGGGCGGGATCAGCGGCAAATTCACTTTGACGAAGCGCCTCCCTCCCCGACTATCCGCCCGTCACGACAGGGGCGTCCCACCGCAGGGACTGAGACGGATCTTCCTCGATCCGAACCCTCCGAACCTGATGCGGGTCATGCTGCCGAAGGGAGTTCGCTCGGAGGTATCTCAGTTTCAGCGGCGCATTGCGCCCCCACTTGAAACTTTAAACCTGAAACTTGAACCCCGACATGATCGCCGACCCCAAGACCTCCTTCGAGCCCCATTCCTCCGAGCAGCTTCCCGCCTCCACCCGCGTCTGGGTCGAGGGCCAGATCCACAAAGATGTCCGCGTCCCCATGCGTGAGATCACCCTCTCGCCGACGAAGGCCTTCAACGGCCGCATCGAGGAAAATGCCCCCGTCCGTGTCTATGACTGCTCCGGCCCTTGGGGCGATCCGAATTACACCGGCACCGTCGAGACCGGCCTGCCCGCCCTCCGCAAAGCCTGGATCGAAGCCCGCAACGACGTTGAAGCCTACGAAGGCCGCGCCATCGAGCCCCGCGACAACGGCTACCTCACCGCCAACCACGCCGAATACGCCGCCGCCAAGCGCGAAGGCCTCCTCAGCCCCCTGAAGGCCCCCATCAACGCCCAGCGCCAGCCTTTGAAGGCCAAGCCCGGCAAAGTCGTCACCCAGCTCGCCTACGCCAAAGCCGGCATCATCACCCCCGAGATGGAGTTCATCGCCATCCGCGAGAACATGAAGCGGTTTCAAGTTTCAGGTTCCAAGTTTCAAGTGTCGGACCTCAAGGACGACATCGTCCGCAACGACCTGCTCAAGCAGCACGAAGGCTCGGGCAACTTGAAACCTGAAACGCATAAACTTGAAACGCCCGCGATCTTCCGCCGCTTCCCCCAGCGCATCCCGAACGAAATCACCCCCGAGTTCGTCCGCAGTGAAGTCGCCGCTGGCCGCGCCATCATCCCCGCGAACATCAATCACCCCGAGCTCGAGCCGATGATCATCGGCCGGAACTTCCTCGTGAAGATCAACGCCAACATCGGCAACAGCGCCGTCGCCTCCAGCATCGAGGAAGAGGTCGAAAAAATGCGCTGGGCCACCAAGTGGGGCGCCGACACCGTCATGGACCTCTCCACCGGCAAGAACATCCACGCCACCCGTGAATGGATCCTGCGCAATTCGCCCGTGCCCATCGGCACCGTGCCCATCTATCAGGCGCTCGAAAAAGTGAACGGCAAAGCCGAAGACCTCACCTGGGAACTCTTCCGCGACACCCTCATCGAGCAGGCCGAGCAAGGCGTCGATTACTTCACCATCCACGCCGGCGTCCTCCTCCGCTTCGTCCCCATGACCGCCTCCCGCATGACCGGCATCGTCAGCCGCGGCGGCAGCATCATGGCCAAGTGGTGCCTCGCCCATCACAAAGAAAACTTCCTCTACACCCACTGGGACGACATCTGCGACATCATGGCCGCCTACGACGTCTCCTTCTCCATCGGCGACGGTCTGCGCCCCGGCTCCATCGCCGACGCCAATGACAAAGCCCAGTTCGGCGAACTCGAGGTGCAGGGCGAGCTCACCAAACGCGCCTGGGCCAAAGGCGTGCAGGTCATGAACGAAGGCCCCGGCCACGTCCCCATGCACATGATCGAGGAAAACATGGCCAAGCAGCTCGAATGGTGCCACGAGGCCCCCTTCTACACCCTCGGGCCCCTCACCACCGACATCGCCCCCGGCTACGACCACATCACCAGCGGCATCGGCGCCGC
>JAGKWZ010000301.1 GCA_021151605.1 Verrucomicrobiaceae bacterium
TTCCGCTGCCGCAATTTCCATTCAACCGATGCGCCAGCTTGCGAAGCTTCATTTAACGATCCCGCCAATATGGAAATCGCCACCGGCATGATTGAAGAAGTAGCCATCCTCGCCGACGCCCACACCCAGGGTTTTGAAGCCGCTGCCGATCAAACGCAATGACTTCAGCTTTGATCCCAGCACGGGCGATGTGAGGCTGGAAAGCGGCGGCGCGCGCTTTGGCAATACCTTCGATGACTGGGGCAACCGCTTCCTCTGCAACATCCGCAATCCCTGCCAGCACGTCGTCATCCCGCATCGCTATCTGGAAAGGAATCCCTATGTCAGCATCCCGAGTCCGCTGAACGACTGTGCCGAGGCGGGCGATCAACTGCCCGTCTATCGCACCAGCCCTGTCGAGCCCTGGCGCGACTTCCGCGCGCAGCGCTGGAGCAGCGAGGGCAGCCATCTACCAAAAAGCGAACTCGTCGGAGCCGGTGTCGTCACTTCCTCCGCAGGCATCACCGTCTATCGCGGCGATGCGTATCCGTCGGAGTATCGCGACTTCGCCTTTGTGGCCGATGTGGCGGGGAATCTCTTCTACCGAATGAAGCTCGTGCCCGATGGCGTGACCTTCAAAGCCGTGCAGGTCGATGGCACGAAGAACTTCTGCACCAGCGACGACGTGTGGTTCCGCCCCGTGAACTTCACCAACGCCCCCGACGGCTGCCTGCACGTCTGCGACATGTATCGCGAAGTCATCGAGCACCCCTGGAGCATCCCCGATGACATCCATGCGGGCATTGATCTGCTCAAAGGCAGGGATCGCGGGAGGATCTGGAGGCTCAGGCCAAGCCGCTTTAATTTCAAGTCATCACCGAAACTCAGTCAAAAGAGTTCGGAAGAATTGGTCGAACTGCTTGAGCATAAGAATGCTTGGCATCGCGAAACTGCACACCGGCTTATTTGGGAAAGGCAGGATCGTTCAGTTAAAGCGGCGCTTTGGCAAAAATCAGACTGGCTAAGTCCTCTAGCTCGTCTTCATGCATCTGCACTCCTTTCTGGAATGAACCTGCTCACGACTGAGAACATGATCGAGAGACTTCAACGAGAACAGGAACCGCAAATCAAAGCTCAACTGCTTCGAATGTTTGGGACTGCTTTCTACAATGGGTTGAATCCACCCAAAGAACGTCGCCGAGAAAAGCCTATGACTTGGGAAAAGCTTCAAACCAGCTTCAAACTCGTGCGTGAGTATCAGATCGCTGGAAGAGAACACAACCCACTGGTCAGATTCGAGGCCACACTCGTCGCTGCTCCCTACTGTGGTGGCTTTGGAGTCGAATGGCATCCCATACCGACTGATCTAGTTTTGCCATGGCAGTCGCAGTCCTTCCTGCTGGGAAACGTTAGCTTTGCGAGCGAATCCACCCGCAGTGTCTTTGATCTGGCTGATTCGGCCGCTGCCGCAGCTTTTGTGAAGCAAGCGATGCAATTCTTGGTTGCTGCTGGTGGCGACGCTTATGCAGTCACGGCTCAGTTGGCGTATGCCAAAGATTACTGGACCTCACATCCACTGGTATGCCACACAATGATTTCGGCCCTGCAAGAGACTCTGAGCCGCAAGGGCAGCAACCTTGTATCGTACCTTGAAGAAGTTGATTTGGACAATGCGCCGCCTCGCAGGGGGGAAGTTCTTGTCTGGTTGCTGAAGGTCGCCAAAAATGCCACTGAAAGCACCAAGGGAACAAGCAAGTCAGTGGAGGAAAGAATAACAGCCATGTCACTCGCAAGCATTCGGAGCTTTGCAGAAAATCAGACGGTGTTTGAGTCGAGCCTGAGCAGCAGCAATCCCGCCGAACTCCAACTCGCCGCTCTCGATGCCCTGAACACCTACCGCGAGCCTGCCGTGGCGGAGATCATCATCGGTGCCTGGAAGACCTTCACGCCTGCGCTGCGGGACAAGGCTCAGCTCGTTTTGCTGAGCCGAACGGTGCGCATCCCCGTGCTACTGGCCGCACTCGAATCTGGCGCGATCCCGAAAACCCAGGTGTCCGCTGCCTCACGCGCCACGCTGGGACGGAACAAGAACGCCGACATCGCCGCGCGGGTGGCGAAGCTGTTTGGAGATAGCTCGAATCCGAATCGCAAGACGGTGATCGAGAGGTATCTGGCGGCTTTGACCAGTGATGCGGGCACTCCTGCCCGCAATGACACCTCTCCTGCGGGCAAGAGTGCTCGCATCACCGCAGGCGCGGAGGTCTATGAACAAGCCTGCATGGCCTGCCACAAGCACGGCAGCCGGGGAATCGATGTCGGCCCGCATCTGGCGACGGTGAAGGCTTGGACACCGGAGCAGCTCCTCACGAACATCCTCGATCCCAACCGCGAGGTCTCGCCAAACTTCGCGCTCTACGTCATCGAGACGAAGGACGGGCGCACGCTCAGCGGCCTCATCTTGAGCGAGACAGCTGGGAACGTGGTCCTGAAGCGTGCCGATGGCGGTCAGGAGAGTCTTTTGCGCAGCGACATCCATTCCATCTCTAGCTCTGGCACATCCCTGATGCCGGAAGGCCTGGAAACCGCGATCAACCCGGCGCAGATGGCGGATTTGATCGAGTTCCTACGGCAGTAGGACCGCAAATGAGAAGATTCTGGAAGCAGTCAGCCGGTCCCGCTGGATTTCCTCTCTGGACATTCCGGGCCGAGTGTGAAAGCATTCGCAACTCCGGCGATGTAACGCCGGTATTGCTTTCCAGACCTCAGCCGTGCCAGTCGCTTCCTCCAGCACCAAAGTCACCTCTGATCCTCACGCGGAATATCGGGAGGATTTCCTCCAGGCTCTACGCTGCATGATTCTCTCCAGAACCCTGGAGGAGAAGCTCGGCAGCCTTTACCGCGCTGGTGGGCGCATCGTCGGCGGAGTGTATCTCGGGCGGGGTCAGGAGGCCTTCAGCGCGGCGGCAGGCATCCACCTCCGTTGGGGAAAGGACGTGTACGGCCCTCTCATCCGAGATCAGGCAGGCCGAATCGCCTACGGTGAACCCGTGATCGATACCCTACGAACCTATCTCGGCACAGTGACAGGACCGATGCGCGGCCGGGATGGAAACATCCACCGCGGCAGGCCAAAAGTCGGTTACATGGCCATGATTTCCCACCTTGGAAGTCTTCTCTCCGTGGTGGCAGGTGCGCTCTTCGCCCGTCGGCTGAAAGGCACCCTCGGGGACAGCGTCGGGGCTACCAGCATCGGCGATGGCGGCACCTCGACGGGAGCTTTTCATGAAGGCATGAACATGGCCGCTGTGGAGAAACTTCCCCTCGTGGTCAGCATCGCCAATAACCAATACGCCTACTCCACCCCCACGAACCGCCAGTTTGCCTGTGAAAACCTCGTGGACCGAGCCAAGGGCTACGGCGTCGAAGGTTACAGCATTGATGGCACTGACCTCCTCGCCTGCGTGACCACTTTCCGCACTGCTTTTCAGAGAGCCCGTGCTGGGCATGGCCCCCAGATCGTGGTGGGCCGTCTGCTCCGCCTGGGCGGTCACGGGGAGCATGATGACGCCTCGTATATCCCTGACCTGAAGAAGCACGAGCACGAAGGCCGCGACTGCCTCGCCGTCGCCCAGGAGCAGGCCATTTCTCATGGCTGGGCCACACAGGCCGAACTCGATCAATGGATTCAAAGCGCCCGTCGTGAAGTGGATCAGGCCACTTCCCTGGTCATGAAAGAGGCCACCCCCGACCCCTATCGGGAAAACTGGCAGGCACTCTCGACCGTCGCGCTTGTGGAGGGGAACGAAGGATGAGCATCACCTACCTCGAAGCCATCCGTGAAGCCCAGTACGAAGCCCTCCGGGACAACCCGGATGTCTTTCTCTATGGGCAGGACATCGGCACCTTTGGTGGTGCTTTCAAAGCCACCAAGAACCTGGGCCGCGAGTTCCCAGGGCGCGTCTTTGACGCCCCCATCAGCGAGGATGCCATGATCGGCATGGCCGTCGGAGCCGCCATTGAGGGCGCACGGCCCATCATCGAGATGCAGTTCGCCGACTTCTCCTCCGTCGGCTTCAATCAGATCGTCAATCAGGCTGCCACGCTCTTCTGGCGCACAAACACCCCCTGCCCCATCACCATTCGCCTTCCATCCGGCGGCACTGCTGGCAGCGGCCCCTTTCACAGCCAGAGCATGGAGAGCATCTACGCCCACTATCCCGGCCTAGTGATCCTGACACCAGCCACGGTCGAAGACGCCTACTGGATGATGCTGGAAAGTGTGAAGCTGGATGACCCCGTCATCTTCTGTGAGCACAAGTTTCTCTATTACCACCTGAAGTCCGAGAGCTTTGGCGAGGCGATGCCCATCGGCAAAGCCCGCATAGCCCGACCAGGACGGGATGCCACCATCGTCACCTACAGCGCCATGCTCCATGAGTGCCTGCGCTCTGCCGAGGAACTCCGGCTCGATGGCTACGAGGTCGAGGTCGTGGACCTCCGCTCCGTGAAGCCCATGGACAGTGATACCATCCTAGCCTCAGTCGCCCGCACCGGTCGCATCCTCGTCGTTGGCGAGACTTTCCCCTGGGGTGGAGTCACCGCAGAGGTCATCGCCCGTGTCTCCAGCGAGGCCTTCCATCTTTTGGATGCCCCGCCCATGCGGCTGAACTCCAAGGACACCCCGATCCCCTACCACCCGAACCTCTGGAAAGCCCACCGCCCTACCACGGCGAGCATCAGTTCGGAGCTGAGGAAGCTTCTGCGTTACTAAAAGAGGCGTTTTGAGGGCAAAAACCCGCTTGCACACCGGGCGGTCACCCCCCATACTCATGCCCCTCGCGAGCCAGCCCCCTCAGTTAAACTCGCCGTTGGTTTCCAGATCCACCTCCTCGGAGGTATGGATGGCTCGTCTGGAGGTAACCCGGCAACCCCACAACACCCCATGTCAGCACGTCTCGCACGATTCGAAATGCCGAACCGCCTCGTCAAAAACGAAGCCACGGCCACAGATACCTACGCACAGTTCGTCGCCGAACCCTTTGATAAAGGTTACGGTCACACCATCGGCAACTCCCTCCGCCGCGTCCTGCTTTCCTCTCTGGAAGGCGCCTCCATCACCTCCGTGAAGATTCGCGGTGTTGAGCACGAATTCTCCACCATCCCCGGCGTCGTCGAAGACGTGGTGCAGATCATCCTGAACCTGAAGAAGGTCCGCTTCCTCCATCACAGCGAAAGCAAAGAGCCACGCCTCCTTTCCATCACCTGCGAAAAAGACGGCTCCATCACCGCTGGCGACATCAAGGATGACAACCACTACGAAGTCATCAACAAAGACCTCGTCATCTGCCACCTCGACCGCAAGATCAAATTCGACTGCGAATTCGAAGTCCGTGTTGGCCGTGGTTTCGCCTCCTGGGAAGAAAACAAGCGTCCTGACATGCCCATCGGCGTGATCCCGATCGACTCCATCTACAGCCCTGTCACCCGCGTGAAGTACAACGTGGAAAACACCCGCGTCGGTCAGAACACTGACTTCGACAAGCTGGTGCTCGACATCTGGACTGACGGCCGCATCACCCCGCATGACGCCCTCCTCCAGTCTGCCGCCATCCTGCGCCACCACCTGGACGTATTCGTCAACTACGACGACAAGGCCGTCGAATTCGAAGCCGCTCCAGAAGCCCAGAGCGAGGAAAACGCCGAACTCCGCAAGCTGCTCAACATGAGCGTCAACGAGATCGAGCTTTCTGTCCGTGCCGCCAACTGCCTCAACAACGCCAACATCACCTCCGTGGGCCAGCTGGCCATGAAGAGCGAGGCCGAAATGCTGCGTTACCGCAACTTCGGCAAGAAGTCCCTCACCGAGATCAAAGAGAAGCTCGCCGAACTGGGTCTCTCTCTCGGCATGAAGTTTGACGCCGCGCTGCTTGAAGCCACCCCTGGTGGTGTCTCCCTCCTCGCCCGCAGCACCCTGCTCGCCGACGACGATGAAGCCGACGCCATGGACTTCACCAAGCTGATCGACAGCAATCTGACCGACAGCGACGACGACGAGTAATTTTCCCCCTCACCCATTTACACCCTTAGAATTCCAGAAAAGACATGAACCACGGAAGAAAAGTCCCAAAGCTCCAGCGCGATGCCGCCCATCGCAAGGCCCTCCTTGCTAACCTCGCCTGCTCCCTCATCGAACACCGCCGCATCCGCACTACCCTGGCCAAGGCCAAGGCGCTGCGCCCTTATGCGGAGAAGCTCGTGACCCTCGGTAAACGCGGCGACCTCCACGCCCGCCGTCAGGCCATCGGCACCTTGCACCAGCCAGGTATCGTGAAGAAGCTCTTCGAAGAAATCGCCCCTGCCTCGAAAGAGCGCCAGGGCGGTTACACCCGCATCACCAAGCTCGGCCAGCGCCGCAGCGACTCCGCCCCGATGGCCTTCATCGAGTGGGTGGACGCCTTCGTGCCGAAAGCCGCCAAGACCACTGAGGCTGAAGTCGAAGTCGTGACTGCCGAAGCTGAAGAAGCCCCAGCCGCTCCAAAAAAGCGCGCACCGAAAAAGGCCAAGGCTGAAGCCGCCGCCGAATAAGCGGTAATTCGAGTTTTTGACTCATAGCGCGGATGCCCCCCAAGGCATCCGCGCTTTTTTCTGGCTTTGCCTCCCGGAAGATCAGTGGGGTGTGTCATAGAGTTGGCAGGAGAGCCGATCAGTCGCGAGATTCCGCCCGTCTTTCCAATCTCTTGCGGTGCAAACTTCAAGGTTGGCAAATGCCACCAAAGGTGAAGTTGAGTATGGCCTGCAAAAGCGCTGTGTGGTCTCCTATGAGGTGCAACGGAATATTGGACCAAAGAGTCCCTTAATTTAGGGTTTGGTTATGGGCTTGGGTTTCGAACTGGTTGGGGGTGAGGTATCCGAGAGCGG
>JAGKWZ010000302.1 GCA_021151605.1 Verrucomicrobiaceae bacterium
GGATGGAGGGCATGAGGGGGCGGATGAATGGGGACAGACCGTCCGAGTTGCAAATAGACTCTTTGGCTAAGACGCAGCCAGCGTGCCAAGGTGCCTCCCCATCCCAGCTTCACAACCCCTTCACCTGGCTGCCCTCGACGACGATCTGCTTCGTCTCCGGCCCCTTTTTGACGAGGTCGCGCTTCTTGCCGCCGCGGTTCTCGGTGAAGGTGTTGTCACGGATGGTAATGGATTCGGTGCCGCCCTGGATGTCGATGACGGCGCCGCCTTCGGGGGCGTTGTCGATGAAGGTGTTGCGCTCGATGCGGTTGCGGTGGCCGGCGAAGTCGGGGCCGCGCTCGGGGCGGAAGAGGACGCCGTTGAGCTTGCTGCCGCGGATGGTGTTGCCGGTGATGAGGTTGTCGGTGTCGCGGTGGCCGATGGAGATGCCGACGCGGTTGCCCTCGATCGTGTTCTGCTCGGCGAGGCCGTATTTGACGCCCCAGCAGAAGAAGATGCCGATGTCGTTGCCGCGCAGGGTGTTGTTGCGAATGATGGGGCGCTGTGAGCCGCTGCCGGGATGCAGGCCGAGGTTCTTGTTGTTCTCGCTGACGCAGTTTTCGACCACGACGTCGTGGCAGATCTGCCAGGAGATGCCGTCGCCGTGGTTGTTGCGGGCGGTGACGCCGCGGATGTGGATGCGGTTGCAGTCCTGGAGGAAAATGCAGCCGGCGTAGTTGCCATCGAGCTCGGCGTTGTGCTTGCGGTTGCCGTCGAGCACGAGGTTTTCGATGCGTAGGTCGTCCACGAACTCGCCGCTGAGCAGCGGGAAGAGCGTGGAGCATGTGGCGTCGTTCATCTGCCACAAATTCTCGCGCAGGGGCTTGTCGAGCTTGAAGCGGTTGCCGCTGCGAGCGGTGAGCGTGCGCTTGAGCACGGTCTGGCGGCCGGTTTTGGCGTCCTTCGCCCGCAGGCAGATGCCATCGCCCACGCGAAAGCCCGTGGCATCGTGCAGCGTGATCTCCTGGTCATACCAGTCGCTGTCGAGCTTCAGCGGCGTGGTGGTGGAGGGCTCTTTGATGAGCAGCGTCTTCTCGCCCTCGCCGATGAGATGCACGCCACTTTGCAGATAGACGGCGTTTCGCAGCCGATACGTGCCCGCCAGGATGCGCACCGTGCCACCGCCGAGCCTCCGCGAGGCTTTCGGAGGCATCTGGTGGGTTGCATTACTCACCGAGTGAGCGCAAAATCGTCCCATGAGCACTGCGGCCCTTCAAATCTCCAATCTCATCCCCAAGCTGCGTCCGGCGGATCGGGCAGCGGTCCGCAAAATGCTGGATGAGGCCGATTACAAGACTTGGTGTGAGGACACCACAAAGTTCCGCCAGCTCATGCGTGGCAAAGCGCGTGACAAGCGGCCCGCCAGCGAAGTCGTCAGCAGCCTGCGCCGATGAATCTGGTCGTCGATGCTTGTGTGTTCGTGGCGGAGCAGATCGAGGATCAGCGGGAGTTTGCGGCGGCGGATGCGTTCTTCGATCACTGCGTCAGGAATGGCATCCGGTTGTATGCTCCGGCGATTGTTCTTGCCGAGGTCGCAGGAGCCGTGGCCCGCATCACGGGTGATTCGGCCATGGGTGGTGTTTCAACGGCGCGGTTGAGTCACTTCCCGAAGTTCTACCTCCGACAGGTGGATTTGTCCTTGGCTGAGGCCGCAGCGAAGGCGGCTGCTCGGTTCTCGCTTCGCGGGGCGGACTCACACTACGTCGCGCTGGCTCGTGAACTGAAATGCCCGCTGATTACCAATGACGACGAAGTCATCCAGCGCTGCCCGCCGACCATGAAGGTGCTGAGGCCGGACAAGTGGCTGGATTTGCAGCCGGATCGTTGAGATTACTCAAGTTTATGAGGCTGGCGTATCCAACGTGTCGGTACCAGTGTAGTCCCACGATGCCAGCGATGGAGTTGGTCCTTCGCTGAATGCCCGATGAAGGAAAAAATCAAAGTCAGACGCAATCAGTTCGATTCGATAGTCATGCGGAGGATCGTGGCCGGTCGGTCCATCAATAAACACACGTCCTTCTTCATCAATGTGAATACCGAGTCCATCATCTTCAAAAATGTTGGTTTCTCCGATTGGATACAAAGTTGGACCCACTATTGAGGCCAGCTTTTGCCTGTATGTGCAGAGTCGTTCATCAACTTCGCCAATCTGGATATTTCTGCCATGCAACCCAATATCGAGTCCCCCGAACTCCTTCAATACTCCCCGTGCTATCGAAGGTGGGATCGAGGTAAACCTGCTTTGGAACTCCGATAATCGTTTGTCATCCCAAGCCCGGCCCTCATGCCAGCCAGCATCAAGCAGGTTTATCAACACCTCGTCGTTAAATCTGAATCTGGTTTTCGTCGCTGGGCTCAAGGATGCAACCAGACTTTTGGCTCTATTTAAACGAGCTTGTTGTGCTTTTCGGTAATCTTCCTGTCTTTTGTTCCACTCTTTGAACGCGTTTCGACCATTTCTAAGTCGCTGAATGACGGTCTTGGTTATGACAAACCACTTTCTCAGTGACGAAAAGGACATGCCGCTTTTGTGGTAGATCAAAGTTGAGTGGATTGCTATCACCTCCCCAGCCGCTCCAGCACATTCTTCGTGATGCGCACCACATGCGCGTCATTTCCCTGAAGCCCATGCGACCAATCGGTGGTGGCGGCGGTGAAGACGGTGCCGGTGTTGGTGTAGAGGCCGAGGCAGGCGGCGCCGGTGCGGCCGATCTCCCATTTCTCATACCACTCGACGTCGTCGGGGTGCCAGCGGACGGGGCAGGTGCCGAGGACTTCGAAGGTCTTGGGCGTGCCGTCCTTGTGCGTGGCGAAGGGCAGGCCGTCGCGCCACTCGAGCTCGCAGCCGTCGCACTCGTAGCCGACGATGGTGTCTTTCGAGCCAAAGCGGTCGCCGCGCTTCAGGCCGGTGCCTTCGTAGATCCAGTGATCGGGGCGGTGGACGATGAAGGAGGCATCGCCGTCCATGAACTGGCCATGGCTGCGCATGTAGCCGCCCCAGAGGAAGCCGACGCCGGTGAGCTGGTTTTCCGGGCGCTGGAGCAGGTGATGGCTCCATGCGGTGCTGAGTGTTTTGAAGTCGCGGGTCTGGAAGACGGGATCGAGGTGGTAGTTCTGCTTGAAGCAGGTGAAGGCGCGGCCTTCCGCCTCGCTGCGGACCTGCCAGCAGCAGGTGTTGCCGCTGAAGAAGGCCACGTTGCCGCCTTTGGCGATCCAGGCTTCCAAGTTGTCGCGCATCGGCGTGCTCCAATACTCGTCGTGGCCGACGCTGAGGACGAGTTTGTAGCTGGCGAGCATCTCGGGACGGAATTCGAGGTCGTCATTGGCGGCAAATTCGAGCGGATAGTCGTTTTGCTCCGCCCACACGACGAAGGGCAGCTCCCAGCGGGCGAATTGCGACGGGCCGGGCCGCTCAAAGCTCACGCGGCTGCCCTGGTTCTTCGAGAGGCTGTTGTAGGCATACACGGAGAAGCCGCCCCAGTTGTTGTAGGCGTTGTAAGTGTTCGAGCAGAGCTGCAAAAGGATCTTCGAGGTGCTGCCGGGCTTGGCCTGGCGCACAATGAACCACGCGCTGCTGCTGGCCGTGCGTGCGCCGCGATGCGTCCATTTGCCACCACCATCCGCCGCACGGAAGGCGACCTCGTAGTAGCCGCTCTTCCAATCGGCACCGACGGGCACGCGCACGCTCTCCGGCCAGCGGCAGCCGTTCGCGCTGGCATCCTCCGGCACGAGATGCGCTGCGCCGGGCACGTCGGCCTTTTTCCACATGACCTCGCGCTTCGCGCCGAGTCGCGTGACCTCGATCTCAAACTTCGCCGCCGTGGTGCTGACGTGGATGGGGATTTCCTCGCCCTGAGCGACGCTGCGCTGACCGGCATAGCCTTCGATGAAGAGGGGCAGGGGATCAGCGGCGTGGATCGCGGAGACGAAGAACAGGAGGACAAGTGATCGGAGCATGGAGACGCTACGCCCGAGGTAGCCGATGGCTTTCAGTCGGTCAGACTGCGGAAGTCACGATTCAGCAGTCGCTTCAAGGTCTGCATCTCGAAGTACAAAGGCGTGTCAGTCTGATCTGCGAGCACGCGCCGAGCACGTTCTTCCAGCGCTTCATCGACAGCTTGGTCTCCGGCTTCAGCGAGTAGTTCGTGGATGCGCTGCACCAGCGTTTTGGCCTCAGCGATCTTCGCCGCCGCCTCCGCTTCGGTGATTTCCTCCGCCGCGAGCAGCTTCAATTGCAGGCACTCGAAGCGCCGGCAGCGCGTGGGGCGCTGCTCGTAGATCGTGCAGGTGCAGTTATTGAGGAAACGGCAGGGCTGCTTGAAGTAAGGCTGCGTCTTGCGTCGGTTGATCTGTATCCCGAGCTTCTCCAACTCCTTCACAGAGTCCTGCGGCTGGAGCCTCACGATCTCAAACAACACGCCATTGCAGCACATGCCGCAGGCCGTGCAGAGTCGTGAGGCCGCTTCCTGAAACATGACGGGGGGCTTACGCCTGTTTGCAGGCCTTGATCGTGTTTGCCATGAGCATGGCGATGGTCATGGGGCCGACGCCACCGGGCACGGGGGTGATGGCTTTGCACTTCGGAGCGACCTCATCAAAGGCTACATCGCCGACGAGCTTGTAGCCTTTCTCGGTGCCTGGGGCTTCGACACGGTTGATGCCGACATCGATGACCACCGCGCCTTCTTTGACATGCTCGGCACGGATGAACCCGGGCCTGCCGATGGCAGCGACGATGATGTCCGCCTGACGGCAGATAGCAGGCAGATCTTTGGTTCGTGAATGAGCGACGGTGACGGTGGCATCACCGCCCACGCCTTTGGCCATGAGCAACAGCGCCATCGGCTTACCAACGATCATGCTGCGGCCCACGACGACGACATTGGCCCCGCTGGTCTGGATGCCAGCGTCGATGAGCAATCGCTGGCAACCCAATGGCGTGCAGGGGACAAAGCCCGTGGGATCTTCCAGCGCGAGCTTGGCGACGTTGATGGGGTGGAAGCCATCCACGTCCTTCGCGGGATCGATGGCACGGACGATGGCGGCTTCGTCGATGTGCTTCGGCGGCGGGCTCTGCACGAGGATGCCATGGATGGCTGGATCGTTGTTTAATGCCTCGACGACGGCGAGCAACTCTGCCTGCGTGGTGCTGGCGGGCAGCTCGTGCTTGATGGAATGCAGGCCGAGATCGCGACACTTTTTGTCCTTGGAGCGGACGTAAGCGCGGGAGGCGGGATCATCGCCCACGAGCACCACGGCGAGGCCGGGCTTCTTGCCGAGCTTCGCCAGTTCGGCGATGTCACGGCGGCATTCTTCGAGGACTTTTTCAGCGACGGCGGTTCCAGAGATCAGGGTCATGGCAAGGGGGATTATCCTCTTGCCATACACAGCCATCGGGAAAAGGAAACGCGGCTTTTTTCAATCCGCCGCCTTGCTTCATAAGCCGCCGTTTGGTAAACCGACGAATTAACTCGGCCCCAACCCCGTAGTAGCAGTCCCTACCAACCACCAACCATGTCCACAGCTCCAGCTCCTACGCCTGCCTCCGTACAGGCGCTTCGCAACGCCGTCATCCGCCTCGCAGGCAATTCGCAGGACGGCATCCAATCCATCGGCGGCATCCTCGCTCGTCTCGCGGGACGCACGCAGCAGGATGTGATGACCTACATGACGATCCCGTCCACGATCAGCGGCGGCCCTTCGATCTTCCAGGTGCATCTCGGCAGCGGTGAGGTGCTGCATCCCGGTGACGAAAGCGATGTGCTGGTGGCCTTTTACCAGCACAGCTACGACAGCCACATCAGCGCACTGCGCGAGGGCGGCATCTGCTTCTATGACAGTGGTGAAGTCACCGAAGTGAAGAACGAGCGTGGCATCCACCACATCGGCGTGCCCTTCACCGCAGCGACGGTGGAGGCCATCGGCGGCAGTGCCCGTGATCGTGGGAAGAACATCTTCGTGCTCGGCATGCTCTGCGCCGTCTTCCGTCTCGATAAAGACAAGGTCGCTGGCATTTTGGCCCGTCAGTTTGGCAAAAAGGACGAAAGCGTGCTGCGCAATGCCATGCTGGCCTTTGACGCAGGCTACGCCTACCCGGTGGGCGACATCACGACCTTCCGCTTTGAAGAGGGCGAGCACACTGCGGATCGCCGCATCAGCTCGGATGGCAACACGATGCTGAGCATGGGCCTCATCGCCGCTGGGGTGCGCTACGGCTCCGCCTACCCGATCACGCCATGGTCCAGCATCATGGAGACGCTACGCACGGAGCTGCCGAAGTATGGCGGCATCTATGTGCAGGCGGAGGATGAGCTCGCCGCCGTGTCCATGACCATCGGGGCTGCCTTCGCCGGGCATCTGGCCATCACCGGCAGCTCCGGCCCCGGCCTCAGTTTGAAAATGGAGGCGCTGAGCTATGCCAGCATGGCGGAGATCCCGCTCATCGTCGTCAACGTCCAACGCGGCGGCCCCTCCACCGGGATGCCCACAAGCATCGAGCAGAGCGACCTCATGCAGGCCATCTACGGCAGCCATGGCGATGCCCCGCGCATCGTCATCGCCCCGCAGGATGTGGAGGACTGCTTCTACATCGCTCTCGAGGCCGGCAGACTGGCCCGCGAGTACTCCTGCCCCGTCATCATCCTCACCGATCAGGCCCTCAGCAGCCGCATCGAGGCCTTCACCGAGCCGGACCTCGACAAACATTGGGTCGAGCCCACGCTCGATCTCTCCGACCGCGGCCCTGACTTCAAACCCTACCCGCTGGATGCCATCACCCGCCATGCACCTCCCGGCACGAAGATGTCTGGCAAATACCCCCACATCTCCGGTTTGGAGCACGACGAATACGGTCACCCGAGCGGCAATGCCAAGATGCACCAGAAGATGACCGACAAGCGCCGCAACAAGCTCGTCGAGCTGAGCAAAAAGCTGCCGCTCCCCGAGATCTATGGCGACCAGGAAGGCGATCTGCTCATCATCAGTTGGGCCAGCAACCTCGGCCAGGTGAAGGAAAGCGTGAACCGCCTCCGCGCCGAAGGGCACAAGGTCGGCGCTGCCCACCTCCGCCACATCCACCCCATGCCCGCAGGCATGGACAAGCTGTGGAAGAACTTCAAAAAGGTCGCCGTCGTCGAGCTGAACGACATCGGCGTCTATGGCTACGGCCAGCTCGCCATGATGATCCGCGCCGCCTATGCCGAGCCGAAGATCCAGTCCATCTGCAAGACCGACGGCCTCACCTTCCGCATCCGCGAGATCGTGACCAGCGCTGAGAAAATCATGAGCGCCTAAACCGCCCCGCCCTGCCCTACTGACCCACCTTTTACCCAACCGAAACGACCATGTCCGCCACCACACAGGAAGCCGCCACCACCGCCGCTCCATCGACACTCGTCACCCCGCCCTCCATGGGGGCTGAGGAAAAGCTCACCAAGAAAGCCCTCACAGCCGATCACCCGACGTGGTGCCCAGGCTGCGGCGACTTCGCCGTGCTCGCGGCCTTCTACAAGGTGCTGGAGAAGCTCCAGTATCCTCATGAAAAGATCGTCTGCGTCGCCGGCATCGGCTGCTCCAGCCGCTTCCCGTATTTCATGAACACGCACGGCATCCATTTCATCCATGGCCGTGCCCTCCCGCTCGCCACCGGCGTCTCCCTTAGCCGTCCTGACGTGCACGTCTTCGTCTTCGGCGGTGATGGCGATGGCTTCTCCATCGGCGGCAACCACCTGAACCATGCCGCGCGCAAAAACATCAAGCTCACCTACGTGATCATGGACAACTACGTCTATGGCCTCACCAAAAAGC
>JAGKWZ010000303.1 GCA_021151605.1 Verrucomicrobiaceae bacterium
GTCCTGCATTTCTCAGCCGGAAGAACAGCGCATCAAGCACCATGTCCAATCCTGCTGGAGGTCTACCGCCCAGCTTCAGGACACCATTTTTTTGAGCCGCTCTTTGAGCGGCCCCCACCATGCAAAGCGTTGTGTTTTCATCGACCCCACTCCTTACTCCATCACCGCCTCTTTGCCGATAACAGGTTTTCAAACACGACCTAGTCTGATTGCGGAGCCAAGCAATGCAACGCACAATCGCCTCCATTAACATGATACGAAATGCGACACCCCTGAAACCACGCGAGCGCCACCGGAGATCGGCGGCGGAGATCGCTCGCTGGAAAAAGGAGCGAGCCCGCTGGATGGCCAGCCTGGAGCCGACGCTGCTTTTCCAGCGGCTCTTCGATCACATCCCAGGCGTGTATTTCTTTGCCAAAAATCAGTCTGGGCATCTCATGTTCGCCAGCGCCGGCCTGCTCCAGCGCTATCAGATGAGCGACGACTCCGACTTCATCGGGCGCACGGACTACGATCTGAATCCCGACACGATGGCGCAGGCCTATGTGGAGGATGATCGCCACCTGCTCGCTGGCAAAGTGAAGATCGTGGAGCGCATCGAACTCTGGTGGGACCGCCAGGGCATCCCGGACTGGTTTCTGGTGACGAAGCTGCCGCTGCTGGACACACGGTGTCGAGTGCAGGGCGTGATGGGTGTGCTGCGTCGGCCTGATGAAGCCGAGCGCCAGCTGCCTGTCTTCCAAACCGTGGCGCAGGCCGTGGAGATGATCCGCCGTGACTATGCCAAGCCATTGAAGATCGAGGAAGTGGCACGGGCTTGCGGGCAGTCGTTACGTCAGCTCCAGCGGAGATTTCAGAGCGCGTTCGGCATCACCCCGCAGGAGTTTTTGCTCAAGACACGCGTGCTCGCCGCGACTCGGATGCTGGAGGAGACGGCCCTTTCCGTGAGTGAAATCGCAGGACGTTGCGGCTTTGTCGATGCGAGCAGCTTCACGCAGCATTTCAGACGCAGGCTCGGGCAGTCACCTGCGGTTTATCGGAAGAGGATGGGGACGGGGCAAGAGGTCAAATGAGTCGAGGAAGGTTCGGGCGAGGGCCTGCGCAGAACAATCATGCCCTATCTTGCCCATCTATTGAGGATTCCTTGACCAGCCATTCACCCCCGGAAGGAATCGCGCACGGCGCACGTTTGTTCCGCCCTTCCTATTCCTATGCGCAAGCATCACCTCCTCACCACCCTCGCGGCCCTCGCTTTCTCAGCGCAGGCCGAAATCAAGCTCCCTGCCATCATCGGCGATAACATGGTGCTCCAGCAAAAGCAGACCAACCCCATCTGGGGCTGGGATACCCCCGGCACTGAAGTGACCGTTACTTTCGCTGGTCAGACCAAGTCCGCCAAAGCGGGCGCTGACGGCAAATGGACCGTCAAACTCGACCCAGTGCCTGCCAATGCCAAGCCAGCGAGCATGACCATCAAAGGCAGCAACACCCGCAAGGTGGAAAACATCCTCGTCGGTGAAGTCTGGGTCTGCTCCGGCCAGTCCAACATGCAGTGGAGTGTGCAAAGCTCCTATGATGCCGATCTGGAGATCGCCACGGCAAAGCATCCGAACATCCGCCTCATCTCCGTGCCGCAGGTCGGCACACAGGAGCCGCAGCAGGACTTCAAAGGCGCGTGGGCAGAGTGCTCACCCCAGAATGTCGGTGGCTTCAGCGCTGTCGGCTTCTTCTTTGGCCGCACGCTGCACCAGGTGCTCGACGTGCCCGTGGGGCTCATCAACAACGCCTGGGGCGGCAGCGCTGCAGAGGCCTGGGTGCGCCGCGATGTGTTGGAAAAAGACACTCGCTTCAAGACTCTTATGGACGGCTGGGTGGCCCGTGAAAAAGACCTCACGAGCGATGCATCCAAGAAGCGCTACGAGACCGGCCTAGCAGCCTGGAAAAAGCGCCAGGAAGAAGCCAAGGCTAAGAAAGCAGAATTCCGCGAGCGTGCTCCGCAGAGCCCTCAGCAGCAGCTTTCCGGCAACAGCCGCCCAGGCAACATCTACAACGGCGTCCTGCTCCCCACCATCGGCTACGGCATCAAAGGAGCGATCTGGTATCAGGGCGAAAGCAATGCCTCACGCGCCTATGAATACAGCTACCTCTTCCCGCTAATGATCACTCATTGGCGCGATGAATGGAAGCAGGGAGACTTCCCCTTCTACTGGGTGCAGCTCGCCGACTTCAGAGCTGAACAGCCCCTTCCCGGCGACAGCGACTGGGCTGAGCTGCGCGAGAGCCAGACGAAGACCCAAACCGCCATCAAGAACGGCGGCCAGGCCGTCATCATCGACATCGGCGAAGGCCGTGACATCCATCCACGCAACAAACGCGACGTGGCAGACCGCCTCGTTCGTCTCGCGCTCGCCAAGGACTACGGCATGAAGATCCCCTCCCGCAGCCCTGAGTACAAGAGCGCCGAGTTCGCCGCAGGCAAAGCCACCGTCACGCTCGACACCTTCGGCAGCAGCCTTTACGCTTTTGATGTCCAGGAGGTCAAAGGCCTAGCCATCTGTGGCGAAGACAAGAAGTGGGTCTGGGCCACTGGCAAAATCGTCGGCGCTGATAAGATCGAAGTGTCCGCACCCGGCGTCGCCAAGCCAGTCGCTGTTCGTTATGCCTGGAGTGACAATCCTGTATGCAACCTCTTCAGTAAAGAAGGCCTGCCCGTCACCCCCTTCCGCACAGATAGCTTCGACATGATCACGAAGCCGAAGATGTAATTCGTCAGACGCCACTCTTTGCAAACCGGTCCTGCCTGCATGGTGGGACCGGTTTTTTGTTGGCTTGCCACTCTTTCTCGGCTCGAATGCAGGCATGGATGACATCGCCGCGCGGATGCAGCACGATCTTGAAGAGATCGGCCGGACCCACATGCCCTTTGGCAAATTCGGCCCACAGTTCTGCCCACCAAATGGAGTGCCCATCTATGATCTTCCCGCCGAATACCTCGGCTGGTTTGCCAACAAAGCAGGCTTTCCCAAAGGTCGTCTCGGTGTGCTGCTCCAGATGGTGCACCAGATGAAGGCCGATGGTTCTGACATGGCTTTCGACGTCTTCCGTAGGCGCCGTGGAGGCCGCACGCCATTGCGTGAGGAGCGGCAGAGGCACTATGAAGTCGGTGATGGCGCGGGGAAATGAGCGCTCGCACTTTGGCTGATCGCGTCCATCCTCACGGATGTCATTTCAAGCACTCGGCCTCGACGTCAACATCCTCCAGGCCATCAAAGAAGCCGGTTACACTGAACCCACGCCGATCCAGGCGGCTGCCATTCCGCCAATCATCGCCGGGCATGATCTCATCGGCATCGCCCAGACTGGCACGGGCAAAACGGCGGCATTCACGCTTCCCATTCTGACTCGCCTGGCCACTGGACCGAAAGTGCCCGGCACGAAGGTTCTCATCCTGGCCCCCACGCGTGAACTCGTCGTGCAGATCGAGGAAAACGTGCTCGCCTATGCCAAGCACCTGCCACTCACCATCGCCAAGGTTTTCGGTGGTGTCGGCGAGCGCCCGCAGATCAATGCGCTGCGCAGCGGCTGTGACATCGTTATTGCCACGCCTGGACGTCTGATCGACCTCATGGGCCAGCGCCATGGCAACTTTAGCGGCCTTCAGCACCTCGTCCTCGATGAAGCGGACCGCATGCTCGACATGGGCTTTTTGCCCAGCATCAAAAAGATCGTCCAGGCCATGCCGAAGAAGCGCCAGACGCTCATGTTCTCCGCCACCCTTTCCAAGGAGATCGAGGCCCTCACGCATGAGTTCCAGCGCCAGCCGAAGACCGTGCAAATAGGTCGACGCTCAAACCCGGCCGAGACTGTCACCCAACTCGTCTATGAAGTGCCCGCGCACCTCAAGCTCACGCTTCTCAGCCATCTGCTCCAAGACTCCGCCATGGACATGGTGCTCGTCTTTACCCGCACGAAGCACGGCGCTGACAAGGTGGCCCGCAAGCTGGAGCAGACCGGCGTGAAGTGCGCCACGCTGCACGCGAATCGTTCCCAGAATCAGCGGCTCAAAGCGCTGGCCGATTTCAAATCCGGCGCAGTGCGTGTCCTCGTCGCCACAGACATCGCCGCACGAGGCATCGATGTGGATGGCATCTCCCACGTCGTGAATTACGACTTCCCCATGCATGCCGAAGACTACGTCCACCGCATTGGCCGCACCGGTCGTGCGCAAGCCATCGGTGATGCCATCAGCTTCATCTCGCCCGAGGATTTGTCTTCTCTCAGAGCGCTGGAAAAATTCATCGGACGCGGCCTCGTGCGGAAACGTGCAGAAGGCTTCAACTACGCAGCCTCCGCTCCTCCACGCAGCGAAGAGCCGCCACGTCAGCGCGATCCACGGGCCAACCAGTTCGGTCATGTCGGTCGTCCTCAACCTGGACGCGGCGGGCAGCAGCGCGGCGGTCGTGGACAGGGCGGCAGTGGGCGCGGCCAGGCTGGCAGTGGAGGCACTACGGGAGGTCGTGAACGCGATGACTCACGCGGACAAGGGCAGGCCAGGCCGCAGCGGGCAGCTCCACAAGATCCGCGCCAAGCCCAGGCGGCTGACACGGCAAAGAAAAGCCTGTGGCGTCGCTTGTCAGGCAAATAGAGCCGCTTCAAGGAGTCACGACTCGTAGGCGGTAGAATGTCGGGAAACCGGATGCAGGAGAGCTTACCTGCACCGTTCGAATGACACCGCCGCCTTCAGTGATGCTCGCTATTCCCGTCGGCACCGTGCCATTCACTGAGATAGCCAGCGGCAGCCAAGTGACGAAATCCGTCGTGCATTCCACGATGAGCGTCATGCCACGCGCCAGACTATTGCGTGTGAGGCTAAGCTGGGCGGTCTGATTGCCTGGCGGGCCAATGAGCTGGAGCGTGAGCGGCGTCGTCGAGCTGCTGCCAAGGGCGAACTCAATGGCGTTAGCGACGCCATTGCCGTTCGCGTCGTGACTTGGGCCGTTGAGCAACGGATTAGAAAGCTGGGCCGGTGTGAGGTTTGCATTCCGCCAATCCTCAAAGCTCTCCACATCCGGCGTAGTGTAGAGCGTATTGATCTCGCCTTGATTCAAAGCACGGCGATAGACGCGAAAATCATCGATCTGGCCAAACCAGCCGTTCCAGCCGGCGCTGAGGCCGCCGATGCGGAGGAGGTCGCTCACGGTGCCGCCATTGCCGGTGTTGAAGGTGGTGTTCTGCGTGCCGTTGTCGAAATACACGCGTGTGCGCCAGGTTCCAGCATCGTTGAAGTTCACCATGGTGACGAGATGCCACTGGCCGTCATTGAGAGCGGGCGCGGTGTTGATCGTGCCGCCGTATTGGTTGCCGTTGATGCCTTGCAGGCCCGGCGTGGGATTCGTGGACCAGAGACGGAATTGCGTGAGCTGCGGCGAGCCGCTGTCTTTGCTGAAAAGCGTGGTGTAGCCGTTTGTGGTCGTGGTGCGGCACCAAAGCGAGATGGTGAAGGCATCGCCACGCGGATTGAGATTGAGGTCGGATTGATTGGCGGGCGTGAAGTTCTGCATGCCTGCGTTGGTCGATGAAGGGCCATACGCGCCGCCGAAGCGGCCATCCGTGATCCACTGCGCACCGGTGACGGTGGTGGCGTGATTGTTGCCGACCGTGGCGCTGTCCCACACTCGCGTGCCGCTGCCTTCATCAAAGGTGTAGTGCAGGATGAGATCCGGATCATTCACGAAGCCACCGACGGGTGCGACATCGAGAGCAAGTGTTTGCGTGTCGCTGCCGGAGGCATCGGTCACTCGCACCACGAGGCTCGCACGCGCCGCTGTTGTTGGAATGCCGCTGAGCACACCGCTCGATGAAAACGTGATTCCGGCAGGCAGCACGCCGCTGTCGAGGCTCCACGTGCGTGTGGAAATACCGCCGGTGGCTGAAAGGGAGGCGTTGTAGGCCACGCCGATGGTTCCAGCGGTCAAAGTGGTCGTCGTAATGGTGAGCGGACCATTCACCGTGAGCACGGCGGGCGTGGTGATGGCGCTGCCCTGCGCATTCGTGACCGTGCAGGTGTAGCTGCCGGCATCGGCGAGGCTCACGGAGGCGATTTGCAGCTCGGGACTGTTCGTTCCGATGATGGTGGCGCCGCGTCGCCATTCATAAGTGAAGGGTCCGGTGCCACTGACAGCGACGACGAAGCTCAAAGCATTGCCTTCGGCCAAAGTGAGGCTCTGCGGCTCGCTGACGATGCCGGGTGCCTGCGGCGAAGGCGTAGTCGGTGGCGCGAGTGGCACGCCATTCGCATCGCGACCATCGAGTTGGGTCAAATAGTCGATCAGGTCGCTGCGATCACCGCTGGGCAGGCTTTGCACGAGGCGATGCGGCTGCGCGATGGCGAGCTGCGAGGCATTCGCGACGAGCAGACCGTTCAGGATGAGATCGCCATTGCCGCGCAGTACTTCGATGGTGTTCGTGGTGCCGGCATTGAGCGGCACATCGAGCGTGAGCCAGCGCCAGCCGCCGGTGTTCCAGGCCATGTCAGGGTCCTGTCGCAGGGTGGTGAGCGTTTGCGAGGCACCATTCACGCGGAGATACGCGGTGCCGCCGCCGTATTGCCGCACATAGCGCAGCGAGAGTCGCGCTGTGCCGCCGCTGCCGCCATCGACATTCGTGAAGCGCACGCCGGAGACATTCTCCGTGCCGCCGATGAAGGCCGCCGCGCCATTGAAGTAACCGCGATTGAAGCCGCCGCCGCCTTCCGCCGGTGTGTCGGCAAAGATACCCGTGTTTGCCCCGAAGAACTCGCCCGTGCCACCCGCAAGCCAGAGGCCACCCGCGTAACTGAAGACCTCGCCGAGCGTCGCGGCCTGACCGTGATGCAGATA
>JAGKWZ010000040.1 GCA_021151605.1 Verrucomicrobiaceae bacterium
GCGGCCCCCACCATGTAAAACGTTGTGTTCTCATCGACTCCACCCTCTACTCCATCACAGCCGTTTTGCCAATCGACAGGTTTTCAAACACGACCTAGGCTTTCGCCCTCATTTAAAAGCGCCGCTCATGAAACCCATCATCACCTTCGGCTTCCTCGGCTCCACGCTCGACCGTGCTCAAGGCGCGGAAAGGTGGTCGAAGTGGCGGCCCACCGTCGCAATGTGTAAGCAGGAGGATTTGCTCATTTCGCGGCTTGAGCTGCTGGTGGAGCCAAAGTTTGCCGATCTGGCGAAAAGCGTGGTCGCGGACATCGCGAAGGTTTCGCCGGAGACGGAGGTGGTGGTGCATGAATTTGCGCTGAAGGACCCGTGGGATTTTCAAGAGGTGTATGAGCGGCTCTACGACTTCGTGCGCGGCTATGATTTCCAGCCGGAGAAGGAGGACTACCTCATCCATCTGACCACGGGCACGCATGTGGCGCAGATTTGCTGGTTCCTGCTGAATGAGGCGAACTTCATCCCGGCGCGGCTGCTGCAAACCTCGCCCTCACGCGAGGGCGGACGCGATGCGAAGGCCAGCGGGCGCTACGAGATCATCGACATCGACCTCTCGAAGTATGACCGCCTCTCCACGCGCTTCGCGCAGGAGCAGGAGCGCACGCTGGATTTCCTGAAAAGCGGTATCGCCACGAAGAACAAGGGCTTCAACAAGCTCATCGAGCAGATCGAACTCGTCGCCGTAAACTCGAAGGCACCCATCCTCATCATGGGGCCAACAGGTGCGGGCAAATCGATGCTCGCAGGCCGCATCTACGACCTGCGGCGTACACGGGCCGGTTTGAGTGGCCGATTCGTCGAAGTGAACTGCGCCACTCTTCGGGGCGATCAGGCGATGTCGGCCCTCTTTGGCCACAAACGTGGTTCTTTCACCGGCGCGGCATCGGATCGACCTGGCCTGCTCAAAGAAGCCGACAAAGGCCTTATCTTCCTCGATGAGATCGGCGAACTGGGTCTCGATGAGCAGGCGATGCTTTTGCGTGCACTCGAAGACAAGACTTTCCTGCCGCTCGGTAGCGACAAGGCTGTGCAGAGCGACTTCCAGCTCATCGCGGGAACGAATCGCGATCTGCGGGCGCAAGTCGCTGCGGGCAAATTCCGCGATGATTTGCTCGCGAGGATCAATCTGTGGACTTTCACGCTTCCGAGCCTCGCGGAGCGTCGCGAAGACATCGCGGCGAACCTCGATTTCGAGCTGGAACGCTACGCAAAATCGCATCGGCGTCAGGTGCGCATGAACAAGGAGGCACGTGAGGCTTTCCTGAAGTTCGCGAAAGGACCGGAATCCAAGTGGAGCGCCAATTTCCGTGATCTGAACGCCGCGGTGACTCGCATGGCCACGCTGGCTCCGAAGGGGCGGATCACGGTGGCGTGCGTGGAGGCGGAGGTTCTTCGACTCAAAGAGGCCTGGCGTGAAGTGGGAAAAGAAAACGAACTTGGAAGTTCGCTTTACGGTGGGCTTGATGCCTCGCAGCTCGACCCGTTTGACCGAGTGCAGCTTGAGTTCGTGATCAAGACATGCCGGGAGAGCAAGACGCTCTCAGATGCGGGGCGGAAGCTGTTTACCGTGTCTCGTATGAAGCGCTCGAAGATGAATGATGCGGACCGGCTAAAGAAATACCTGCTGCGCTTTGATCTGAGCTGGGACGATGTGAAGTAAGATCACTGCATGGGCAGGAGCAGATCCAGGGTCTTGTCTCCACGCAGGACTTTGACCGGCACTTTATCGCCTTTTCGGTGCTCCTGCATGAGGTGACCGTGAAGGCGGCTTTCGGTGATTCGGTGCTTTATGCCTGCGACTTCGATCAGCACATCCTCTTTCTGGAAACCTGCCTTCTTCGCCGCAGCGTGAATGCCATACATGCCGAGGCCTTTCACCCATAGCGCCATGCCATCAGTTCCAAGGTTGCGAGCTTTTCGCTCCGCATCCGTGAGGTCCAGCATGTTGAGTCCACCTGCCGCCATGCCACGCATGGACCACGCAGAAACCTTGCCTGAATTGTCGGTCTGCTTTTTCCAACCAGACGGAAGGTCGAGCAGTAGCTTTGTTTCCACTCCACTTCGCTTGATACGGATTTCATGCTGTGCGCTGTCCCCCGTGCGATGCAACGCCCAACTGATGTCGGCCACGGAGATTAGCGGTTGTCCGCCAAAGGCGGTGATTTCATCTCCAGCTTTTACGCCGGCCTTCTCAGCCAGACTTCCAGAGGCGACAGCACTGACTGTCGCCACATGATTCGCCAGGAGTGACATCCCCAGAGTCTCGGGTGAAGGCATCGGGTAAACCCATTCGTCAGGCACAGGCTGCTTTTGATCTCGATACGAAGTGCGCAGAGCATCGCCGATCATGTGGCAGTGGACGCAGCTTTGGACGACCTTGCCTTCCCAATCGAGTTCACGTTTGTACTTCTCGGCCAGCTTTGGGATGTCGGTTGGATTCACAAAGGGAATCGGGCCGGGCTGCTTGTCGGCCAGGCTGGCCTTGTTGGTTGGGTAGTCTTTATGGATGGCGAGAGCGGCCTCGAGTGCCTTTTTGTAGCCAGCCAGAGTTTGGTCCGCCGAGTTCTTTTGGTGTGTCCACGAGCCGTAGCGGCCATACACGGTGCCGTCACTATTGAAAAAGAGGGTGGAGAAGGAGAGGTCGAAGTCGAACTGGAACTTCGTGAGGTCCAGCGCGTTGGCATTGATGACGCGAACACAGACAAACTGATCGAGGAGCGCGGTGAGTTGCTCACTCTCCATCAGCACCGCCGAGTCCAGGCCCATGCAGGCAAGACAGGGCACGCATCGCATCACAATGAGCAGCGGCTTCCCCGTGAGCTTTGCCTGCCGGAATCCGCTCTCGATATCATTGTAGGCCCAACGTTTATCCGCCTCCATCTTCGCTTTATCTGCACGCACCGCGCCTTCGCGGTCTTTGACAGCCTCAGCGTGCAGCAGTGAGAGGGAGAGCAGGGAAAAAAGAAAAACTCGTTTCATGCCGGAAGCCTGACAAAACGTCGTGTGGATGGCAAGACTGATCCTCAAGGCGTGACGCGAATCACGTCCTTCACTTCCTCCGCCATCAAAGCACGCCACTGCCCTGCGGCCAGATCTTCAGGCAAAGTCAGCCTGCCGATGCTCTCCCGATGCAGCGCGGTGACAAAGCATCCGACGCGGCCAAACATGCGCTTGATCTGGTGATGACGGCCTTCGTGAAGCGTCACGCGAGCACGACGTTCGCTGAGGATCACCAGTTCACTGGGCAGCGTGGTGATGCCTTCAGCGGCGAAATGAAAACCACGCTCAAAGGCGGCGACCGCATCACTTGGGATGGGCGCATCGGTTTCCACGATATAGGTCTTCGGCACCTTGGATTGTGCATCCATAAGCTGCTTCGACCAGCGGCCATCGTTGGTCAGCAGCAGCAGACCCGTGGACCAGCGGTCGAGTCGTCCGGCGATGTGCAGCGTGTGTTTGTCGGGATCGTCGATGAGGTCGATCACGGTCTGATGCTCGGCATCGACGGTGGCGCTGACGACTCCGCCGGGCTTGTGCATCATCAGGTAGAGCGCCCGCTCGGCCTGCTGCACGACTTCGGCCTCCAGCTCCACTTGGGTGAAACGATCCACCTCATGCTGATTGCCCAGGACTACCTCGCCATTCACTCGCACGCATCCGGCAGCGATGAGCCGATGCGCCTCGCTCCGCCCGAGCGAGCGGTGTTTGGCGATGAGGCGGTCGAGTTTCACGCGGCATTCTGCATCGCTTGGGCGGCGGGTGAAACTGTTTCGCGAGATCTTCCGTTTGTTGCCCACCACCATGAAGCTTCTTCCCTTCGCCGCCCTCCTCGTTCTCTCGTCTCTTCAAGCCGCCGAGCCGCCTGCAGGCTTTAAAGCCATCTTTAATGGCAAGGATCTCACAGGTTGGTATGGCCTGAATCCACACAGCGTCCAGAAGCTCACCGGTGAAAAGAAAGACGCGGCGCTGAAGAAGATGCGTGAAGAGTTCCCCACGAACTGGAAGGCCGAAAATGGCGAACTCGTGAACGACGGCCACGGGCCCTACGCCACCACCGAGCAGGAGTATGGCGACATGGAGTTCCTCATCGAATACAAGACTGTGCCGAAAGCCGACAGTGGCATCTACCTGCGCGGCGTGCCGCAGGTGCAGATCTGGGATAAGAACCAAGTCTTTGATCCGGCGAAGCCAACGCGTCGCCCACACCTCGGCTCCGGCGGTCTTTTCAACAACACGCCGGACACTCCTGGCCGCGATCCCCTCGTGATCGCTGACAAGGACTTCGGCGAGTGGAACAGCTTCCGCATACGCCAGATCGGTGCGCGCACCTGGGTGTGGCTGAATGACAAGCTCGTCGTCGATGGTGCGCCGATGGAGAACTATCCCGACAAAGCTATCCCCTACCCTGCCAAAGGCCCGATCATGCTGCAAACCCACGGAGGCGAGATCCGCTGGCGGAATCTTTTCGTGCGTGAGATCGGTGCGGATGAAGCGAAGAAGATCCTCGCTGAGGCAGATGCGAAGAAGTAGCCGCCAAAGCCAAACAGTCGCAAATTCATCGGGGCGGAGGTTGCAAGACCTCCGCCCCTTTTCACGACTACTGCGCCCCTCAAAATGACCCTTCGCCTACTTTCCCTTCTCGCGCTCGCGAGTGCTGCCGCGTTCGCAGAAACAAACCCCACTTACACCTTCCCCATCCAGGCCAAGACGCCGGAGGAAGAGCTGAAGACGATCCAGTTGCCAGACGGCTACTCGCTGGAGCTGGTTTTGAGCGATCCGCTGATCAAGGAGCCGATGGCGATCGCCTTTGATGGGGATGGCAAGATGTACGTCGTCGAGATGCGCACCTACATGCAGGACATCGACGGCACGGACGAACTCACGCCAAAGAGCCGCATCTCGCTGCATGAATCGACGAAGGGCGACGGCGTCTTCGACAAGCACAGCGTGTATCTGGATAACCTCTTGCTGCCTCGCATGGTGCTGCCGCTGGATGACCGGGTGCTCGTTGGCATCACGAACACGAATGACATCACGCTGCATCGCGATGCGAATGGCGACGGCGTGGCCGATGAGCAAGCGCCCTGGTATGTCGGCGGGCCGCGGGGTGGAAACATGGAGCATCAGCCCAGCGGTCTCGTCTGGGGCCTGGATAACTGGATCTACACTACCTACAACGGCTACCGCCTGCGCTGGGCTGGCGAGAAGCAACCGGCACTCAAAGAAAACACCGCGCCGAATGGCGGCCAGTGGGGATTGGCTCAAGATGACTACGGCAAGATGTGGTGGAGCAATGCCGGCGGCGAAAAAGGCCTGTGGAACTACCAAGCGCCCATTCTGTATGCCGCGATCAATGTGACGCAGCAGAAGAGCGAGAAGTTCGACACCGTGTGGCCCATCGTCGCGCTCGGTGATTTCCAGGGCGGCCCCGGACGCTTCCATTCGCCGGAGGACAAGCGCTTGAACCACTTCACCGGCTGCGCCGGACAGACTGTATATCGCGGGGATCGCCTGCCGAAGGAGCTTTATGGCAACGTCTTCCTGCCTGAGCCTGTCGGTCGTCTCATCCGACGTGCCACAGTGGAGATCAAAGACGGCATCACCACCGTCGCGAACCCGTATGAGGAGCAGATGAGCGAGTTCATCCGCAGCAGCGATCCGAACTTCCGCCCGCTGAACATGACCACCGGCCCCGATGGCTGCCTCTACATCGTCGATGCGTATCGCGGCATCATTCAGGAAGGAAATTGGGTCAAGCCAGGCAGCTTCCTGCGTGGAGCCATCGAGCCGACCGGCATGCAGCACGTTGCCGGTCATGGCCGCGTGTGGCGTCTCGTGCATAAAGACTTCAAACCCGGCCCGCAGCCGAAAATGATCGGCGAAACGCCCGCACAGCTTGTCGCGCATCTCACGCATCCAAACGGCTTCTGGCGCGATACCGCGCAGCGCATGCTTATCGTCAAAAACGACCAAACCGTGGTTCCCGCGCTCGTTTCCCTGCTCAAGCATGACAACCACCTTGCCCGCCTGCATGCTCTGTGGACGCTCGAAGGCCTCGATGCCGTCACACCGGACATTCTCCGCGCTGCGATGAAGGACGAGCATGCGCAAGTCCGCGCCAGCGCCATCCGTGTGGCTGAATCGCTGCTCAAAAAAGGCGACACCGCTTTGATCGCCGACATCCAAGCCCTCAAGGCCGACAAAGACCCAACCGTCGTGCTGCAGACGCTTTACACGGCGAAGCACCTCAACTGGCCCAAGTGGAAAGACGAAGCGCAGATGACGCTCATGACCTCCGCCAGCGTCGGCGTGAAGGAAATCGGCGCACAGTTGCTCGTCGAGGCACCGAAGATCAGCGGCAGCTTCACGAAGGACGAAAAGAAGCAGCTCGAGCGCGGCCAGGAGATCTTCCGCTCGCTTTGCTTTGCCTGCCACGGCTTTGACGGTGCGGGCATGCCCATCGCGGGTCGCGAAGGTGCCACACTCGCCCCACCGCTCGCCGGATCACGCACCGCCGTGCAAGGCGATGCCATCGTGCGTGTGATGTTGAATGGTCTCGCCGGTCCCATCGACGGCAAAACCTACGAAGCCGCCATGGTTCCCATGGCCACCAACAACGACCAATGGATCGCCGATGTCGCCAGCTACATCCGCAAAGCCTTTGGCAACAGCGGCAAGCTCGTGGACAAAAAAGAAGTCGCCGCCTTGCGCAAAGAACTCGGCAAACGCGTGACGCCGTGGACCATCGAAGAACTCCGCGCCCTCTACCCGCAGCCCTTGCCGAACCGCGCCGCGTGGAAACTCACCACCAGTCACAACGATAAAGAAGCCGCTAAAGCCATCGACGGCGACCTCGCCACCCGCTGGGACACCCGCAAGCCACAGAGCCCCGACATGTGGTTCCAAATCGACCTCCCCGAGCCCACCGACATCACCGGCCTCACCCTCGACACCGGCAAATCCCGCAACGACTACCCGCGCAAGTTCAAGATCGAACTCTCCCCCAACGGCACCGAATGGGAGAAGCCCACGCTGCAAGGCGAGGGCGAAGCCGGCGTCATCGACTACCTCTTCACCCAGCCCACCAAAGCCAAATCCATCCGCATCTCCCAACTCGGTGAAGCGAAGGGGACCTTCTGGTCCATCCATGAGCTTCAGGTGCTCGGGGCGGTGAAGAAGTGAGGCTTCTATCTTCGCGGTTGAAAATGACGCCTCAGCATGAAAGCATGATGCCATGAGCATGACTGCCACCTTGAATGAAGACGGGCATGTGATCCTGCCTCCTACCATCCTCCGACTGTTCGACGTCCAGGGCGAACGTCGGCTCGATGTCGATTTGGTGAGCGATGGCGTGACGCTGCGCTTTGCCAAAAGGCAGCCAACGCCCACGCAAGCTGACGCATTGTGGTTCACCCCGTTCACTCAGCCTGCGGGAGCGGCTCCCATTCAGCCGGAGGTCATCTCACAGCTCATCGCGGAGGAAGGCTTTTGAGCCATGGGTATCCTGTTTGATGTGAATATCCTCATGGCTCTCGGCTGGGACACCCATGTATTTCATCAGCGGGTGCTGGAATGGTGGGGCCTAAAGTTTTGAGGGTGTCAGCCCCGTAACCCCTAACTTCGGGAAAAAACCTGCATTTTTGTGCAACTGAAGGCGATTTTGATTTTGAAAATGAGCTTCTGGACGTCCCGAAGCCTACTGTGAAAATTCACAGTGACCTTCTGGCCGTCCCGAAGGTCGTTTTTATTTTGACGATGATTTTCCGGCTGTCCCGAAGGTCATTTTTATTCTGACAGGTCGCTTCCGGTCGTCCTGAAGGCCGTTTTTCTCCTGACGATGCGCTTCTGGGCGTCCCGAAGACCGTTTTTGTTTTGACGAGTCGTTTCGGGAGAGCCTGAAACGATTTGGCATTCTGACAAAGAGCTTCTGAAAAGCTAGGTGCCGTCCGTGGTTTAGGCGGTTCGCACCCGAGTCTATCCGGGGGAAAATGGGGTTGGCGAAGTTTTGACTTCCTGTTTTTGCCCAAATCCTGTAAAAGCATCCATAATTCAGACGCATATCCTGCCATGACTCGTTGGAATTTTGCCTTCTTTGACAGCGGGGTTCGCTTTGATTCACCCGACCCATACCCTACGACTATGAGAAAGCTGAGCACCTTCTTGGAGAACCCCTTTGACGATCCTGGCATCAGCATCGCTGAGCTGCTGGCCTTTTCCACCGATCATCTCCAGCGGATGATCGCCAACAATCCCTCCGGCGAGCTCACGGCCCGCATCACCGCCACCACCAGCGCTTATCAGCTCGTGGCTGACTGTGTGAGCGATGACGAGACGAAGCTGGCTCTGCGCAAGGCGCGCAATCTGGCGAAGAAGAACTTCCGCCAGGACACTCTGCTAAGCGGTGTCGAGCGCGTGGAAGGTGGCATCATCAGTGCCTATGCCGACAGCAGCTTGGTGCTCATGGAGGCTCTGCCGAATGGTCGCAGCATCTTTGGCTCCTGCCGTGATGACCAGCTCGCCATCCACCTGAACACCCTCCATGCCGCCGTCACCGCCCATGCGGCGGACTTGGCCCCGGCCATTGTCACTCTGACGAACAATCTCCAAGCGCAATGGACCTCCATCCTGAATGCCTGCATGGAAACTACGGGTGACAAAACCTCCACTCAGGAAGGCAAGAAGCAGGCGCGCTACAATCTCCAGCTCATGCTGTTCCTGAACCTGAACAAGCTCGGCGAAATGTTCCCCCGCCAGCCCGAAAAGCTGCCTCTCTACATGCAAGAGCATCTCCTCCGCGACCGCGTCTCTGGTGGTGATGATGAGGAGCCGCCAGTGCCGACGACGGTGTAACTTTGCATCACAGCTTGTTCATCTTTGTCGGGGATAAAGCTACTGACATACAGATTGTTTTGGTGGAAAATGGCTGTGGTCTACTACCACAGACAACTGCATATGAATGAAACAAAGACTTGGGCTAAATCGCTGGGCGTTGCCACCACGGCGAACGTGCCTCCAATAGCTGACTACTCTCAACTTTACGCATACACTGCACAAGACATCGCTATTCGTGCAGTTCTATTGCAAGGGATAGTTGCAGTTGCCTACGGCGTCGAAGCACAGCCAATCATTGAGTGGTTTCAGAATCAGAAGATCTGGGATTCAATCACGCCAAAAGAGCGTGCTTTTTTTGGGCGCAAACGGCGCACGAAAGCTGAGTGCATTCGATTTCAATGGCAGCAGGAGGCGGAGTGGACGCTGCTGTGGATGATTGGACGAGTGAAGACTCTCGGCCTGCCAACGAAATGTTGTGATACACGTCGGCTCGTCGATGAAATCATCCCTGCACTTGGTGATGATCTGCAGGGCTTTATTGAGAAATCCAAGTTGCGGTCACCAGGTGAAATTCTCGCAGAAGATGAAAGGACGTATAATTTGTGGTGTCATGCACTCGCTGCTCAACACAATAAAGAGAGTCTACCTATCGACTTGAATCTTGGGGTGCTACGAGAGCGGCGCTATGCTTTTGAATGGATAGACGGACAGCAGGAGTGGGATGAAGTCACTTGTGACACCTAACGTAACTTAGCGTGACAGCCCTCGAAACGGGAGAGCTGACGAGCCTTGTCAGGCTCAAAGAACCGGCTGAAGCCGGAACTACGAACGAAGAGGGCGCGATCTCCAGATGAAGATCGCGCCTTGAGGGATTCGCAGTGAGGCGGATTAGAGACCGGGGGTCGATGAGCTTCTCGGGCTTCACGATGTCTTTGCCGAAGTTGCGGATGCATTGGCGGTCTTTTCGGTGGCAATGGAAACGAGAAGCGCCCCCAGATGAAGGCTTTGTTTCAAGCCAGTTCGCCGACTTGGCATGGGCCGTGCTTTTGCACTTTATGTGGAACAACCAACCCGCATCATTCCGATCAACCCAAACCGTCCCTCGCAAGAACCCTCGAATGTCATTCGCATGGAGCCAGATCCAGGACTCATCAAGCTCGAGACGGCTGCGGGACGCGAGGTCGTCTCAGGCGGTGACTCAGAGTCTGCTCAGCGCTTCGCCAGCGAGGTAAAATACGTCACTTACTTCGCTCAGCGTTTGGCAGATACTTTGGGCATGAGGCAGCTAACTTTGGGGATCGTGGAAGATCGTGAAGGGCAGACGGCTTTCAGAGCCTCTTCTACCGGCTGGCATGGAGCGGTTTCCAGCAATCGGCGCGGCCTCTGGCAGGTGCGCGAATCTCTTGTGCGCAGCTAGAATCTGACCGGTCATGACTCCGAACACGCTCATCGCTGCTGCGGCTTCCCTTCAACGTCTCGATGGCGTGGCGGGGGTGATTCTCTTCAAAGGTAAGAACACTGTGCATAAGCAGATGCCCTTCTCCGATGGTCGTTCGCTGGACCTTCAGGCCACGATCGGCCAGATGGTGGATGGCTACCGTCAGGTGCGGCGGAAGATGCGCCAAATCTACCTGGAGTTTGATGGCGGAACGCTGCTAATCGTTATTCAGGATGAAAGCGTGCTCGTGCTGCTGCTCACGGCCCGGGCGGATGCAGACCTCGTGGCGAGCGCTGCGGCAGTCCTGCTCAATGACCAAGCTCTCGCGCTCGCACAGCTCTCCAACGAGGCCTCTGCGGCGACGCTCAAGACATCGGATGGCATCGAGGAACTCGTGGTGACGAGTCCACGACGTCTCCAGGAAATGACCGACAAAGCGGAGCCCGTGGTGAACAACTGGGGCCAGATCCGCAAGCAGCTCGAAGGCATCCTCGGCAAGGTCATGGGACGGGCGCAGCTCTCCATGATGATCGACCGCACTCTGGTGAAGCGTGGCACGCCTGATCCTTACAGCCTGCCAGGCGCCGAGGTCCGCAAGCTGGCCGTGGCCCTCGTCGATCAGGTGCCGAACAGCAGTAAGCGTCAGGCTTTGATGAGCGAACTCGAAACTGTTCTGGCCGACCACCGGCTCTAATTTCCCATGAAACGACTCTACTTCACCGCCGCGATTGCGGCCCTCCTGATTTCCAGTTCTGTTCACGCGCAAACGCCCGAAGCTCCGCCATCGGCTCCTTCCATTGGGGTTCCTGATAACAAGCTGGAAAAGAAGCTCGATGGCATCCTCGGCAAGATCGAGAACAACGAGCGACTCGACAGCAAACTCGATGGGATCATCAACCGTCTCGACTCCAACGATAAGGTCGCGGGCAAACTCGACAGCATCTTGAGCATCCTCAAAGACCACGAGCAAAAGCTGGGGAAACTGCCCGCCACTGCCCCTGCTCCTGCTGCTGTGGAGGCCGCCGCAGCACCTGCTGCCGCAGCGACACCTGCACCCGTGCCTGCACCAGCGGGTGAGATCAGTGAGACGCAGTGGAATATCAACTATGTCTGGATCATCCTCACAGCAGCGATGGTCTTCTTCATGCAGGCAGGGTTTGTGATGCTGGAGATCGGAGCCTGCCGGGCGAAGAACACGATCAATATCGTGATGAAGTCCTTCCTCGACTTCTGCATCTGCTCCCTCGTCTTCCTGCTTATCGGCTTCTCCTTGATGTTCGGCACCTCCTGGAATGGCGTCGTCGGTGCGGACACGTTCTGGCTTTCCAGCTTTCCAGGGGATCACAAGGTCTGGGTCTTCTGGTTCTTCCAGGTGGGCTTCGCGGGCGTCTCCTGCACGATCATGTCGGGTGCCGTGGCTGAGCGCACCAAGTTCCTCGGTTACCTCATCTACTGCGCGCTTTTCACGGCATTCATTTATCCCGTGATCGGCCACTGGGCCTGGGGCAGCTTTGGCGGGGCCTATGGCATCGGTGGTGAAAAGGGCTGGCTGGAGGCTCTCGGTTTCGTGGACTACGCAGGCTCATCCGTCGTCCATGCCTGCGGTGGTGCCTGTGCGCTGGCGGGCATCCTGGCCGTGGGGCCGCGCCACGGTCGATTTGGCAAAGATGGCGAGTCGCGCCTGATCGCTGGTCATAATATCCCGCTCGTCACGCTCGGTGTTTTGTTGCTGTGGTTCGGCTGGTTTGGATTCAACGCTGGCTCATCACTCAGTGGTAGTTCGGTCATCGGGCGGCTCGTGGTAAATACCACCATCAGTCCCTCGGCGGCAGGCATTGCGGCGATGATCTCCATGTGGTTCATCCAAGGAAAGCCCGACGTGAACATCGCCATGAACGGTGCCCTCGGCGGTGCCGTAGCCATCACGGCCTGCTGTGGCAATGTCAGCCCCGCAGCGGCCATCGTCATCGGTGCCATTGGCGGTATCGTCACTACGATCGCGACCATCGCCCTGGAACGCTGGCAGATCGATGACGCCGTCGGTGCCGTGCCTGTTCATCTGGCCTGCGGCTGGTGGGGCACTCTGAGCGTCGCCCTGTTTGATGAGAAAGGCTTCAGCATCGAGCGGCTCGGCGTCCAGGCTCTCGGAGTCGCCAGCATCAGTCTCTACTCCTTCGTCGCCTGCTATCTCGTCTTCGTGCTTATCAAGCTAGTCGTGCGCATCCGCGCCACTGAAGAGGAACAGATCAACGGCCTCGACTTCACCGAGCACGCAGCCAACGCCTACCCCGACTTCCAGACGACGGAGCAGGCGTGATGTGGTGGTGGCGGGAAACGGCTATTCGAAGTGCAGTTTCCCGATGTCACTCCGGCGCTGCATCCCATCAAAGGTGATCTTCGCCGACTCCTCGTAGGCTTTCTCCCGCGCTTCGGTTCGCGATGAGGCCTGCACGGCCACGGCGAGCACACGGCCGCCGTTGGATTCAAAGTCGCCCGCCGCGTTTTTGCGGGTGCCGCAGTGGTAAACGCGCGCGCCTTCCACCTGATCGAGCCCGTGGATTACATCGCCGCTGTGCGATGTGGCGGGATAGCCTGCGGAGGCGGTGATCACGCAGATGCTCCAGCCTTCGGCAAAGTTCAGCAGTTCCGGTTTCAGCGTGCCCTTCGCAGCATGGAAGACATAGTTGGCGAAGTCACCGCGCACCATCGGCATCACGGCCTCGGCTTCGGGGTCACCAAAGCGGCAGTTGTATTCGATCACCTTCGGTCCATCCGGCGTGAGCATGAGGCCAAAGTAGAGGAAGCCTCGGTATTTCAGACCATCCTGGATCAAGCCATTCACCGTGGGCTGAACGATCTCGCGCTCGATCCTGGCCAGCACTTCGGGCGTCACGATTTCTCTGCTCGCCACCGCGCCCATGCCGCCGGTGTTCGGGCCCTGGTCATCATCGCGGATGCGCTTGTAGTCACGGGCGGGCATCAGGATGTGGTATTGATCATCACAAACGGAGGCAAAAACGGACAGCTCTGGCCCCACGAGGCAGCTTTCCACCACCAGATTCCCCGCACCAAAGATGCGCTTCTCCATCACGTCCGAGATGAAGGCCTCCGCCTCGGCGAGATCGGGGCAGACAGCCACGCCTTTGCCAGCGGCCAGTCCATCAAACTTCAGCACGATGGGGAACTCCGTGAGTGCCGCGCGAGCTTCCTCGGCGGTGGTGCAGACAGTGTAAGAGGCCGTGGGGATGGCGTGACGCTTGAGGAAATGCTTCGCAAAGGCCTTCGAGGCTTCGAGTTGTGCAGCCTCTTTCACCGGCCCCCAGCAGGGGATGCCAGCCTCGGCGCAGAGATTCGCCAGGCCTTGATCCTTCACCAGCAGCGCTTCCTCACCCGCCACGCAGAGGTCGATGGCATTGGCCTTCATCCAGGCGATCAGGTCTGGGAGAGACGGCACGTCCACACGAGTGGCGAGCGCCGAAATCGCATCGCTACCAGGGTGGGCGAAGAGTTCGTGCTGTTCGAGAGACTCACTCAGAGCGGTGATGAGGGCGTGCTCGCGGCCGCCTTTGCCTGTGACCAAAATTTTCATGGGCGGCCATTCTTAGCGGGCAAAGCAGATGCGCCAATCTCAAATCACGCATTGCGCGCACTTCACCACCAGGCAGGGGTTTTACAATCGTCTCGCCATTGAGAACAAAGACAGGCGAACCCACCACCACTCGTTCAGTCTCATCTCACATGCGCTCGCTCCTTTTTCTCCTAGCACTCAGTTCTCTGCACTCCGCCGAGCCAATCACCAACTCCATCGGCATGAAGCTCGTGCCGATCTCGCCGGGTAGCTTCGTCATGGGGCAGGATGGTCCGGCTTCGGACTACAAGATCGCGAAGCATCCCGAGAAGTTCGACGACACCGACTGGGATGAGAAGCCGACGCATCGCGTGACGATCACACAGGCGTTTCACATGGCTGCCACGGAGGTCACGCTGAGGCAGTATCGGGCGATGGATGCGGATTTTCGTGCGGGTGACGAAGGGCAAGGCGCTGAGCTGAGATGGCGAGACCAGTTGCGTCAAAAGACGTTCAGGTAAATAAACGCTCTGCCCTTCGAGGTTTTGACGATTTCCACAGTCCCCAGCACAACTTCCAACATACCGGAAAACATAGGATCGTCCTCCCACGAGATCAGCTCTGGAGGGAGCTTAAGGAAATGTGCCTTCCTCAGGCGAAACAGATGAATCGCCGTTTCGTCATGGAGCTCTTTTTCGCCAGTCAGTTTATCCAAAGGAAGACCACCCGGCTGTCCTGCCAAGACATCTTCGTTCGCACATTCGATCAGATGCCAGTTTTCACGAAGATAGCCTGATGAATGGATGAGACGAAAGTCAGCCCCAGGTGTGAGGATGTGATACTGCTCCAGCCTGGATCTGACGTTGCCTTTGTGCCCAAGGATGATCCAGGCCGCAAAAAGCACTGGGAGTAGAAGGAGCCACCATGCCCATCGACGTGAAGTTGAAGTCTTGTGAGAAGTGTTTGGCATGGCGTTAAATTCTTGAGGCAAGATTCCAAGACGGATTTGCTACCCTGAGCTGCCTGCGCACTCAGGCGAAGACCAATGCCGTAGGGCTTGCCACCACTGACGCGCTCTTTGACACGCAGCGTGTGCTCACGCAGACCGCGCTAAGTTTCCTCCCACGTTTCGCCACGGTGGATGTTTGTGCAGTAGCCGAGATGGATGCCGTGATTGAGCTGCATGAGGCGCGGATCAAGGCTTTAGCACCACTTTGAGCAGGCCTTCTTTGTTGTCGTAGAGGCGGTGGAACCAGCCGGCACCTTCCTCCAGCGGGGCCACGGCGCTGAGCAGGGGCTCGACTTGGATGCTGCCGTCTTCGATGCGGCGGATGGCCTCGGGATACTCACCAGCGCAGGAGCAGGAGCCTTTGATGGTGAGTTGGCGGGTGACGACTTCCTGAAGAGGGAAAGGTGTGTTGGGCTGGAGGTTGCCGATGAGGATGACCTGCCCACCTTTGCGCACGCAGCGGATGGCGAGATCCAGCGGTGCCGCAGCGCCGACGACTTCAAAGCTGGCGTCAGCGCCATCACCACCGCAGATCTCGCGGAGGTGGGCGGCCAGGCCTTCTTGCTTGGCATGGAAGGCATCGGAGGCACCGAGCTTTTTGGCGAGTTCGAGACGCTTTTCATCGAGATCGACAGCGATGACACGATCCCAGCCGCGTGCTTTCAGTGCCTGGACGACGAGCAGGCCGATCAAACCGGCACCAACGACGACAGCTGTGCCACCGGGAGCTTCTTCGCCATGGCATTCGCAGGAGTTGCCGCAGGACTCGGTCTTCTCGGTGACTTCAGCAGGCTCGGTGAAGGCTTCGCCGACTTCGATGCCATCCGCCAGATTCACCGCGTGCAGGGCGATGGACACTGGCTCGGCAAAGGCAGCTTTTTCAAACGCGAGCGACTGAGGGATGAGATAGAGAATGCGCTCTGGCAGCACGATCTTTTCGGCAAAGCAGCCGTGGCGGCGATACTCGCCTGGGGAGACGCCGAGGACTTTGCGCTTCGGGCAGAGGTTCACATAGCCGGACTGGCATTCGTCGCACTCGCCGCAGTATTCGGTGGAGTCGAAGGTGACACGGTCGCCGATCTTCCAATCGGTCACGCCTTCACCCAGCGCGATGATTTCTCCCGCTGCCTCATGCCCCATGACGATGGGCGGCTGGCGGCGTCCGCTGCGGCCATCCATACCGTGGATGTCACTGCCGCAGATGCCGCAGGCTTTGATCTGCACGAGCACCTCGCCAGCGGCGGGCACGGGGTCGGGGAAACCGATGTCGAAGTTAAACTCGGAGGCGGCGGTGAGGACGAGGGCTTTCATGGAGGGGACGGAGGATGAAAAGGGATGGCGTGGTGGCAAGAACTGCGTGGATCACTGCGCGCTGGCGGCGCGGATGAACTTGGCGAGGTCGGCTTTCTGTTTCTTCAGGTCGGGCAGGTTCAGATACATCATGTGACCGGAGGCGTAGTCATCCTGGGTGATGTTTTTCAGCAGATCAGGATGCACGCGTAGGTGGTTGAAAGTGTAGCGGCTGGCGAAGTAGGGCGTGGCCATGTCGTAGAAACCATTCGAGACGTGGACTTTGAGGAAGGGATTCGCGGTCATGCTCTCGGCGAGGATCTCGGAGACATCGGCGAACTGGTTGTCGGCATCCCAGTTCCACTTCCCGACGCTTGCCAGGATGTTGTAGGGGCGGTCATCCTCGAACTTCAGATCGTTGCGGACGTAGTGATTGAAGGTGGAGGCAAAGGCGCTGAAAATGGCATCGGCGCTGGGGTCACTCTCGGCGCTCTCGCTGAGCGGATCGCGGACGTAGTTCGTGTAGCGGCTGTCGAAGCGACCGGTGACGAGGCGCTTGTCACGCAACAGCTCGGCATTGAAGCGATGGAGCGGGACACGGAGGTTTGAGCCATCGACAAAGGCTTCCGAGAGGCCGGTGAGACGGGCCATTTCCTTCACGACTTTGGCGCGATCAGCGGCAGGCAAACCAGCACCGAGGAGCAGGGCGCGGTTGTATTCACCAGCGGCGAAGTTTTCAGCCTCGGCGAGGACTTCAGCGAGAGGCTTCTTGAGCAAATCGGCGGCGAGCCTTTTATGATACCAGGCGGTGGCGGTGTAGCTGGGCAGAAAGAGCATGTGCGGCAGGTCATTGCCTTCGCCACCCCAGATGGTTTGGAAGTTCAGCACGGTGGAGACGAGCATGATGCCATTCAAATTGAGCCGATGGGCACGGATGAGTTCACCACTGAGCGCTGCGGCGCGGGTGGTGCCGTAGCTTTCACCAATGAGGAACTTCGGCGAAGGCCAGCGCGAGTGCTTGCTGACATAGAGGCGGATGAATTCGCCGATGCTCTTGGCGTCTTCATTCACGCCGAAGAAGTTCTTGGCATCCTCGGGCTTCGCTGCGCGGCTGTAACCCGTGCCCACGGGGTCGATGAAGACGAGGTCGGTTTCATCCAGCAGGCTGAATTCATTGTCCACGAGCGAATAGGGTGGCGGCACCGCGAAGCCGTCATCGCGCAGCTTCACGCGCTTTGGTCCGAGCAGGCCCATGTGCATCCAGACGGAGGAAGAGCCGGGACCACCATTGAAGGAAAAGGTCAGCGGTCGGGTGGCCGCATCGGTGATGCCTTTCTTGGTGTAGGCGATGAAGAAGATGTCCGCCGTGGTTTTGCCCTCGGCATCTTTGAGCGCCAGCGTGCCTGCGGTGGCGGTGTAGTCGATCTTCTGGCCGCCGAGAGTGAGGCTGTGCTCGGTCTCCGTTTTCTTGTCGGGCTTCGCTTCGTCTTTCTTCTCCTTGCTGCCTTTTTCGTCCTTGGCTGCAGGTGCCGGTTTGGCAGGCTCTTCGGCCTTTGAGGGAAGTGAAGAAAGGGCTACAACGGCAAAATAGAGAGAGGCTCGGAGGAGTGACATGGCGCGGAGAATAGCAGGCCAAGCAAGAAAGCCATCTTTTCCCTTGCAGAATCTCATACAAGCGGCAATCTCCGCGCCCGCTCACTCCGAGCAGTGACCCCTTCGTCTAGCGGTTAGGACACATCCCTTTCACGGATGCGACACGAGTTCGATTCTCGTAGGGGTCGCCAATTCTCTTCAGAGAATTGGTCATCGTCGCCAGCTCCGTATTTGAGAGCTTTCGACTGTAGGGCACTAAAACTCCTGAGGAGTGCTCACTCAAAAGCGCTCTCGACACAGCTTTTGAAGTTTATGTCGTCATCAATCCCGCAGATCCGGGCGCTGCAGACAGGAATCCCGTTTCTTGCGCTTGATTGGCAGCCCTCGTCCGGTAGTGTCCGTTTCTGGCGTTTCCACGCGCGCAGAACACCTTAAGTGCCCTTATCTGTCCACGTTTTCTGTTTTCAATTAGAACGTTTCCAGATAAAACATTGAGGATCAACGACTTGCTCCTGTAGCTCAACGGTTAGAGCAGGGGACTCATAATCCAGAGGCTCGGCCTTATGAATTTCCGTGCAATAGACTGTAAATCAATAGTTTGTAATTGTTGTTCGGCCTCTGATTCTCATTAGTCTTTGCCAGAAGCAGACACGAAACGCCAGTTTTCGCCGCTTAACTGTCCCCTATCTGGCGACGATCTGAGGGCCGCCATTGGCAATAAATTTTCGGCCTCGAAATCCATTGAGTAAGCCCAGCGTGAAACCGGGTTCTCATCCCCCGCCCCCCGGTCTTTCTTTTACCCTCCTCCAGTGCTCCACAGATTCAGAAGCACGCGCCGCCGTCTCGCTCCCTTTGGTTCAAGTGTCGTATGGACTGCGGTTGCTACTTTGCTTTGAAGCGGGGAGCCCCCCTTTTTCTGTTACCGCAGACCATTGCAGTGGTGTTCCTACTTTTTTACTTCAGGTCGTCGAAATTCTTCCAGCGCGCCTGCTCCAATCGGTCATACGCTGTTTTGCATTCTTCTGACCGCCTTTTATAGTCATCCTCACTGTAGCGAATCAAATACCCAATCCCAGCTAATGCCACATCACACCAATTCCCGCCATCTAATTTGAAATCCTGATTTACTGACTTTCTCGAAGCACCAACGAAGGGCATAAACGCTAAAATCCCACCGGTTTTTTGAGGAACTACTGGCTTCTTGATTTGCACTTGTTGCTCCAGTTTTTTCAAAGCTTCCGAGTTGGATTTAACCACAGCCAAATATGAATTTAGCTTTTGGTCTTGTTCATCAGTTAGTGGCTTCAGAAGCTTCAGTGGCGACTGCGCGGTATCAATACCTAGATTAGCGTTTAATTGAGCTTGCTCATATAAACTCTTTGCCTGTGCCTTGTCGTCATCAGCCCCTTTGTCCTTTATGATGACCACACTCCCTCGGGCGCTCTGTCGCATCAATGTCATATTATCACCGAAGAATACAGCCCTTTGGTCGGGTGGCGACACGCATGATTGAAGGATAGGTAGGATGGCAAGAAGTGGGAGAAGATGTTTGGGACTCATGCCCGAACACTTAACCTTCTGGTAGCTATCAAACTACACTGCGGTTGCTTTTGCCTCGGCGAGTATTGCTATCTTCCATAGCTTTAATCGTTTCCTCCTCCTTCTTTCCCCCCGCGCCCGGAGTCCTCACCTTCCCGCTCAATTCATGCGGGTAAGAAGCCGGTGAACGCTCGTCGGGTGCCAGCGCCCGCCCGATGGAGTCGGCACGTTGCGCTTGTTCAAGGCTTCCGCGATTCCTCGCACCGTCTTGATTCCTTCCGCTTCGATCTCTGCCAGCACGGGCCGCACTGACTCCACGGTTTCCAGTGCCTTCCGATGATTCACGGCTCCAAGGATAGCGCCATGCGTTCCCAGCTTGGTGCCTCGGGCCTTTGCGCTCGCAAGTGCCGCCTTGGTGCGTGCGGAGATCGCCCGCGCTTCCTCTTCTGCCACCGCTGCCAGAATTTGCACCGTGAGACGGTTCGCCGTAGGCATGTCCACGGCCACGAAATCAATCCCGGCCTCCATCAGCCCGGAGATGAAATGCAGATTGCGCGCCAGCCTGTCCAGCTTGGCGATGATCAGCGTGGCCTTGTGCTTTTTGCACAGTGCCAGCGCGGCTTGAAGCTGGGGGCGGTTCTTCCGCCTGCCTGATTCGATCTCTGTGAACTCTCCCAGCAATTCCCAAGCTCCCCCGTTGAGATGGCCTTTCACGGCCTCCCGTTGTGCTTCTAGTCCCAAGCCGCTCTTGCCTTGTTGAGCAGTGGAGACGCGATAGTAGGCGATGAATTTCCCGTTCATGTTCACATATATACGAACGTATATGTGTGAACGCAAGCCTTTTCTTCGCCAGTGATTGCCAGCTCTTGCCAGCATTTCACCAAATGCGGCCATGCTCAATACACCAACACGAGAACAGCGGCCTGTTCAGCGTCCTTGATCACTTCCTCAAACTTGCGGTCATCTGTGTTCGGTTCTTTGAGCTTGTCGGCCACTTCGGGAACTGACTCAAGGAAGCTCAATAAATAGCTGCTCTTCACGGCATAGCTCACATTCTCCGCCAGAGTGCCGGTGGTCGCGATGGCTGCCTTCTGACTCAGCTTTGCCACAACGACACCGATGACGTTGCCATGCTCATCCACCAGCGCCCCGCCAGAGTTCCCCGGCTGGACGGGCACACTGATTTGAAAATGCCGCGCATCATCCTGAATGCCTGCGAGGCTGGCGATTTCTCCTTTCGCGAGCTTGGGCGAGTAACCTTGCAAGCCCACATTGGGAAAGCCCACCGTGGCTGCTGTCGATCCAAGACGCACTCCCCGGCTGGACGTGATGGCAAGGGGCGCGAATTTTCCTTCTGCCTTGAGGAGAGTCAGGTCATTCGCCCGGTCCACTTTAATGACCTTGGCAGTAATGGCTCCGTTGCTTGTTGTCACACGCACCGCCGCTCCTTCATCCGCAACATGCTGGTTGGTGATGAGGTAGCCATCTTCGGTGATGAAGAATCCGCTTCCAGTGGATTGGGGACGCGATTCAGCATGGCTCTCGCGTGAAACTGGGCTTTCTGTTGAAGTTGCTTTAAGTGGTGTGAACTCACGTGCCATTCGCTGTCCTTCTGCTCGTTGCGTTGGCGTGAGAATCGTTTCGAGAAATTGTAAATTGTGTTCAACGGCAGCCACCAATTGAGGGGTGCTTAGCTCATTTTTTTGAGCCTTCGCCAAGAGCCACCATTTATACGCACTCGTTTCGTCTTTTGCCACACCGCGCCCATCACAATACAAGGCTCCGATACTGGCATGAGCATCAGCAAGTCCCTGCTCAGAGGCTTTCAGATACCAACTCGCTGCCTCCCTGTCACTTTTGACAACTCCCACCCCTTTTTCATACATTTGTGCCGTTTTGTCTTGGGCATAAACGTGTCCTTGTTGGGCGGCCTTGGCGAACCATTTAAATGCCTGGACATCATCTTGGGGCACCCCATTTCCCCCAGAATATAAAAGCCCAACATTGTACTGAGCGTTTGCATTATTCTTCTCGGCAGCTTTGAGACTCCATTTAAGCGCATCAGCGTAAAACTTGGGCGTCGTTTCACCATAGATTGCATACAAAGCTCCAAAAGTGGTTTGCGCTTCAACGTGCCCCTGCTCAGCAGCCAAGCGATACCATTTCGTCCCTTCGGCTTCATCTTTGGTTGTGCCCAAACCGTAATACAAGCGCTCAGCGAGTTCGTATTGGGCAACAACATGGCCCTGTTCTGCCGCCAAGCGATACCACTTCATCGCTTCGGCTTCATCCTTGGGCATTCCCAAGCCTTCAGAGTAAATCAGAGCCAACGCATACTGTGCATCAACGGACCCCTGTTTGGCAGATTTCACAAACCACCTCACCGCTTCGGCTGCATTTTCCGCAACACCGATACCACCTTGATAACAGTGGCCTATGTTGTTTTGAGCTACAACGTGACCTTGAGTGGCAGCCTTGAGCCACCAGTCAAACCCTTTGTTTTGATCTTCGGGATCATCCCGGCCTGACATATACTTTCGGCCAAGCTGAAATTGTGCCTCGGCATCGCCCTGCTCGGCCTTCGCGAGTAGTTCATCAGCAACCGCTTCAGGCACGGGTTGCTGATTATTTACAACCTGCTTTTTCTTGGAGCAGTCCGCCAATGCCAAGACCAAGCAGAGGACGAATAGCGATGAGCAACGAATAGGTTCCATGATAGAAAGTAGGGCGGGGGAACATGTCTTTCAACGGCATCGTTGCCAGGACACGCCAGCCGTTGCCAGTTCTCCACGGCCCTCCTCCTCCGGCATTCTCCCCCTAGCTTTTCACCCGGAGGAGCCGGATTCCACCCGCTCAATCCTCCGCGCCCTCATCGAAAGGCGATGGCTCCGGCCTGTGCTCGGGTTTCAAAGACAGCAGCAGCCCGCCGTTTGTTTCTTCGATGGCATAGCAAAACTTCCCTTTAGGCTGGCCGTCCTTTGTCTTGCCGATGGCATCAGATACCGCGCTGTCACCGCACTGGCATAATGCCATGAGTTTTCTTGTGGCCTCGGCCCGCGTCAAAGCGCCATCTTTGAAAACCTCCTGCAAGTGCTCCAGCTTCACCTTGCTCTTGTCTTTCTTCGCACCGCCTGCGCTATCGTCGGCCTTCTCCCAGATACTCCAGTCGAAATCTTGGATCTCTTCCATCGTGTGCCGGTCGCTGAGTTGCATCGCCCGCTTTTCGCCTTCCAGTTCTCCGTTGTTGGAGACTTTCAGCGCCACCACGGCCAGCCTGTTTTCCTTGAAGCCTTCCGTCACACGTCCGGCAAAGATGATGGTTCGGCTTCGGCGCTGAATAGTCTGGTGCCCGGAGATCAGATTCAGCAGCGCCCGGCCTGCCTTGTCCTCTGACTTCGGCTTGCGTGAATGATGAATGAGCAGCACGGCGGGCCGTGTCTCCATGCCAAGAAAGAGCTGGTGCAGATTGTCAAAGAAGGCGCTGAAATCCCGCGCTTGTTCGTCCTGACAAAAGTTGCTCACCGTGTCCACGATCAGAAGCCGGACATCCTTGGTGATGATGTCCTCGCGAATGTCCTCTTGCAGCTCGGGATTGCCCAGACTGAGCACGTCGGGAATATCCGTGATGTGGATGAAGTCCCGCGCATCGGCGGGCAGGTCCATCTTGGTGAACTGCTTTTTCATGCGCTTGCGCCCATTCTCACAGTTCAGCCAGAGACTTGCAAAGCGGGTCCGCACATCGAAGCCCAGCCATTGCCCGGCACCTCTGGCACCGCAGAGTTGCAGGTCTCCGACAATGAAGCCTTTGAAGGAGCCGGGCGGGCCGAAAAGCAGCGCCGTTTCCCCCAGCTCGATGAATCCTTCCGCGATGAGATCAGCGCCCTCTTTGGGCTGGAACGCTATCACCTCGTCCACGTTGTAAGTTCGCAGGACTCGGGGCCGCTTGGGCTTGGCATTGCCAGCACTGCCGCTGCCTGCGGGTGCCTGTGTCGGGTCCATCACCCGCTGCCGTTTTTTGTTAGGTTCGTTCACGTTATTCATGGAAAAAGATCATTTAAAAGTTCAGGGTTTGCCCGCAGGCTGTGCGGGTCCGCGTTCAGCAGGTCAGCCAGGTCTTTGCCCGGCCTGCCCGCCTTGGTGGTGAAGCCGGACAGGTCGAACGCATCCACCACCACCGCGCCCGCCTCCTTGATCTGCGCCGCCCACTGCCGCGCCGCATTCATGCCGCTTTCATCCGTGTGCGGATAGATTCGGACATGCTTTCCCCGGAAGTTGGGCAGACACTCCACCGCCAGCCGATGAACACCCGCGCCCAGCACAGAGCACACGGCCACACGTTCCGCCGCGTCCAGTTGCAGCGCCGCATCATGCGCCGCTATGAGGTCCGGCGCTCCTTCCACCAGTGCCACCACCGGGAAGCCTGCCGCCAGCTCGATGCCGCAGGGATGATCCTTCCCATTGCCGATGCTGTGCGCCTTGCGTCGGGGCGGGGTTCCGTCACGCTCCGGCCAGTATTCACCAGACAGAAGCCGCAACTCCACCAGCCGCCGCGCCTCATCGGCCACGGCCCAGAATGACAGGCCGCGCCAGTGCTGCCGCCACGGGCAGGCCGCATCATAAATGCCGAAATGCAGTAGCCCGCGCCGCGCTGCCAGCTCGATGCCTGCCAGTGAAAAGCCGCGCAGACTCGCCAGCGCTTTCTTTTCCTCTGCCGTCCCCGGTCGCAGAGTCGGCCACGGCTCCGGCTTCCTCATCGGCTCCGGTCTTCGGGGTGCCCGTGGGCGTGGCTTCACCGTGCCGGATTCATCCGCCACCAGCCCGGCCCGCGCCGCGCACCAGCGCACCGCCGCCGCTGTGTCCAGGTCAGCCGCTGCCTTCACAAAGTCCACCACGTCACCACCCTCGCCGCCGGAATGATCAAACCAGCGCCGCGACTCGGCGAACACGCTAAACGATGGCCTGCGGTCATCTCTCCAGGGCGTCCGGCATGACTTCGCCGGGCGTCCCTCCAAGCCCAGCGCGTGCCAGGCATCTGCAATGGTGAAGCAGTCCTTCACCCGCTCAATCAATCCTCGTTCCATGATGATGAATCCTCCGGTTGCGGGGGAGATGCGGAGGAGGAGCCAGCCCGGTGCCAGTCCCCCGAAGCCCTCAGTCCATGCTCGATTTCAGACAGCCGGAGGAGGAATCCCGCCCCGCCTGCCAGTGCGCCAGCAATCGCCAGCGAATGACAGACAGGACAGGGAATGCGCCTCCGGTGAAAAACCGCGCAGGGATGGGCAGGGGTTCCGGTGGGAAAGAAAAGAGAGAATCCCCCTTCTTTTCCTAAAGCCAGCTCTCCGCCGTCTCCGCCTGTGCTGGCTTTTATGCCGCTGTGCGTGGTGTCCCGATGATGAAGCGCGGATACTCTTCATCATCAGCCTTTCGGGTGATGACTTTGAGCAGCACCGCGCCCGATTGCAGTTCTCGGTTGGCTTCATACTCGCAGAGTTCCGAGACAGATTCCATGTCTTGCGGATCACGGGAAGCGCCCACCTTGCCCAGCACATAGAGCGCCCATGCTGCCGGGCGTCCGTCTGATACCATTGCACGCTGGAAGATGCCGAGAAGCTGCCAGCCGTCCCGGATCAGTTCGTTGGCCTCGTCGGGGTCTCCGGTTTGCTGCACTTTTTGAATGTGCGTCATTTTCATGACTGGATCTCCTTCACTTCAAGGTTGCGATGAAGCGCCGCCATCACTCGGCCCGGATCGAAGCGCACCAGCCGCCCGGCGCGAACGTAGGGCAACATGCGCCCCTTGACCATACGGTCCAGGGTGCGGACACTCCAGCCCAGCTTGGCCGCCATCTCCTGCCGTGTCGCCAGTAGCTCACCGTTGCCAGTGTGCCGGGGTTTGGGTTGTTTGATTTGTCCGGTGCCGAGTTCTGGACTCCGGGGTTTTGCCGATGCCTTGCGGCCCGGCCCGTCTGTTTCGAGTTTCTTGTTTCGTGGTGACATATTGTCAGACATCACCCCGCGCTGCCCTAGCCTGCATCGTGCCTGCCAGTCGTCGCGTGGTGAACGCTGGCAGAATCAATATACTCAGGACTTCGGGTGTCGTGCCGTGTCAGTGTATGACAAGAGGTAATCCTGTAACCAGCGTCACATGGCTACAGGATTCGATTCGGAAGCCGATTCACCACCCTTGACGCGTGCCTTTTTGGGGAGGCTCAGAACGTCACGAATCCGCCTTTCCATGTCAGCTTCGTTCAGTCTCCCATCTGAGTCCTCAAACTTGGGGAAGCTATCTTTTAGCCATTCGTCCGCACGGTGCTTTTTGAGCCACTTCACCAAAGGCAGCAGCACCTCGACAACCAAGGCTTCGGCGGTGTCTTTGCTGGTTGTGCTCGACATGTAGCCTTCGGGAAAAGCAAACCCTGCCGCCTTCGTCTTTACTTCCGAATCAAGGGTTTCTTGGAACACTCTTTGGCCCACCAGAAATTTAGTCCATTGCTTCCACTCCTTTTGTTTTGGATCTCCATTGAAGTTCAATTTAGGGCTTTCGAGTGATTCCCTGAAATCACGAATTCGGAACCTCATCCACGATGCGCTTTTGCTGGCCCGCAAAACGAGAGTGGCAAGAATTGAGCGCTTCTTATTGGGTCGGTTTTCTTTGACCCACTTTGTCACCTCATCCCACTCACGTTTCGCCTTAGCCTTGTCATCGTGTTTTGTGAGCATGTCCTCAATGCTCTCAAACCAATCCGCAGGCTCGAAGCACTTGCCAAGTTCGGCATGGTAAGCCAGCCAGCGCACAGCATCGTAATCTTGATATTCACTGGCGAGTGTCACTATGAAGCGGAGAGCTGCATCAGCGATTTGCCGCGCCTCGAAGGCTAGCTTATGACGACCATACGCATCAGCTTTCTCGTAGTGCCTCAGCATACCGGGCTTTTGGGGGTCGCCATCTCTACCAAACAGCATTTCCTCAAACTCGTCCCCAGTATTGAAAGCGCCTTCAGTCGTTGGTGTTGATTCCCATTCGATCTTTCCCGTCTGTGTGAAATCACGGTAGTTGTGGCACTCCATGCAAAAAGGTTTCTTGCTAGCGTCAAAGGTGAACTCTTTTCCACACTTGCCGCAGATATAACCGGCGTGCCTTGTGAGATCGGTTTTACTGCCGCATCGCTCGCAAAAGTGAATTAGTCGAAAACCCGCTTCAATTTCATGAACATCAGGACAGTGACCGCATTCAAATTTCACTGTTATCGGGTCGCATTTTGCCACCTCTGATTCATCCGCTACCGGTCTTTCAGGTTCTTGGACCAAGGGCAGTTCATGCTGAATGAATTTCATCTGCACCCATTTGCCATCCTGCATTTCAAACTCGCGCTCCCGACCACAGGCACAACGAAAAGCAAACTCAGTTGGCTCAATGGACTGCTCTGTTTCTATGTCGAAATCATGTGGCCGATGAACCGACGTGCATTCACATACGAAGAGCCACCGCATTTCATGATCAAGTCTCGGCTGGCCTTTAACGTCGAATTCATCTTCGTCGAATTGGACTTGCTGCCAGCCAGCACCAGCAAACCAGCACCAATTCTTTGAACTCTTCCTGCAATAGGAACAGGTCCAGCGTAGCGGCCCGCGTCCTTCGGGACTCCAGGCTCTTTTCCACGAGATCCGATTCGAGCAGTGGGCGCAGTTCCAGGCGAAACGATCATCGCCTTCCACTGTGGCCTTGATGGCTTTTGCATCGCTCGCCTTCATGATCACGCCTCCAAAAAGTAATCCGCAGGCATGGCGAAGTGACGCGCCAGCTTGCGAATGTGTGCCGTCGTGAGTTGCCGCGTGCCGTTGATGATCTTGCTGCCCATGCTTGGCTCCAGCTCCAGCAGTCGCCCGAGATCAGCCGCCTTCATGGCGTGCGCCTCCAGCAGTCCGGCAAGGCGCTTGCTCACCGGCAGCGGCTTGGCCTTCTTTTCCGTGCTGGCTTCATAGTCGGCGATGAGATCAGCCACCAGTTCAAACCAGTCGGATTGATCCCGGTTCATGTCCGCCTCATGTCCCCAAAGCGGGCCGATGGCCGCCAGTGCCGCCGCATGGTCTGCCTTGTCCCGAATAGGACGCGGCAGCCACACAGAACGGCAGAGCGTGCCGTAGTCGCCGGGCATGGCTTTAAAGGTCAGAGCAGGTGAGGCAGTGCGGGTTTTCATAGCTTGGTTTTCCAGCGGTTCTTGGAGTATTCGGCGTGTGACATGAAGGCCAGGGCATAGACAAGGCCAGTATTGAAATGGACGGCAGCAATCAGCCGGTAGGCATTCCCGGAGACATTGAACACGAACACCTGCCTGCCGCTGGCTACCTTCACCGGATCAGCAGCCGGAAACGTGCGCCGCAGTTCGGGCAGATTCCGCCACGTCCCGCGCTGCACAGCATCCAGCCACCATTCCAGTCCAGGCTTGGCGGTCGGATGCTCCCGCATCCAGCCGCGCACCGTGACAGGTTTGATGACTCGCATGGACAATGATTGTCTGAAGTGGACAAATTGTCCAGCCTGGTTTTCTCCCCGCGCCTGCCATTGCTAAAAAATTTTGCGCCTCCGAATCCATCGAGAGAGCCAGCGCCGCGCCAGTCTGCGCAACCCCTCCCCCGCTGGCTTTGACTTCACCTCTTCGCCGCCTTGCGCTTCGTCCCTTCGGCCTTCCCCGGCATCAGTTCCCACCATGCCCGCGCTGCCTCCGGCTTCACCGATTCCCGATAGTGCCGGAAGAGCATGGCCGTGGATGTGTGGCCTAGCTGCAAGGCCGTCTCATTGATGTCTCGATGCAGCGCCAGATGGTAGGAGGCGAAGCTATGGCGCAAGACATCGTTCGGCCATCGCTCGATGCCTGCCGCCTTCATCGCCATCTGCCGTTTATAGCGGTCCTCCATCCCCTTGGGGCAACTGACCACCCGGCCCGTCTTGCCCGCGTATGGCTCCAGCCATGCCCGGAGGTTCTTCGAGATGACCACCAGCCGCCGCCGCTGCCCGCCCTTGGCCTTCCGGGCCGTCACCTCGACAAAGCCCGTGTCCAGATGGATTTCCTTCCACTCCAAGCGCCCGATCTCATCGGGCCGCAGTCCGGCAAAGCCAGCGATGGCAAGCGCGGGAAGCCAGTCAGGATGCGCCGCCTTGAGCAGCGCCGCCATCTGCTCCGGCGTGAACACCTCCACGCTGTCCCTGGCCTCCACACGGGGTTTCTTCACCTTGCGGAAAGGGTTTTCGCCAATCAATCCACGGTGGACCGCATAGGCAAAGACTGCTCCCACCGTCCGATGGTAATTCCCCTTGGATAGATCGCCCACGGCCAGCCCAGCCAGCCAGTTCCGAATCAGTTTCGGGGACACATCACAAGCCAGCGAGTCAGGCCCGAAATGGTCTTCAAAGGGTCGCCAGCGTCGTTTGAGATCGTGGCGGTATGCCGCGGATAGCTTGGCGGTTTCCGCGTCCGCCTGGAACTCCTGCCAGATGGCCGCCAGCGTCAGCGCCGCCCGCCTCGACTCATAGAGTGCCGCCGCCTCCCGTGCCACGGCCACAAAGTCCAGCCCGGTGCCATCCAGCGCCTTCCGGCAGTCCACCCAATCCCGCGCCGCATCCAGCAGCGTGACGCCGTAAGGAGTCAGCAAATCCACCGCCCGGCCCGCATCTGCCGCTACCTCCGGGTCACGGGCGATACGCTCGGCCAGAGTCCCCGTGTTCGTCCTCGCCGTGGTCAGCATTTGCAGGCGACGCTTGGCCGTGTCCAAATTCGTGAAGTATTCCCGACTTCGCTTCCCATCGACATAATGCCCCGTAAGCATCCAGCGGATTTTGCCCGCCCTGAGCTGTTCGACCAAATGCGGGCAGGAATCCCGCTTCTTGCGCTTGATTGGCGGCCCGCGTCCAGTAGTGTCCATTTCTGGCGTTTCCATGCGTTCAGAGTGCCTTAACTGTCCCCTAACTGTCCACTCCTTTCCAGTCTCAATAAGGAGTTTTCAGTTAAAACATTGAGGATCAACGACTTGCTCCTGTAGCTCAACGGTTAGAGCAGGGGACTCATAATCCCTTGG
>JAGKWZ010000304.1 GCA_021151605.1 Verrucomicrobiaceae bacterium
GGGATAAAGGCCTGGCAGTTCTGGCTCGGGGTGGTGCTGGGAGGGCTCTTTGTTCGTCAGCATTGGCAGCGGCGGACCTGGCGCGGCTTCTTTCCGGGGGGCGATCTGCACTTCATCGTGTGGATGCTGATCTTTGTGCTGGCCTGGACGACGGCGCTTTACCCATACAATTTTCACCTCGGTCAGGCGCATCTTTTCGACCGTTTTCTGATCTTGGCGCTCGGCGTGACGACGGTGCTGCGCCCGGCGTTCTTCCCCATTTTCCTCTTCACGGCTCTGCAAAGCTACAATCAGTGGCCGACCACAGCCCTGGGGAATCCTGAGCAAACGAATCGCAAGATGGTGCTCGACATGGCCTACCTGCTCTTCGCGACTGGGCTGGTGCGTCCCTGGATCAAGCGGTTCCTGCCAGGAACGGGCCAGGCACTGACGATCGCTTTTGTCGGCGCCAATCTAATCCACTACTGGATCCCTGGTATGGCGAAGCTTCAGATTGGTTCGGACTGGCTGGACTGGACACTGCACAATGACCTGGGGAATCTGATCATCTCCTGCTACCAGCATGGCTGGAACCTGCTTTGGGACGAGGCCGGGGCGATCCGTATGTATGCCCTGACGGCACCGCTGGGCATGACTTTAAAACTTTTCACCGTCTTCATCGAGTTGGCACTTTTGGTGGCCTTTTGGAACCGGCGCTGGTTCGTCTGGCTTGGCATCGGGCGGACGCTGCTGCACGTGGGGATCTTCGTGATGTCCGGGGATATTTTCTGGAACTGGATCCTCATTCAGGTCGCCATTGTGGCGGCTTTCTGGCGTGAGAAGCCGCAGGATGCCGCAGACGAGGCGGAGGCCGCTCAATCCCTCGGCAATCCGTCTTGGGCGCTCTTTTCCCTGCCCGTCACGCTGGTGTCTGTGGTGTACATCCTGTTCACCTCCCATTCTCACAAGGCGAGTGCGCTGGGCTGGTTCGACTCACATGTCACGGAGCGGCATAATCTTTACGCGATCATGAAGGACGGACGCCGTCTTTACATCACGCCGACCTTCTTTGAGCCGCACGACTTTGCCTTCATCCAGTCCCAGTTCCAGTTTCTGCAGAATCAGGGCAGGCGTGAGGGACCAAAGGTTCTGACGCGAACCTTTGGCGGCATCCACGACCACGAAGTGGCCCGTCAGGTACGTGCCGCGATGACGGTGGAGGAGATGCGCCCATTGATCGAAAAACTCGGCCTCGGCAGCCGCTATCCTGAGCAGGATGTGCTGAAGACTCCCGCCTTTGATCTCTTCCTCCAGACCTGGATGAAGCATCACCAGGAGCAGAATGGTGCGATTGCCGCGGTGCTGCATTTCCTGTCTCCGCCGCTGCATGACTATGTTTACTCCATCAAGCCAGCCGCAGAGACTTATCAGGGTGAGCACCCGGTGATGAAGATCGAGGTCGAGTTTGAGCGGACTCTTTTTGATGGCAAAGCGATCCACCTGATGGATCGGAAAACCATCCGCGAGATCCCGATCACCGACGGCTAATCTCTGCCAGCTGAAAAAAGCACCAGCGAGCGCGCGGCGTAGCTGAGCCATGCTGCGCTCTGAAAGCTCGTGCATGGCTTAGTCGGCCACGCGCAGAGGCTCCGGCCGCAGAAACATCTTACAAACAGTAGGGGTGGCAATTATTGCAATTATATAATGAGTCGCTTAAATGCGCACATTCTCATCCCTCAAGCATGACCGCTCACCTGAACCCACTTTTTGGCACCAGCCTCCGCATTTTGAGTGTCATTTGTGCAATGGCTCTCAGTTTTGCTACAGCCGCGCCTCAGACGCGTCTGCTGGTGGATCTCTCGGAGCGGCCAGAGCCCCTCGGTCTGAGCGCCTTTGACCTCTGCATCCTCCGGGTGGATGCGAAGGTGGATTTAGAAGCCGCTCATGCGCTCGGGAACAAATGCCTCGCCCGTGTGCCTTTGTTTGAAGTGGCGGCCAATTCACCGGCGGCCGTGCTGGCCCAAAAGCTCGGCGTCCCCCTTCTGGAAGGCAGTGCGCTCGGTGTCTGCCGACTTGACGCCACCCATCCACGCTGGGCTCATGTCGTCGTTCATGAACTGGTAGAGACAGCCGCCGAACGTGGATTTGATGGCGTGGTGCTCGCGGAATTGGAGACCATCAGCCAGGATGCAGAGCGCGCCGCCGTGCTAGGCGTTTTGCCTCTGCTAAAGGCCGCTTATCCTGACAAGGACATCTTCCTCGAAGGCGGCTATTCCCTTCTGCATGAGGCACGCCGCTATCTCGACGGCATCCTATTCATCGAAGAAAAAGATGCGGACAAGGACGACCTGACCCGCCATGAACGCAAGATCCGTGAGGCCAACCGACAGGGCGTGCAGCCTTACTTTGTAGGTCTAGGACAGCCCGGCCATACGGCGGATCTCCCAGCGCGCGCCAGCCGCATCCGCGAACTGGGCGGAGTGCCTTTTTTCACCACCCCAGAGCTGAGCGGAGTGAATCTTGGCCCTTTGCAGGAAACCGTCCGCCGAGTCCTCGTCCTACATTCGGGAGCTGCCCAGGAGAGCTACACCGCCCGCGTGCTGCACGGCTCACTCGAGTGGCTGGGCTATGAAGTCGTTTACCACGATGCCAGCCTGGAGGCCCAGACGACCTGGCTGCCAGAGCATGTCTCCATCAATGCAGTGATCCTGGACCAAACGCTCTGCCTGAATCTCGAGCGCCAGCACAGCCTGGTCAGTCTGGTGCAGGGGCTAAAGTCTGAGAACGTGCCCTTCCTGATCACCGGCCAACCTTGGGAAACGGCAGCGGACTGGAGTCAGGTGGCCAGTGCCCTGGAGCTGAACGGCAACGGCAAGAGTCTCGCCAAGCCAGAAGAGGCCCTCATTCATCAGGTCGAGCACAGCCTTTTGATGAACCGCGGTGCCATCACCCCGCGCACCAGTGGCCTGCGGGAAGTGCGGTCGGCCTCAGATGCCAGCCAGGTTATCCTTTCCGTGAAGGCCGATGGTAGCGTTTGTGATCAAATTTTCCTCAGTTCCTGGGGTGGCTTCTGGCTGGACCCACTGGCGGTGGAGGTCGGTCCTCAAATGGACCCCCTGCCCTTCCTGGAGCGCTTCCTTGCCGCCCAGGCCGTGACACCCGTGGTGGACACCACCAGCCTGGACGGGCACCGACTGCTCATCACCCACATCAATGCAGACGGCTTCGCCGAGATCACCGATCAGCCGGGGCTTCCCAGCGCTGGCGAAGTCATGCTGGAAAAGATCATCGATAAATATTCCCTCCCCATGACCGTCGCCATCTGTGAGGGCGATCTACGCGGCTGGAGTCCGGGCCAGGAACCCCGAGCAGCGATGCGCCTTGAGCAAGCCGCACGCAGCATCTTTGCCCTGCCCACCGTGGAGGCAGCCTCCGGTGGCCTGAGCCGCCCGACCTCCTGGGCAGGTAGCAAGCCGGTCGGCGGCCTGCTCAATGCCGCGGCCAAAAAGACCCCGCTCATCATGGAGCGTGAGATCGCCGGCTCACTGGCCTTTCTCCATCACCAATTGCTCAACCCCGAACGTGCCATGGGACTCATGAGCTGGCCGCAGGATAGCTTCCCAAGCAAGGAAGCCGTGGCCTTCTCCCGTGACATGGGGGTGGAAAACCTCATCCTTCAAACACAGACCACCCTCGAAGGACGCACTCCAGCCCTGCCACCACGGAGCTGGGGCATCGGCACCAGCTTCTCCACCCTCATGACCCGCAGTCCTCTCACCCAGGGCACGCCAGAGGTCGAATCCTTCATCGAAGAGGCCCAGCGCACCGGGCAAAACCGCTGGCTCAGCCCCGTACAGCTTAGCCTCAGCTTTCACGATGCCGCCAGCGCCTCCAACCTGCGGAAAATCGAGCGCCTCATGGACTGGTGCGCTTCCCAGCCTCTCCAGGCCGTGACCGCTGGGCACTATGCCCGCATCATGAGAGATGCTGCCCGGACCCGCATCTTCCAGACAGGCCCCAGCCGCTGGATCATCGTCAATGAAGGCTACGCCCGCACTATCCGCCTCCCAGTAACCGCCGGGGTGCCAGATCTCTCACTCTGCACCGGAGTGGCGGGCTTCATGCGCCAGGGAGACCAGATTTACATCCACACCCTCGGCCTTCGCCGCACCGATCTGGTCATGCACACCGAGACTGACAAGCCCGAGCCAGATTACCTGCGTCTGGCCACCTCCAGCGCCAGTGTCCGCTATCTCGAAGCAGGCAGCCGTCGTGCCCTCCTCCAAGTCGCCCACGCTCGCCCCGTCGAATTTGCCTTTGAAGGCATGAAACCCGGCACCATGTGCCAAATGCTGGCGAACGGGCTGCCCGAATACCACATGGCGGACACCAAAGGCAGGATCGAATTCATCGTCCCAGGCCAGTCCACTGTGCAGCTTCGCATCCTGCCAGAGACCCCCAAAGCAGCCATGCGCTGATTTCCGATACCCTCATGTCTAAATTCCTCCTCCTAGCCCTCCTTTACATCGCCCTCGCCGGAGCCTGGGCATGGCGCCTCCGGCCTGAGCCCGTCGTGGAAGATCTCCGCACACCGAAGATCGAGCGGCTCACGCGCTACCTGGTAAAAGTGCCCGCCGAGACCGCCCAGCCCATCCTCATGAGCATCGCCTTCCTGGCCGACGAGAGGCTCGCACTCGCGGATGAGTGGCTGCGCCTCCCGCCCATGCAGCAGCTCCGCGAACTCACCGTCCGTGACACCCCGCTGCTGCGTGACTCGGGCACCCTGAGAGATGCCCTGCTGCTCGGCTGGCTAGGTCAGGACATCAAAGGCACCTCCCATGCGGAAGCCCACCTCATGATCGCCGCCTCTGGAGATCGCTTTGACGACACCATGCGCCTCTACGCCTACGAGACACTCGCCACTCGCGCCCGCCGCCAGGGAGACCTCGAAGCCGCCATGGCCATCCTCGAACGCGCGATCGACACCCCCGGGGCCAAATGGCACCTCACCCGCACCTACGTCCAGATCGCCCGAGAAAGAAACCAGCCCGCCGACGCGCTCGCCGGCATCAGCGAATGGCTAAAAACCCAGGGGAAAAACGCCACCGCAGCAGACCTGGAAGAAGCCCGCGAGCTTCAGACCCACTACCTCCTCCGGCTCCACCGGTCAGACGAAGCCCTCTCCATCCACCTGGACCGCCTCCGCCAGCTCACGCCGACGGACCCAGGCTTCCAGATCACGCTAAATCAAGGCCTGCTCAGCGCCCGGATCAGCGGCCAGCCCACCCAAATCCTGCCCTGGATTGAAAAGCTGCTCGCCACCAGCCCTGAGCACCAGCAGTCCCCGGCCGAACTCCTGAAAGACCCGGAAATCGACAGCGAATACCGCCACTGGCTACGCGAATACACCAGCCTCGCAGACACCAACCTGCCTGTTCAGACCGTGCTTGAAGCCTGCCTCCGCCTCGCCGCCACAGGGGAGCCAAGCGTTCTCAAGCGCATCTGCCTACTGGCCGAAGAGGCCAAACGCAGCGCTCAGGTCATCGACTTCCTCGGAAAAGCACTCTCCCACCCTGCCCTCAGCCCGACCGTCCACTCACTCGCCCAGCAGGATGCCCTGGCCCGCCGCGTCGTCATCGAAGCCCTCCGCCAGCAACCAAGCAACCGCGACCTCCACTACTCCGCCACCCTTGCCGAAGCCGCTGCAAAACCCGGCTCCGCCGTCAGCCTCTGGCAGGCCTATCTCAAACGTTTCCCAGGTGACACCGCTGCCGCCCGCCGCCTCATCCATTGCCACCTCGCCGCCCGCCAGCCCACCCTCGCCCTCCGCGTTTTTGAAAATATCGACCCCAAGCTCCTCACCGAAGCCGACCGCCATCAGCGCGACCTGCTGAACCAGCTTTGAAGCACCCAGCTTCCCTGTCCACAGAACTACGGCCGATGAAATAGGATCTTATGAGAGAGTGTGCTTACCCAGCATTCCAATAGAGCTCTCAGATTTAAATCAGAGCTTTCAGCTCTACCTTCAATCATTGGGTGCCTTCAACGTGAGCTTCAGTAACACACAAGAGTTTGATCCTCGAATGCAGACTCCCTGCATCCAGCCATAAATGAACCAACCCCCACCCAATGGTATTCGGCTTCACAAGCCTCCGCAGACTCCAACGCCTCGCTGGCTGGACTGGTCAGGGTGCAACTGCTTGACAGAAATCAAGGGAACTTAGCAGCATCTATTGCCCCCCCCTTTCAGGGCGCCAAAGGGGCTTTTCAAAGACCCAGCAAACTCAACGCACAACCCAACCTGACTTAAACCCATCGGACAATTGCCTCTCAGGAGCCCAAGAAAATACTGGCGGAGGAGGCTGTGAAATCGAAACTCTTTCCCAATGACTCAGCCATGCTCCCCAACCAACAAACCAGCGAATTGGTCAAGCAGTTGCACCCTGACCCCGTTCTCAAAGGTAATATGACGAGACCTCAGTTTATTGGGCTAGCTCACGAGCTAGGTCATGCACTTGATTTAGACAAAGGCTGTCATCCCACTGGGAGCACGCACAAGGAACAAGAGGCGGGCAGTAGTGCACAGTTAGAGAATGCGGTTAGAGATTACTATGGGATACCCGTTGTTGATTACACAAATTAATAAAAACATGAAAATACTATTCTATTTTTTTATATCTCCACTATTTGCTTATTGCGGTCTAACTGAACCCTGGATAGATGCTACATTCAATAAGGTTCCAGGGGTTATTATAAGTAAAGATTATATTGAAATGAATCTCGCG
>JAGKWZ010000305.1 GCA_021151605.1 Verrucomicrobiaceae bacterium
TCCGGCACCACGGAGCGCACGCGGCCTTTCTGCTCCAGCGTGTTTGCGGTGAAATGCTCCGTCAGCTCCTCGATCTCCGCATCGGTCAGGCCGCTGTAGGCTTTGCCGATCACTCGCAGCGCTCCGGTTTCGTCTCGGACAGCAAAGGTGTAGTCGCTCAGCACGTGGGCACGTTTGCCGTGACCTTGCTCAGCCTTCACCACGACCACATCCAGCGTGGCAAAGGCTTTCTTCAGCTTCAGCCAGGACTTGCCGCGTCGCCCCGGCGTATAGGCACTGGACGCATCTTTGATGATCAGCCCCTCATTGCCACGACGACGAGCTGCCATGAAGAGCGCCTCAATCTCCTCCGCTGAGGCTGCCTTTTCCACCGTGATCAGCGCCATGCCCTCCGGCATCAGCAAAGTCTCCAAAGCCTGCCGACGCTCGCTCAAGCTGCGCTCCAGCAGTGACTCTTCATTCAGCCAAAGCAGATCAAAGACGACGAAGCGCACCGAGATGTCGCTCGGCATGAAAAGGTCCGCCTGATCACGCCGCCCGAGCCGCTTTTGCAGGTCAAAGAAGGTCAGCTTTTTGCCTTCCGCATACGCGATGATCTCGCCATCCAGGATCACATCAGTATTCAGCGCACTCACCGCCCGCAGGACCTCCGGGAACTGGGCACCGATGGGCTTCAGATCCCGTGTGTAGATCTCCGCACGACCACCCACACGATGCACTTGCGCACGGATACCATCGTATTTGTCCTCCACCCAGACCGACTCTGCCGCCATGCGCTCCCAAATGTCCACCGCCGTCTCTTCGGGTGACGCCAGCATCACCTTGATCGGCACAAAGGCTCGCGGCTTCGCCTCCTCCAGCCGACCCGATTTCGCCAGAAGGGCCGCACGCCCGATGTCCCCGCAGAGCATCGCCGCCTCACGCACGGCATCCGCTTTTTGCTCAAAGGCAGCGGCCACGGCTTCCTCGATCAAACCCTCCTTTGATCCCATGCGCAGCTCACTCGTCATCAGTCGCACCAGCCAGGAGCCATCTTGGGCGGAGAGCCGCTGGAAACAGGCTTTGAGCAAATTCACCCGCACCACCTGGCTGCCTGCATTTCTCAGTTGGTCAAAAAGCAGCGCCACCTCCGCCAACGGCATCTCGACAGGACTCAGCGCTGCTCTTTGCAGCACCAAAAACGCCGTGCGCCCGGCATCAGCCTGACTGCGTGAGATGGCTCGATACTCCACATCACTCACGCCACTGACCTCCTGCAAGGCCCGCCGGATCAGTGCCCAGCCTGTGTTTAGCGGAGCCTCTCCCGCTGCGGGATCACTCGTCATGCCCGAGCAATACCTCACGGCCCGAACCAAATCTGTCTCCTCCAACTCTCGAAGATACCCCGACAGCCGCTCCACCTTCTTCAGCCTCGAAGACTCCTCCGCCGTCCCCGCACAAACCGATGCCCAACGCGCAAAACCATTCTTGGAAAGCTCCACATACACCGCAGGACATTCGTCATTCGTCATTCGAACTTCGTCATTCCTGGCAAAGCCCATTTCCATCTGGTCCGCTTTCTCCAGCGTCCACGCTTCGACTCCACGCGCCCGCAGATCCGCCGCGAACTCCTGCGTGTAGCCATGCACCAGATACACCCGGCGCGGCTTCACCGTCTCCACGGTCTCGATGAGTTCGGGATAGTCCGCGTGATCACTCAGCGGGAAAATTTCATCCACCTGATAGCGATACCTCGCGCCTGGTTGCAGCGCCCAGCCTGTCATCATCGCCGTGCGGCAGACTTTGAGCTTCTTCAGCGCCAGCGACTTGCCATTGCTCGGCGGGAAGAGCAGCACATGCCCGCGTGCCTCCGCGGCATCGAAGAGCCGATACTCCGGCAGCTTCCCGAGGATCGGCTTCACCGCCTCTGTCATCTCCCAGACCGACTTGTGGAGCATCACAGGGAACCCAGCCTCCGCCAGCGCACAGAGGATCTCCTGCGCCTTCCCCAGCGAGTAGCCGAGCATCACCGGGATGCCACCATCCTCCAGCGTCTCACGCACAAACTTCAGCATCTGGGAGATCACCTCGCCCATCGGTGGAAAACGGAAGTGCGGCAGCCCAAAGGTCGTCTCCATGATCAGTGTGTCAGCTGGCAGCAGCTCGCAACGCTCTGAGCTCAGCCCTTGGCGCAGTTTGTAGTCGCCCGTGTAGAGCAGCGTCGCGCCATCACTTTTGCGCGTCAGATGCAGCATCGCCGAGCCGAGGATATGCCCCGCAGGGAAGAGCCGTAGCTCCCAGCCTTCCCATTCATGCACCTCACGCATCGGCAGGGCATGGAAAGCGCCGTCCTTCTTCAGCCCATAGCGCTCACGCATCAGATGCAGCGTTAGCTCGGAGCAAAAGGTCGTCTGATGCCGTGCCACATGATCCGCATGAGCATGGGAAATAAAAGCCCGCTCCACCCCGAAGTGCGGGTCCAGCCACAGGTCCGCCTCAGGCAGATAAATCCCGTGGCGATGGGTGACAGTGAGGAGCGGTGGCATGAGCGGTTCAAGACTACGAATGGAAAGCTGGATCGAACAGCACGTCTCGAACAATCCCCTTTCTTTTCCGCCTCAGGTTCCCCAAAATGCAGACGCTATGCTCCAATCCATTCTCGCCTCTCCATCGAAGCCGAAGCATTCGGATGAACCCATGGAAGACTGGTATCTGGAAGGCCTCGAAGTCCTGGAGAACTCCAAGCGGGTGGATGAACTCAAGAAGCGCATGACTCAGAGAGCCACTCAGCAGTGGGGGCTCTACTTTGATCTACTCATGATCGCCGTTTGGATCGCGTTGAGTCTGTGGCGGAAACGACTTGAGTCTGAATCCCTTTGGTCATTCATGATTTACGGCCTACTCTTTTTTTCATTCATCATCCGCATCATCGAGCGCATCGAGAGTGTCTCCATCGCCCGAGTCGAGGCGGCCATGGAGCTGACCCAGTTGTTGAGCAAAATGCGCCGCAACCCTCAGGAGAAAGGTTGCACTGCTGCCAGCTCTGCCAATTAAACATCATCCCAATGCCCGACATCATCTTCGCCACCTCCAATGCCCACAAAGTCCAGGAAGTCGCCGCCATGCTTGGTGTGCCCTGGCAGGTTCAGGGATTAAAAGCCTACCCTCACGTGCAGCTCCCGGAGGAGACCGGCACCACCTTCGAGGCCAATGCCATCCTCAAAGCCGAAGCCGCCAGCGCCGCTCTGCCCGGAGTGTATGTCATCGCCGATGACTCGGGGCTCGAAGTCGATGCTTTGAACGGCGAGCCCGGCGTCTATTCCGCCCGCTATGCCGGCCCCGACGCCACCGATGCCGACAACCGTGTGCGCTTGAAGGCTGAGCTGAGCAAACTGCCGCCAGCCACCTTCACGGGCCGTTTCCACTGCTGCCTCGTGCTCGCCAAAGAGGGCCAAACCCTGCACGTCACCCACGGAGCCGTCGAGGGCAATCTGAGACTCGAAGAGCAAGGCATCGGCGGCTTCGGCTACGACCCTCTTTTCCAGCCCGACGGCTTCGCCGACACCTTCGGCGTGCTCCCCGCTGAGGTCAAAAACCAGCTCAGCCATCGTGCGCGTGCTTTGGCCGAGATGAAGGCATGGATGGAGGCGAATCTGCGTTGAGCACGCGCCGACCAATCCCAAGTCGCCGCAAGCATCCCAGTGATGGTGCCTGGAAGTTTATCATGGGCTTAGCCTTCGCCTATTTGGTCTTCTGCACGGCAAGACTCATACACCAGGACAACGTGGACCCAGCCTTCGTCTCGAACAGGTCATTTGCTCCGCTCGCTGCTTGGTATTCGCTACTGACATCCCTATGCCTGTTTGTGCATTGGGAGTCTTGGGAGCTTCCACAAAGGATTACCGCTTGTTTGATGCTTTTTGGCGTTGGATACCTTCTCTTTGGGTTCCTTCTGATTCTTCTTAACGGCCTTTTTTGAAGCATTTCCAATGCGCCCGCTCCTGCTCTTCTGCCTGTTCCTCGCCTCCTGCGCACATCCTCCGCTGCCGACACCGCCGCCGTCGCTCGATCCCGAGCCCGTGCCGGTGCCGGAGCCTTTTCAGCCCACACCGGAGCCCACGACCTCTTGGCGCACGCTGAGTGAAGAGGTCATCCCTCTGCCAAACCATGCTTCCTGCCTGCGATTGAGCGTGCGTGGCAGTGAGGGCGAGGTCGCGCTCTCCGTCGTCCGCTTTGACAGCAGCTCCTGCACCCTCCGCGTGATCGATCAGCCGCAGTCCTGGTCCTTCAGCGACCTCTTGGGCGACTCCATGCGCTCGGTGAAAGCCATCGCGGGAGTGAATGGCGGCTACTTTCATCCCGACTTCACCCCGCTCGGCCTCATGATCGCCGATGGCAAACGCCAGGGCCAGTTCACCCGCTCCAGCCTTGTCTCCGGCATGATCCGCGTGCGTGGTGGAGAACCTGCTTTGATCTGGAACAGCGAGTCTCCCGACACCGCCAATGCCAGCGATCTCCTCCAAGCCGGCCCGCGTCTGGTGGATGCAGGCCAGCCTGTCACCGGCCTGAATCGCACGAAGCTCGCCGCTCGCACCTTCATCGCCACCGATAGCGGCTCAGGCTGGCTCATCGGCACCGCTCACAGCACCACGCTGCACGGACTCGCCGACCTTCTCACCTCCCCCGGCCTCATCTCCGGCCTGCGCATCCAGCGGGCTCTGAATCTTGATGGCGGCCGCTCGACCGCCTTTTATGCCCGAACCAACGATGGCCGCGAGATCAGCCACCCAGGCTGGAGCACGGTGAGGAATTACTTAGCAGTCGTGCCGAGGTGATTCTATGCGGGGAAGGCACCTAATAGTTAAGTGTCAGCATCAGATAAGCGAAGTCGGCGTCATCTCCTCGACCTGTATCTTCCAAATAGGAGCCTGCAAAAAAGCGGCTGTAGCCGAGGAGCATGTCGAGGTGTGGCGTGAGCTTGGCGTTCACCGTGAAGTCGACCTCAGCCCCAGCTTCGTTGCTGGCAGAAGGCGTGATCTTGCGGACACGAGTCGTGCCATTGGCGCGATACCAGGCATCCCCGGTATCCGCCAGCCAGAAACCGTGGAGATCCAGCGTGGTCTTCACCTTGCTGTGAGGCTGGGCAGCGAGTCGGAGCACCAGATTGTGCATGTTTTGCCAGCTCATCGTGTCCATAAATCCATAGGGCGGATGATTCGTCGGGAAGAGATTTTGGAAGGTGTTCGTCTGTCTGTCCGCAGCATTGCCGTCACCACTGCCATGGCTGTATTCCAGCGCGAGCCTTGGCTTCCATGAGGTCTTCAGCCAATTATAGCCGCCTTCCAGATGAAAGGCATAGGCTCTCAAATCTTGGCCCAAAACCTGACCAGCTTGCCCGGCCAGGTCAAAGGTGTAATCCCAGCCCGCCAGCTTCAGCGGATCACCTTTCATCCGTGTGCCGAGCGTGACGAAGTCCGTGGCCCCTGCCAATGCTTCTTCGTGGAGATGAAAGGCGTAGAAGTCCGTCGCCTGCACAGGGATGAAGCTGCTACTGAAGTAGAGCCCACTGAAGACCTCACGGCGTGAATTCTGCGTGTCGGTGAAGTCTGAGACATTGAAGTGAGACTCATGAGGCCGCACGACACTGGAGACGAAGCCGTCCAGCCACCAAGTGTCCTGCTGGTAGTGCAGCTTGGCGGCATCAAAGGTGCGGCTGAAGTTCAGCCACTCCAGAGGACCGACGAGGCGCTCATCGCCGTAGCTCAGGACTTGGCGTCCGACTTTGAAGGAGAGGTGCTTGGGATCGCCGAATTCTAGCGACGCCAGACGGAGATCAAAGGCATCATCGCCTTCAGCACCCTGCTGAAGCGGCACATCGGCTCGGTCGGAGAATGACTCCCGCACATCCTGCCCTTGAACCACGATCCTTAGCCAATCAGCAGGCTGCCACTCGATGCCCAGGCGGATGCGGTGCAGCAGCCAGGAGTCGTCCGTGACGGAGTCCCGTGCGTCATTAAAATCAAAGACATTGTTTCGATATTCACCTCTCACCCGAGCCTGAAATGTGAAGTGGAAGTTATCCAGTGGCTCCACCACAGGGGTCGGAATGACACCTGCCTGAAGGTTTAGGCAGAGCAAGGAAAGGGCGGTGGTGAATAACGGACGCATCAGGCTTTTCCAACCATCCATGCTCCCAAAGTGAAACAAAAATAGACTCTCGTGATGTCATTCATCGCGAGTTGGCATCACCAGCAGGCGGCATTCATGTCCATGCCCACAGTGTGGACGACGACTCTGGAACGCGATGTTTGAGCTCAAACATGGGTCTCTTTGGCTTCAAAGAGGGGGTATTGAAGCTCAAAGGAGGGCGTGTTCGACCTCAAAGAATGCCCTCCAGAGGCAGCTGGAGGGGGGGCAAAGGTTCTTCATCGAAACCGGAGTCGAGCCTGTCATGCTCGCCCAAAGAGGAAGTGTCGCCCGAGATTTGAGTGTCCATTTCACCACGCCGCCATCAGACCCGTGGGCCCCAGTCGCACATGCACGGCGCCTTCCGGCAGACGGAAGCGCTGGGGCGAGTCGGTGACTTTCGGGCCCCAGAGCACGGCTTTGCCGTTTGGGTCATGGGCGAGGAAGATACCTTCGATAGAGATCACTTGGACTGGCTCAGAGAGGCTCGATGAGCTGGGGAGTTCCGACGCGGAGATTGGGCGGGCTTGGCTGCCTATGGGGAAGCGCTTGGCTTCATCGGCGGTGAGTGGGCGCGGTGAACCAGTCAACTC
>JAGKWZ010000306.1 GCA_021151605.1 Verrucomicrobiaceae bacterium
CGGGCGGCACGGTTGTCGCTGGACTCGGACAATGACGGGCTGGCAGACTGGCAGGAGAAGTCTTTGTTTTCAGGGTTGGCTCAAGTGGGCAGTGGAGATGCGGATGGCGATGGCATCACGAACGCAGAAGAGATCGCCGATGGGACCAGCCCGACCAACCGCAGTTCCCGCTTTTTCCGGCTCTCCCTGTTGGCTCAGAATGGCAGCATTCGCGCCCAGCCTTTGAGCACGACGGGGCGCTATGCTCCCGGCACGAAAGTGGTGCTGACGGCGCAGGGGCTGGAGGGTTTCAATTTCATCGAGTGGCATGGTCATGCTTCTGGGCTGATCAATCCGGTGACAGTGACGATGTCCAGCGATGTGACGGTGGAGGCAGTCTTTGGCTCAACCCTCGGCATCGCCGTCGATGCCCCAGAGCTGAACTGGCTAACCGACACCACCTCACCCTGGTTGCCGATGGGTGTGGGTGGGCCGGGTAATGTGAACAACAGCGTGGATGATGACTGGGCAGAGAGCACTCCGCTATCCGGTCTGGGACAGTCCTGGTGCGCTGCCTATGTGGATGGCCCCGCCACGGTATCCTTTTCCTGGCAAAAGCCGACGACTGCTGCCGGAGCCACGCTGCGCTTTTACATCGACGGCACGCTTTCCTCCACCGCCACAGCGGACGGTGTGTGGCGCCGCCCCTCCATCAGCGTGGCGAACGGCAGACATCTGGTGCGCTGGGTGCTGGACAGACCTGCGGGCGGCACCGGCACAGATGTAGCGCGCCTGGATGAAGTGACTGTCTCCACCAGTGCCAATGTGATGCTGGCCCAGGCGGTGGACGCGGGAGAACTACCCTGGGCGACGTATCGGATGAATCCATGGTTTGGCACGACTCAAGGCAGCCACGATGGCGCTGACGCCGCCTCCACCGTGCTGATCGGCCAGTATCAGGAGTCGTGGATCGAAACGCAGGTGGTGGGTGCCGGGCAGATGACTTTCTGGTATCGGAACAATGGTGCCTACATGAACGTGCAGCTCGATGGGGGAACGCCGGTGGCGCTGGGGAGCGGCTGGACGAAATACACCCTGAACATCACCACCCCAGGCACCCACATCATCCGCTGGAATGCCAACACAAACGCAGGGTACACCTATCAGGTAACGGCTTCCTTCTGGCTGGATGAGGTGGTGTGGATACCCGGTTACGTGCCGACACCCGCCCTACCGATCAGCATGAATGCTGCTCTGGATAACACGGTATTGGATTTTACCACAGGTGGGACCAAGCCCTGGCTCGTGACGAATCAAAACCTGCGTGATTCTGTAGATGCAGCCCAGGCGGGCCTTATCGGTCACAAATCGGAGAGCTGGATCGAAACGAAGGTGACAGGCCCCATTCGCGTAAGCTTTTACTGGCGTGTGCAGTGTGACCCCACAGACAAGCTGCAGGTACTGGTCAATGGGCAGGAGCGCAGCTTCATCACCGGTTCCACGAGCTGGGCGCAGACCTTCGTGGACATCACGGATCAGGGCTTACACACGGTCCGCTGGCGCTATCTAAAAGATGCCGCCACGATCTCAGGACTAGACACCGCTTGGCTGGATACGGTGACAACCAGCACACTTTCCCCAGGTGCTCCTGCCGCTGGCACGCTGACTCCTGCTCTCGCGGATGCTTTGGATAAAGCGACTCTCGGCGTAAGAACAGGGGGCACGACTAACTGGACCAGTGACACTACCACCAGTCATGACGGCACGGATGCCGCCAAAAGCGGCGCGATCACCCACAGCCAGGAAAGCTGGATGCAGACGGCGGTGACAGGCGCTGGCAAGCTAACCTTCTGGTGGAAGACCTCCTGCGAAGAGACTTTTGACTTCCTCGCGGTGCAGATTGATGGCGTGGAGCAGGCTCGTATCAGCGGAGCCCAGGACTGGCAGCAGAAAACCTTCACGCTGGCAGGTGCCAACACGCATGTGATCCGCTGGCGCTATGTGAAAGATGCCAATCTGAACTCAGGTGCCGATGCAGGTTGGGTAGATCAAATCGAATGGGCGGGAGCCGTTCCCAGTGCGACGGCCACCGTCTCACCTCTGGTGTTAAATGTGGGACCACAGGCTCGCAGCTACACCCTTTATCTAAACGAAGCTGGAGCATGGACCACGGCGGAAACCCTCACTTGGGCATCACTGGGCAGCGCTGGAGGTACCGGAAATGCCAATATCAGCGTTTCTGTCGATGCACAGACATCGGGTAAGCTAAGATCTGGCCTGCTGACCGTGGCAGGCTGGACGATTGCGCTCAATCAAGAAGGCTACATCAAGCCTGTCATCACTGTGCCTGTCGTGGAAGCCATCCTGGGCGTGGGTGTTCCCTACAGTCTCAGCGGCTTTAGCGGCCTGAACTTCCCCGTGACTTGGGAGGCAACAGGTCTGCCGCCCGGATTGACGGTGAATGCCACCTCTGGAAGCATTTCAGGAACCCCAACAACCGCAGGCAAATATATCGCCAGCATCACTGCGAAGAATCCAGGTGGAGCTAGTTTGCCTGTTAAGATCACCTTCATCGTGCGTGGGCCTACGCTACCACCTTTCAACGGCATCTATACGGGGCTTCTGCCGGTTTCAGGCGTGCTGCCAGAAGGTCTGGGAGGCATGATTTCGATCAATGTCACCAATCCAACCAGCGCCAGCGGCACCATTCTGCTGGGAACACAAAAACTTGCTTTCACGGGAAAGATTGCCCCGAACATCGCTGGGAACCAGAGGCTGACGACGAGCATACTCCGCAAAGGCAAGACCGCCCTCACCCTAGTGATCGACATCGACACGAGCCGCTGGGTAGGACGTGCAACAGGAACCCTCGCTGGTGACGGGGACACGCTGGAATTTACTGCCTGGAAGAATCTGTGGGATGGAAAGGCCAACCCTGCGACAGCCTATGTCGGCTACTACACTTCTTCTCTGTTGCCCTCGATCAGTGATGAGACCTTCCCGCAGGGTTATGGTTACGTGACATGGACCGCCAGCACTGCGGGAATCGTGACCTTCACCGGCAAGGCAGCGGATGGTTCGGCTCTCACTGGCTCCACGTATCTCTGGCCAGATGGCCAGATGCCGTTCTTTTTTCAACTCTACAAAGCCACCGGAGCCTTGGGCGGAATGGTGAGCATCAATGGCAGCCGCACTGTGAGTGGTGCCTTAAACTGGGCCAAGAAACCTCAAACCATACCGCCACTGCCACGCGACTACAAAGCCGGCTTCTCTGGTGCCATAGTGCAAGTCGAAGGCGGGCCATGGCTGGTCCCGACATCCGGTCAAATCCTGTTAGGACTCGCGGATGCACCTGACAACGCGCGACTCGACTTTGCGCGTGGTGGTGTCGAGTCTGCGTCGCAGTTTGCTGACTTGGATCAGGTCTTACGCATCACGAAGACTCACGTGGCAACCATCGCGACCAGCACACTCACGAATCCAACAGGACTCAAGATGACGCTCAATGCCGCCAAAGGCACTTTCACAGGTTCATTCAAACTCACCGATGGAGGAATCTCCCGCCCGGTGACTTTTGAGGGAGCTCTGCTCAGTGCCAGTTCAGAAGGGCTTGGCTTTTTCACCCTGCCGAAACTGCCTCTGGGCACTCCAGCGAACTCAGACATTCTGTCTGGTAATGTCATTCTAAGCCCTGCGGTCGCGCCGTGAAACTCCAGTTCTTGCTGCTCGCGGCAGCGTTCATGATCGCAGCCTGCGGGAGGAAAGATGACCGTGTCGTCGTGCTCTACTCCAGCGTGGACGAGGCCTACAGTCGCCCGCTGTGCCGCATGTTCACCGAGCGCAGCGGTATCACCGTGAAGCTGGTGACCGACACTGAGGCGGCCAAGAGTGCAGGTCTTGTCACCCGATTGCTGGCTGAGAAGGAGAAACCGCAGGCGGATCTTTTCTGGAGTGGTGATGCCATGCGCGCCGTCGATCTCGCCTCACGTGGACTGGCGGCGAAGCTGGCCTCGACCGACCCGCAGCCTGCCCTCGAAGCCATGCGTCGGATGCAGGCGCAGACCGGGTTGCTCTGCGGTCCTTCGCGGCTGCGTGTGATCCTTTATCACAAGCCTTCCATGAGTTCATCAGAAGCGCTGCCGAAAACCGTGGCTGATCTGGCTACACCGTACTTTGCCAGCCGAGCCTGCATGGCGAATCCGCTTTTCGGTACCACATCGATGCACGCCGCAGCCCTGCTGCAACAACTGGGTCGTGATGGAGCCCAACGTTTCTTTGAAGACTTCGCCAAACATGGCGGACGGATGCTCGCCAGTAATGGCGAGGTGAAGCGTCGCGTGGGCAGCGGTGAGTTCGCCATCGGCTTGACCGATAGCGATGACGTAAACGTGGCGCTCCTCGACAAGCTGCCCGTGGGTTTCATCGTCCCTGATCAGGAAGGGGCAGGCGCAGTGCTCGTTCCCTCCGCCGTCATGCTCGTTGCCAAAGCACCTCACCCATCGGAGGCACAGGCGCTTGCGCAGTTCCTTGCCTCTGCGGAAACCGCCGAATGGATGACCAAAGGCTCGGGCGCCCATTTCCCGATGCATGACCTGGCGCGCTCACCCGGTTCACTAGGCCTGAGTCTGGAGAAGGTTCGTCTGGCGGATCTGGACGATCAAAGGCTCAGTGCGGAGTTCGAGATCTGGCGTGTTTCTTTCCTGGAAGACTGGGTGCGCAAACAGCAATATTGAAGCGCCTGCGCCCTTCCAAACCATGGCTGCCAATCACTCATGCCCCGCCACCATCTGGAAGATACTGGCTTGGTGCTTGCTGGGTTTGGTGCTGGCACCTGCGCTGACCTTTGGCCTCACGTCCAGCGTTTCATGGAGCGCACTCTGGCAGCAGATCTGGAATGACCCTGTGATTCACGGTTCTCTACGGCGCTCTCTAACCGTGCTAGGATGGACCTGGGGCATCGGATTCGCCATGGGCTGGCCGCTCGGCGCAGCACTCACGCTGGCCCGCCCGCGTGTTCGTACACTGGCTTGGACATGGCTGGCCCCCGGTCTGCTTTGTCCGCCTTTTCTTTGGGCCGCAGGACTCCAGGGCTGGAAAGCCGTGCTGCCATATAACCTGCACTCCTGGCTGGATGGACGCAGTGGACTCGTGCTGTCCCTGGGGCTGCAAACCGCGGTCATGGTGGCGGTGCTCACCGGAACGCTCGCAGGCTGGATAGCGGTGGCGGAACGGGAGGCCTGTCTTTTGATTCAAGGTCGCAGACTGCTGGCGCGTGTGGCACTGCGCCGGTCTCTCCCGGCGGCTTTAGCTTTGAGTCTCGCGTTGAGTCTGCTTCTGCTGGGGGATGCGGGCGCACCCCAACTGATGGGACACCACACCTTTGCCAGCGAGGTGCATATCGCCTTTGCTTCTGCCCAACCAGAGCGCGCGGCCTTGCGTCTGCTGACAGCTTGTTCCGTGCTGGCTTTGCCCGCCATTGCTGCAGCCTGCCTGCTTGCTTCAGTCACGAAAAAAACACTCGTCATTGCCCCCTCCAGATCTGTGGCCATGAACGAGGGCGGATCTCTATCAAGCACACTCACTCTAATCCCATGCATCGCGCTCTCCGCGATCGCGCTGGTTGGTTTGATCATGCCATTGTTTGGTTCTCCAGGTGCATCGACTCATCTGTGGGATGCGCTGACCGTGCTCGCTGAGAGTGCTCCCGTGACGCTTCACTTCGCGTTCACCTCAGCACTCATCATCCTCGTGCTGGCCGGGCCGTTAATCTTCGTGGCCAGCCGCTCCGCCGCACTTTTAAAATGCTGTCTCATCGTGCAATTGCTGCTGCTTGCCGCCCCTCCGCAGCTTTATGCTGATGGCTTCCGCCAGTTGTCAGCGCTCCTCGGCAGTACCGGCTGGCTGGAGTCAGGCCAAGCGGCGCTCGTCGGTGCCTGTGCATCATTGCGACTGCTGCCCTTCGCTGTGATCGTGGGAGTGATCTGGTTTAACTCGATCCCCAAATCATGGACTGAGTCAGCCCAGATGGCCGGAGTTTCAACCATGTCTTACGCCAGGCATGTGCTGCTGCCCGTCGCCTGGGGTCCAATGTCCTTGCTGGCCCTGAGTGTGGTCATGCTCGATCTCGCGGATGTGTCTGGAGCCGTCCTCCTGCAGCCACCGGGCTGGTCCAGCTATCCATTGCGGCTGTTTGCCCTGATGGACAATGCCCTCGCGGCTCAGGCAGCGGCGTTGTGTTTCATCTATTGGATTGCTGCCTTCACGCTGCCACTTTGTTTTCATGTCGCGGCATGGATCATCTCGAAAATTCGTGCGCTTAGATCTGAATCATGAACATCGAACTTCATAATGTCACCCACAGCGTAGGCGGACATATCGTGCTTGATGACCTCTCACTGCACATCGCGTCAGGACAACGCTGCGTGATTGCAGGTCCGAATGGCAGTGGTAAAACAACGCTGCTCCGATTGCTCGCAGGTTTGGCACTACCCAACAATGGTCGCATCACTCTCGCTGATCGTGTGGTGGCGGCTGAGGGTAAAAACATCGTTCCGCCTGCACGCCGGAACATCTCACTGGTCTTCCAGGATCTTGGCCTTTGGCCCCACCTCAGTGTGAAGAAGCATCTGCAAATCGCCGCGCGTGAATCGAGTTTGCATGGAGATGCTGCCATCAATCACATGTTGCAAGCCTGTAAGCTCGTCTCCCTCTCGGGGCGCTGTCCGAGCACTCTCTCCGGCGGTGAACAGCAGCGACTGGCACTCTCTCGACACATTCAGTGGCAGCCACCCCTTCATCCAGGCTTGGCTTGGTCGCGAAAGCTAGCTGATGCTAGGAAATTGCTTTTGAGGGGGGCGGGCCGGAGTTGCCCTGGGCTTGGAGCGAAGACATGTGTGTTGAAGGTAGAACTTACAAGTGTCGATGCGAGCCGACTGCCGCTCCGAGCAAGGGAATCTCTTTTCGAGATCGTCCGTGACCCTGGGTTGGGACACCACCAAGCAAATTCCATGAGAACGCAAATTTCAGCTTTCCACTTTTTTCACCGCCGGATTGTCGTCTAGCGGTTCATAATCAACGTTTTGAGGTTTTTTAGCCAAAGTGGATTCGGTGGAAAACCGCCTGATTTCGTCACGAACCTGCTCAGCCATGCGCTCCACATTCTCCAGCGTGATTTGATCCGGCCCGAATCGGAACACGCGCCAGCCAGCGAGTCCTGCGGCGAGGTATTTCTCCAGATCTGCATTGAACCCGGCAGCACGGTTGTGGCGACCATTGACCCAGATGCCGCCCTCGATCTCGATCAACACACGAGCGCCTACATGCGCAAAATCAGACCTCCAACGCCGCTCGTGATGGAAGCGGTATTCCCTCTCCAAGTCCGGTCCTTTGACGTGGTTCCAGAGCATTAGGAAGCGCGCCTCCAGACTGGAGGGAGATTTCGGGGCACGGTAGCGCAGGCGGGGCATGGCCTGCGCGGAGAGTCAACTTCACGCCTCGGGCGGAGACTGCTCCTTGAAGCGACGTTCCAGTTCTTCCAGTCGCCTTTCCAAGCCTTTGTGGCGCACTCGGCGCTGCATGTGAAGCTCTATCCAGCGCTCAATAGGGATGCACAGGGCGAGAACGACCCAGGCGAGGCCTAGTGCCAACGACCAGGCGATGATGTCTGCGGGTGTCATAATGATCTTCGGGGTTTGGGATGATGTTGGGTTACAGCAGTTTCATCTGCTCCGGGTCGTCCACCTGGCTCTCGATCTCGTCAGTGATCGTTTTGCTGATGCTGCATTTCACTTTGAGCTTGGCAGGTGCGCCGTTGAGAACGGAAATGCGCAGGCCGATGGCGAACTTGCCGTCTTCGTCGGCGGAGTCTTTGGCATCGCGCCAGTGGGTGGCGAGTAGTTCGCGGACGTGTTCGAGGGCTTGATCTTGGAGGGGTTGGTCGGTGTCGGTTTGCATGGCGTTGGTGGTGCTGAAAAGGTTTAGCCAATTTCGTGGATGATGCGCAGCACGATCCCCAGATCGCGCTTAAGCGCGTCCTTCTGCTCGCGGGTGGCTCGCTTTGACCAGCCGTCCTCCTTCATGTCCTGCCACCAGGACCAGAGGCGGTTGAGAAACGGGATGTGGTTTGGCTCGCCCCGGTCAGTAGGATCAAGGCGCAGCTCGTCAGGGCTCAGGAGGCGCCCGGCGGTGATGCTTTTGCGCAGACGGCGGGTCGAGACGGTGGCCTCGCCCTCCGGGGAGCCTCTGGCCACCTCCAGCCATTTGGTCTGCTCGTGCGCCTCGAGTTTGGCCACTGCCTTGTGGTGCTCCCAGGAGAGATGTTCGTTGCGCAACGACGAAGGCACGCGGCGGGCAACGTAGGCGTAAGTGCCCAGGGTTGTGCGGTCCAGGCCGGTGAGGCGCAGCGCGGCGTCATAAATCTTGGCATTCACCCGGCGGCTGGCAATGGCCTCTTCCTCGAAGCCTGGTAGGCGGCTCTGGCCTCTGAAGTGGTCCTCGCCATAGAC